>JBBSPE010000001.1:0-114403 GCA_038259155.1 Gemmatimonadales bacterium
CGCCGCCACGTATCCCGCGTCGGCGCCGGATTCCTCGAGGGCCCGGGTGAGCTGCGTGAGGCTGCCGCAGAGATAGCGGTTGCACAGGTTGGAGCGCATGGCCCGTGGCAGCGCGCAGGCGTTGGCGGTGTGATAGACGCACGACCCGCGGTAATGCCGGCTGGGCAGGTGCGCCGCGTAGGCCGCTTCCATGCTGTCCGCCGAGTCCTCATGGCCGGCGGCCCGTCGCTGCTCGCGCACGCGCAGGAGGCTGTCGGCGCGCAGAAACGCGTGTGTGCCGCCCGCCGTGCAACAGTCGCCTCGGCACGTTCCGCACGCGGCGCCGAGCACGGTGGCCAGCGGCGAGGCCTGGCTGTCATTGGCGCCCGCCAGCGCCGCCTCTTCCGCCGCGCTGGCTGGGGCGTCGGACGCCGGCGACTGGAACAGTTCCGCCAGCTTGGTTCGCAGGCCGCTCAGGAACTCGGCGCGCGCCGTGTCAGGCAGCGGCCCACTGTTGCGGGTGTTTGCCGGAAAGAGGATCACCGGCAGCGCACGCCGCGGCGTCAGCTCGGGTTGCTCCCCCCGGTCCGCCCGTTCCGCGCGCTCGGCCAGCTGCTCAGCCCGCGCGAGCAGCTGGCTGTTTCGCTCCCGTTGGGCTGCGATGGGGCCGAGGGTGTCTGTCATGGTGCAACGTACGCGGTGGGGGCGTCACAGGTACGGTAGTGGCTCGTCAGTACGGGACCATGACCCAACGTGAACCATCTCCACCGCCACGCGCCTCCAATCGCACGGGCGCCCTGTTCGCCCTGCTTTTTTGCCTGGGCAGCGGGAGTTACGCGCTATGGATCGCAATCACCGGGCCCACCGTCACGGGCGGCGTTCCGTTCGTGCCGTACGAGGTGAATCAGGTGATTGGGCGCGTGGTGTTTGGCGTGAGCGGCCTGATCTGCTTTGGTATCGCGCGGCTGGCGGCGCGGGATGTCTGGGGCAGACCGCGGTAGCAATCGACCCACCTCATATCTGCTTTTTGCGCCATTAACGAGTCATAATGAGATGACTTTAGCGCCACAAAGAGACTAAATCCCGCTTCGAGCTAAGAAGCTAGCTGAACGGCGATCGAGAGGAGCAACTTATCGTTGCCACGGGCGGCCACCAGGGACATGCCAATCGGACAGCCGCGCACTGCCCCCGCCGGGATGGACAGCTGCGGCAGTCCTCCCAGGCCAGCTACGCAGAGCATTGCCAACGCCCGCTCCCGCACCGGGACCGCTGTCTCCGCCGGTTCCTGCAGCAGCGGCGCGATATCCGGCATGGTGGGCATGAGGAGCACACGATTGTGAGCGAGCAGGTCGTCGAGCTGGGTGCGGATGGACGCGCGCTCGCTTTCGGCCACCGCCACGGCCGCGTGGTCCACGTGCGAGACGATCTCAAACCGCTTGGCGATCATGGGTCCGAACGTGGGCCGCTCGCGTGTCACCCACTCCGAGTGCGCCGCCCAGATTTCTGCGTGTTGCAGCGTGCGGAACACGCTGAACCACGCGGTGAGACCGGCCTCGGCCACGGTCACCGGACGGCCGGCGCCGAGCAGCGCCTCCACCCGTCCCACGGCACCGGCCAGCGCCGGCGGTACGTCCGGCAGTGCGTGCGCGAACGCATCTTGGGCCACCAAGAGCTCTCCGGCGGCAGCGGGCGTGCCAGCGAGCAGCACGTCGCCCACCCGCGCGAGCAACGCGGCATCACGCGCAAACCAGCCGCAGGTGTCGAAGCTGGGCGCGAGCGGGCAGGCACCGTCCATCGCGATCCGTCCGTGCGTGGGACGAATCCCATAGATGCCGCAGAAGCTGGCCGGTGCCCGCACCGAGCCACCGGTGTCGCTGCCAATGGCGAAGTCCACCAGCCCTCCCGCGACGGCGGCGGCCGAGCCGCTGGACGATCCGCCGGGGACGCGCCCAGGTGCCGCCGGGTTGTTGGGCGTGCCATAGTGCGCGTTCTCCCCGGTAAGGCTAAAGGCCATTTCCTCCGTGTGCGTTTTGCCCACGAGCTCCGCGCCGGCGGCGAGCAGCGTGGTGAGCACGGAAGCCGACCGGCTCGCCGGCTCATGGGTGCGTAGCCAGTCGGGGCTACCAAAGCCGGTGCGGTGGCCTGCGACGTCGAACAGGTCCTTGAGCCCGAACGTGAGTCCCTGCAGCGGGCCGCTGGCAGCGCCAGGCAGGGCGACGTGGGTGTGGCGACAGAAGGCGCCCAGCGAATCGTGATCGAGGATGGACATGGCCGAAGATATGCGCTGCGTGACCTATCGCACACTCGGCAGATATTTCCTTGCTTGGTACGAATCGGCAAATCCTGCATCCCGGCACATCATGCCGGTAGCAGCGACTGGGTAGCGAATTGCTTTCGTAAATCGTTTCAAAACAAGGCTTTAGACCGTTTCCGCTGCTTCCGAATCGCCGTGGCCCAACGATTGCTTCAACAGCTCGTGGATACTCACGCCGTTCTACGAGGCTTTGCCAATGCTGTTCGGATTCATTGATCGCGTATCAAGCGCTTCACCGCTCCGCGGCGCGCTCGACCAAAGTGTCGGGCGTTCGCGGGCGATTGGCGATCGGGTCGCCAAGGCGTCGCTCAACAACAGCGACGGCTTTGCGCTGGCTGCCGGAGAGGGTGACGCCGAGATGGTGGACGCCAATCCGGTGGACGTCGAACAGGAAATGATGGACCTGGCGGACGAGCAACTCCGCTTTCTGGCCACGGCCAAGCTGCTCGAGCGCACGTACCAGAGCATTCGCACCGCCATCAAGGGGACCGGCGCATGACCGACCCACGTCGTCTCGGGCTCGTGCCGGCCGCTGGCGTCCAGCCGCCGCGCCCTCAGTTCCGGTCGCTCAGCATTTCGGCGAGTGGACTCTCCGCGCAGCGCGCGCGGATGGAGACCATTGCCCAGAACATCGCCAACGCCGACGTCACGCGTACCGACGCCGGTGGCCCGTACCGCCGCCGCACCACGGTGCTGGAGACGGCCACGCGCCAGACGAGCGGCAACGGCGCCGAACCCGCGATACACGGCACGATGTCCGCCCCTACGGCGCCCTACGGCGTTCCGCCGTTCCAGATGCCAGCGGTCGGCGACGTGAGCCGCGCCATTCCGATTCCAATTCCACTGGCCCAGCCCGACGACGGCATGTACGGGGTCCGGATTGCCGGCACGCTGGAGGACCCGAACGACCAAGGTCGCCTCATCTACGAGCCTGGCCATCCCGACGCCGACACGAACGGCTACGTGCGCTACCCCGACGTGGACACCACGCAGGAGCTCGTGCAGCTGCTCGACGCCAAGCGCCTGTACGAGGCCAATGCGACCGTTTTCCAATCCGCCAAGCAGATGCTCCGCGCCGCGCTCGACATCTGATCCGTCCAACCGCACCGCACTCGACGTCCTGCAGTAACACTCGCGCCTGATTTTTCGCTCTCACTTTCCTGCGTTGCCAGCCATGAGCCTGAACGGCATCAACTCCAATCCGCTGCTTTCGTCCCTCGGACCACTCGTGCGCCCCGGCGCCACGACCGGCCCGTCGAACGGCGCAACGCCCGGCGCGCGGCCAGCGGCCGAGCAGTCTGCTGGCGTGGCGGAGCGTGCGCCGGTTGTGGCTCGTCCGTCCATCGCGTCCACGCCGTCAAACGTGCCGGCAGCAGCACCGGCCGGCACCGACCCGGCCTTGTGGGACGTGCTCACGTCCGAGGAGCGCACGTTCTTCTCGAAGACCGCCGCACTCGGCCCGCTCACCTACGGCAAGATCAAGAACGCCACGTTGCCGACGCCGCCCGCCATGCGCGGTGGCCGTCTCGACGTGCGCGCCTGAGGAATCGACAGTGAATGATCGCATCAGCCTCATCGCCCGCAGCCTGCCCGAGTTTCAGCAGAACGGCATTGGCATTGGCCCCGACACCGGTGCCCGTCCGATTCCGCTGCCCGGCACGGCCAACGACGGCCCGTCCTTCAGCGAAACGCTCACCGACGCCATCAGCAGCATCTCTGACGTGCGCGAGAATGCCGGCAACATGACGCGGCGCTTCATCAGCGGCGAGGACGTTGAGCTGCATCAGGTGATGGCCGCGCAGGAAGAAGCCGGCATTGCGCTCGACCTGCTCATCGAGATGCGCAACAAGATGGTCGAGAGCTATCGCACGCTCGTCAACATGCAGTCCTAAGCCACCGGTATGGCAAACAGTCTTGAGTCCATGTTCGGCCGGATGGACGGGCCGCGCCGCATTGCCATCATTGCCGTGGGCGTCCTTGTGACGGCCGGGGTGTTCGGGTTGTCGCGCTGGGCCACGGCGCCGGAGTTCGTGCCGCTGTACAGCGACCTACCAATGGAGATGGTCAGCCCCATCCAGGACAAGCTCACCGAGGAGGGCATCGAGTTCCGTCTCGAGCGTGGTGGGTCCACGATCCTCGTGGCCGAGTCCAGCGTACCGGCCGCCCGTGTGGCGCTCGCCAAGGAACCACTGCCGGGTGCAAACCGTCCGGGACTCGAACTGTTCGACAAGCCCACCTGGGGCATGACGGATTTCACGCAGAAGGTGAACTATCGGCGCGCCCTCGAGGGCGAGCTGGAGCGCAACATCGGCGCCATGCGCGATGTGGAGCGCGTTCAGGTGCACCTCGCGCTCGAAGATGACAAGCTGTTCCAGAAGGACACACGCAACTCCAAAGCCTCCGTTACCGTCGCCATGCGCGGCGGCGAGCCGCCGCCGACGTCAGTCGTGCGTGGCATCGCGAGCCTCGTCGCCGGTTCCGTGGGCGGACTCGACGCCGAGCACGTGGTTGTCGTGGACGAACGCGGCAACGCGCTGACCACCATTGACGACGCGTCCGGTGTGGGCCTCTCAAGCCGCCAGCTGGAAATGCAGCGCGAAATGGAGCGGTACCTCGAGAACAAGGCAGAGACGATGGTGGGCCGCATTGTGGGCGCGGGCAACGCGCGCGTGCAGGTGTCCGCCGCCATCAACTTCGACAAGGTTGAACGCACCACGCAGTCGGTGAATCCCGACCAGCAGGTGGTGAGCATCGAGCACAAGGCCGAGATCACACCGCAGCAGGGCCAGGCGGGTGCCGCCTCGGTGAACAGCTCGACCACGTTTGAAACCTCGCGGAGCGTCGAGAGCTACAGCGGCGCCGTGGGCGATGTGCGCAAACTCACCGTAGCCGTCTTGGTGGCCGATCGGGTGACCATCACGCCGGCCGCCGATGGCGCCGAGCCGACCGCGCCCACGATCACGCCGCGCACGCCGGAAGAACTCGCCCAGATCGAGGCGCTGGTGCGCAGCGCGTTGGGCGTGGACTCCGCGCGTGGCGACGGCGTCTCCGTGATCAGCGCCCCATTCGACATGCCGGTGGTCGTGAGCGCGCCCGAGATTGACACGCTGCCCACGCCGGACATGGTGACGACGGTGCTCACCAATCCGAAGCCCGTGATTGCAGTCGTCGCACTCATCGTGCTGCTGGTGCTGGCACTGGTGCTGGTGAAGGCCCTCAAGCCGCTGCCGCCACCGCCGCCGCCGGCACCCGCGATCGCGCCTCCCGTGTCGGCGGCCGCCCTGGGCAGCGGCGCACCGCGCCAGCGGGAGCCGGAGCCCGTCGCAGCCGTGGAAGAGCGCAAGCTGGTGGTGTTGCCACCGCCCGCGACCACGCCGGAACGTGAACAGGCGCTCGCCACGGTGGAGCAGCGTCCCGACGCCGCCGTGCGTGTCACCCGCAGCTGGCTTCGGAACTGAGCATGGGCTCCGCCGTCGCCACCCGCAACACCGATAAGTACGCTCTCGACCGCCTCACCGGTCGCCAGAAAGTGGCGATCGTGTGCATGGCCATCGGCGCAAAGCACGCGGCCGTCATCACGGGCCAGCTGCACGCGGAAGAAGCAGAGATCGTGGCCCTCGAGATGGCCACCCTCGACCGTGTGCCACCGGACACGGTCAACGCCGTGCTCTCCGAATGGCTCGAACTCACCGTGGGCATGGACTCGCTGTCCACCGGCGGTGTGGAGTTCGCGCGCGAAGTGCTCGAGGCGGCATTTGGTGCCGCCAAGGCGCAGGTCATCCTCAAGCGCATCCAGGGACAGCTCGCCGACAGCGACCGCTTTGGTCGCCTGCGCCGTGCCGATCCGCAACAGCTCGGCAGCACGTTGCGCGGTGAGCATCCGCAGACGATCGCGCTCATCCTCGCGCATCTGGACCCGGCCCACGTCGCGCAGATCCTGCGTGAACTGGAGCCCTCACTCGGCGGCGACGTGATGTTCCGCATCGCGCGCATGGAAAAAGTGTCGCCGGAAATGATCTCCCTCGTGGAGCGCGCCATCGGCACTGAAGCCGAGATGGCGTTCACGCAGGGCATGAGCACCGTGGGCGGTCCGGCGGCCGTGGCCGCCGTCCTCAACCTGGTGAGCACGTCGCTCGAGAAGGAGGTGCTCGAGGCGGTCTCCGATCGCGACCCGGCACTCAGCGACCAGATCAAGAATCTCATGTTCGTCTTCGAGGACCTCAGCGCCCTCGACGACAAGTCGCTGCAGCGCCTGCTGCGCGAGATCGACGTCAAACAGCTTGCACTGGCGCTCAAGGCGGCCAGCCCCGAACTGCAGCAGCGCATCATGGGTGTCATGTCGCAGCGTGCGGTCGCCGGTCTGCGCGAGGAGATCGAGTTCCTCGGCCCGGTCAAGATGCGCGACGTGGAAGCGTCTCAGTCCGACATCGTGGCGAAGGTCCGTGCGCTCGAAGAAACGGGCGAGATCGTGCTCTCGGCGGGGGCCGACGATGTCATCATCTGAGTCGCGATCCCTCAGCCCGAGCGCCTGGGACCTCGACGAACTCGAGGCCCCAGATGTGTTCGCGCCGATGCACATGGACGCGTACCATCAGCACCACGCCGTGTCCGAGGAGACCGAGTCGGCGGAGGACGCCGCGCTCAACGCGCTCGTCGCGCAGCGGGTGGACGCGCAGCTCAAGATCGCCAAGGAACGTATGGAATCGGACGCGTTCGCCCGCGGGCATGCCGCCGGCGTGGCCGACGCGCAGGAGGGCGCGCAGGCGCAGGTGTCCCGCGTGCTGAGCGCACTGCTTGACGCGACGTCCAGCGTGGCGCTCCATGAGCAGCGCTGGCTGGCCAACGTGGAAGAAAACCTGGCCGCCATGGCCGTGACGGTAGCGCGCCATCTCATGCATCGCGAACTCTCCAGCGACCCCACCGTCGTCACCGAGCTCATCGCGCGCGCGCTGCAGGCCTTTCCAAACGAACGAAAAATCACGGTGCGGTTGCACCCCGACGACCTGCTCATCGTGCAGGATGTGCTGAGCTCCGGCGCGGTGGACGGCACGGGCGACCGCGAGGTGCGCTGGCACGCCGACCCGCACATCGTGCGTGGTGGTTGTCTGGTGGACGGACGCGAACGCGTGCTCGACGGTCGCATCGACACCGCACTCGAACGCGCCTATCGCGCGCTCAGCCAGGTGCAGGCGTGAACGCCACCATGTCATCCGACACGGTCAACGCGCTGCACCACGCCGCCGATGCGTTCGCGTCCCGCCTCGCCGACGTGGATCGCTTCGCGACCTACGGCCGCATCACCCGTGTGGTGGGTCTCGTGCTTGAAGCCACCGGCCTCGAAGCCGGACTGGGCTCGCTGTGCCGAGTGACCAGCCACTCCCGCGACCGCTCCGTGCTCGCCGAGATCGTGGGCTTTCACGAACACACCGCCCTGCTCATGCCGCTTGGCGAAATGGACGGCCTGCATCCTGGCAGCATCGTGCAACCACTCGGCCGCTCTTTTGGCGTGGACGTGGGGCCGTCGCTGCTCGGTCGGGTGCTCAACGGTCTGGGACATCCCATTGACGGCAAAGGCAAGCTCGACGTGGTGGATCGCGTGCCGCTGTCCGCGGAGCCGCCGAATCCGCTCGACCGGAAGACCATTGACCGGCCCATGGAAACCGGCGTGCGTGCCATTGACGGACTGCTCACGCTCGGGCGCGGACAGCGCGTGGGCATCTTCGCCGGTTCCGGTGTGGGCAAGAGCACGCTGCTTGGCATGATCGCGCGCCACGCGAAGGCCGACGTGAACGTGATCGCACTGCTGGGCGAGCGTGGACGCGAAGTGCGCGAGTTCCTGGACAACTCACTCGGGCCGGACGGTCTCGCGCGCAGCGTCGTGATCGTGGCCACCGGTGACCAGGCCGCGCTGGTGCGTGCTCGCGGCGCCCTCGTGGCCACCGCAATCGCTGAGTATTTCCGCGACCAGGGTAAGCAGGTGTTGCTCATGGTGGACTCCGTCACGCGCGTGGCCATGGCCTGGCGCGAGATCGGCCTCGCCACCGGCGAGCCACCCACCACCAAGGGCTATCCGCCGAGCGTGTTCGCCAATCTGCCGCGCCTGCTGGAGCGCGCCGGCAACGGCGCCGTGGGCGGCATCACGGGTGTGTACACCGTGCTCGTGGACGGTGACGATTTCAACGAACCCGTCGCAGACGCGGCGCGCTCCATCCTGGATGGCCATCTCGTGCTCACGCGCAAGCTGGCCGCGCAGAACCACTTTCCGTCCATCGATATCCTCGAGTCCAAGAGTCGTGTGCGCGACGCGATCGTTGCGCGCCCGCAGCGTGAAGCCGCCGGCGAGGTGCAGCGTCTCGAGGCCGCCTATCGCGAGAAGGAAGACCTCATCATGGTGGGCGCGTACCAGCGCGGCAGCGATCCTTACGCCGACGCGGCCATTGCCCATCGCGAGCACGCGCTCGCGTTCCTGCGCCAGGCGCCGGACGAGACCACGCTGTATGGCGACACCTACGCCGCGCTCACCGCGCTCGGCAACACCGTGTCCACCGCCGTCCGGAAGACGGCATGAGCTTCCGCTTCCGACTGCAGCGCGTGCTCGAACTGCGCGAGAAATCCGAGCAGGCTCGCGCGCGAACGTTCGCCGAGGCGACTGACCAGGCCGATGAGGTCCGTCGCCGTCAGGACGCCATGCACGAACTGCACCTGCTGCAGCGAGAGACCGCGTCGGCGGCGGCGCGCGGCACGATCACGGCCGGTGAGATGCAGCACTTTGCCTTCCTGCTCGGGCAGCTCGATGACCGCCTCGCGCGCGGCGCGAACGACATGCAGGACGCGGAACGCCAGCTCGCCGAAGCGCAGGCCGCGTTGCAACTCGCCTCGCGGGACCGTCGCGTGCTTGATCGTCTCAAGGGTCGCCACGCGGAGCGCTGGCAGGATGCCGACCAGCAGCGCGACCGCCTCATGATGGACGAAATCGCCCTGTCCCGCTTCGCGCGAGCACGTCTCGCGGGCGGAGCCGAGGACGCCGCACCGGCCAGCCAGACGCCGGTACACTCCGATCGTATCACGACACCGCCGGACACTCCGGCCATTCGAGGTCACGCCCGATGATCAAATCACTCCTGCTGCCCGCGATCCTCGCGATCGTCGTGAGCCTGGCAGGCAGCGCCGGCTATTCCGTCATGAAGGCGCGCGCGGCGCACGCCGTGTTCGTGGTCGAGCAGGATTCGATTGCGCTGCTGCAGGCCGACAGCGCCGCACACGAGACCGACGGCGCAGACGGCGCGTCGCACGATGACGCGGCCGACGGGCAAGCCGACCTCGGCGAACCCGCTGAGGGCGCGCTGCTCCTCGAGCACGCCACCACACCTGCCGATTCGATTCGCGCGCTGATCGCTGAGCGCGAGCAGCGCACTGGCGCGGCCGCTGCCGACAGTCACTCGGACGCCGCACCGGCCACCTTGGGCAAGTCAACGGGTGCGAGCGCGGGTGGATCGAAAGGTGCATCCAAGGGAGCCGACGCATCACACGCCGCTGAGCCCTCGGGACACGACGCGAAGAGCGCTGACGCGAAGAGCGCCGACACCGCAGCCACACACGCCGCCGTCACGCCACCCAAGCCGGTGAAGTCCGCCGACCCGGTCGCTGACGTGCTGCCCGAGCGTCGCCTGGCCAAGATCTTTGGCGCCATGTCGGCACGCGATGCGGCCAAGGTGCTGGAGCAGATGACCGACAGCGACATCCGCACGATTCTCTCCATGATGGGCGACCGCCAGGCGGCCGCCGTGCTCACCGCCATGCCCGCCACGCGTGCCGCGACCATCAGCCGCGGCAGCGCGAAATCGCCCGAAGGAGTCACCCCGTGACCATGCTTCCCTTTCCGGTGGGCGGGAACGTTTCCGTCCCGAAGCCGCGCACGGCGGATCGTGCCATTGAGCGCGCGCCGGCCAGTCACGCGACCAACCGCGCGCGCGATACGGAGCGGACCGACGCGACGCCGACCACCGACGGCCCACCAGACTTCGCGCTGTTGCTCGCCCTGCTCGGCGCCAACGTCGCGCCGACACCAGCCGAAACGGCGACCGTCGGTCTGACGCTTGTGCCAGCAGCCGCCCAGGACACGCAGGCTGAGACCAGCGCTCTCCCGTCGGAGGCGGCCACCGAACCGTCCGACCCGACAGGGGACAAGCCGACCGCGCGCACCGTGCCGCCGTTCGTCCTGCAGGCAGCCGACCGTGATCGTGCCGCCGACGAAGCGCAGCGCGCGGTGGCGCGCGCCATTCGTGCCGACACCCTGCGCACCACGCGCGCGGTGTTCGACCCCACGAGCGCTGAAACGCCCGGTGTCATGAACGCGACCGAGCGCACGACCGACAATCGCAGCGACGCGCTGCTGTTGATCGCCGATCGCGCGCAGCGTTTCGGCCGCGGCGACCTGATGGCACGGAATGATCAGCAGGCCGCCGACATGCGCGCCGCGCTCGACGCGCTGCTCGACGTCGCCGGCACGCCGGCAGGACGCACGCTCGCCGAATCCACCCGACCCGAGTTCGCATCGGCCGTGGCCCGCTCGGCCGCCAACGTGAACGTTGCCGAACGTGACCCCGCCGCGCTCGCGTCCGAGTTCCGTGCACGGCTCGACCGCGTGATTGACCGCATGCGCGACGAGTTTGGACACGACGTGCAGATCGTGGAAACGGTGCGGTCGCCCGAGCGGCAGGACCACCTCTTTGCACAGGGCCGCACGCGCCCGGGTCCCGTGGTCACGTGGACCACGGACAGCGCCCATCTCTCCGGTGAGGCCGCCGACGTCATCATTGACGGCAAGTGGAACAACCCACAGGGCTTCGCGCGCCTGCATGCGATCGCTGCCGAGGAAGGCATCGAGACGCTCGGCATGCGCGATCCCGGGCACCTGGAACTTCGTGGCAGCGCTGGCTTGTCCGGCAACCGCCGCATCGCGGACGCTGCCCTCGCGCAGAACGCCGAGACAACGTCGGCGCGCAACGGATTGGCGCAGGTGGCCAGCGTCGCTCGGGTCGCATCGGTGGCGCAGGTGGCCCAGGTCGCACAAGTGGCGCAACCCGGTGCGACCGGTCTCACGCGCGCCGAGCCCGTGCCCGCGTCCGACAACGGCGAATCGCGTATGCTCGGCAACGGCAACCTGCTGGCGGGTCGCGGTGCCGCGCGGTCCGACACCGGGGACAGTCCGCACGACCAGCGCGAGTCGCGCGGCGAGCGCCGTCGGGACGACGCGCGATCGGCCACCAGTGCGCTTGGTGCCGACCGCACGGCGGCGGCCGGTACGTTCTCGCCGTCGGTGGAGCGTGTGCTCGGTGCTGACGCCCCGCGTGTGGTCATGCCTGTGGGCAGCACGGCCGCCGTTCGCGCTGAATCCATTGCCGTGCTGCGCGAAGACGCGCCGGCACGTCCCATCGACTCCCTCACGCTCCAGCTTGACTCGCCCGACGGCGGCGAGGCCGTGCGCGTGAGCCTGCGCGGCGGCAGCGTGGGCGCGCAGATCAACACCGACAACAGCGCGCTCGCCGATCGCCTGCGCATGCAGACGGCCGACCTGCAGGACGCGCTCGGACGCCACGGGCTCGACACCGAGCCCTTGCGCGTGCGCGCGAACACCCGCGCCCAGGACAGCGACGCCGCACGGCTGTCGCTTTCGGAGCGGCCCGATGTACTCAAGACTGCCGGCGCGTCCCAGGGACAGCACGCCGGATCCGACGGCGGGGCGCGCGAGCGCTCCACTGCGCGTCAACAGCCGGAACGCGATGCGCGCGACGCACGCGAACCCCGCGACGAGCGCGATGATCACCACCAGCAGGGCCGGCGCGATCGCCGGCAGGAGAACCGTTGATGCTCGACATCACCCGCGCGATCAGTCCCGCGACGTACACGCCACGATTCGACGCCGCCTCGACTGACGGCACGGTAGGGGCGCCGCAAGCACCCGCCGAGGCCACCCCGCTCCCGCCGATCGGTAGCGGCCGGGATAACGATGCACTGGGGAAGGACGAGTTCCTGAAGCTGCTCGTGGCGCAGATGAAGAACCAGGATCCGCTCAACCCGATGGACGGCCAGGAGATGGCCGCCCAGCTCGCGCAGTTCTCGCAGGTGGAACAGCTCATCGAGATCAACAACGGCATGAAGGCCGTCTCGGCCGGTCAGGAAGCAGTGGGCGCCGCCATTGACGGCCTGAGCGAACTCACCGTGGCGCAGGGTGATGCCATGGCCAAGCTGCTCGAGCAGTCCATGGCCATCAACACCGTGGGACGCACCGGCGTGCTCGACGGCAATCAGATGTTCGTGGATCGCGACGGATCCGGCGCGATCACGATTGATGCCGGCGCACTCAAAGGCATCGGTCGGCTGAGCGTGCTCGACGCGGGTGGCAGGCCCATTGCCACGGCCGCCGTGGACAACGTGAAGGAAGGCATGCAGTCCATTCCGCTCGAGGACTTCACCTTCGATCCACCGCTCGAACCGGGCCGCTACACCTATCGGTTCGAAATGACGAACGACGCGGGCCGCAACGTGCCCGCCAAAACCTACACGACCGGTCGCATCACCGGCCTGCGCTACCAAGAGGGGCAGCCCGTGCTCATGCTCGGCGATTCGCTGAGCGTGCCGTTCTCGTCGCTGCTGCAGCTTCGCAACTGATCCCGCGTCACACACGCACTGATTTTCCGGTCACCTCCTCTCCAAGGAATTCTCATCCATGCTTCGCTCTCTTTTTGCCGGCGTCTCCGGTCTGCGCAACCACCAGGTGCGCATGGACGTCATCGGCAACAACATCGCCAACGTCAACACCGTGGCCTTCAAGGCTGGCCGCGTCACCTTCAAGGAAGGTTTCGCCCAGCTGTTGCAGGGCGCCAGCCGTCCGCCCGGTGACCAGGGTGGTATCAATCCCATCCAGATCGGCCTCGGCATGCAGATCGGGTCCATTGACCAGATCTTCAATCAGGGCAACATCGAGACCACCGGCCTCGGCACCGACATCGCCATCCAGGGCGACTCGCTGTTTGTGGTGCGCAAGGGCAACCAGAGCTTCTACACGCGCTCCGGCAACTTCCAGGTGGACGCGCTCGGCCAGCTTGTCTCGCCGACCAACGGCTTCGTGGTGCAGGGCCGGACGTACGAGAACGGCGTCCTGCAGGACGGCATCCAGGACATCCGCCTGCCGTTCGGCCAGAAGGTCTCGGCCAAGCCCACGAGTGAAGTGACGCTGGCCGGCAACCTCAACGCCTCCTCGCCGATCTTCCAGGGTGACTTCAACGATCCCACCGATCGCGCGCTGCCGATCAACGAGAAGGCGTGGTCGGAAACGCAGATTGCAGTCTATGACTCGCAGGGCACCAAGCACGACGTCAAGATCCAGATGTGGAAGACGGCCGCGAACGAGTGGCAGTGGCAGCTCGACCCGTCCACCAGCGCGTCACGGCAGTCGTTCGAAACCGACTCGTCGTCGCCGCCGTCGTCGATCGTCCTGACGGCTCCGCCGGCGGGCTACGAAATCCTGGCCGCCAACGTGCGCGTGACCAGCCCCACGGGCGCCGAATATGACTCGCCTGCTGACTGGTCGTTCTCGGCCGGCCCGCCGCCGCAGCTCGACTTCACCGCCAACATGCCGTCGGACGCCTCCATCGAGGTCTCCTACTTCATGAGCCCCACAGCGGCGGCCCCAGGCATCAACACGGGCACGTTCACGTTTGACCCGACCGGCATCATGACCACCAACATCACGGCCGGCATCGACTTCGCCGTGCCGGGTGCCAACCCGGTGCAGGTGGAGCTCAAGCTGAACGGCGGTGTGAACGGTCTCACCCAGTTCGCCTCCACGGCCTCCACCGCCGTGCTGCGCGATCAGGACGGCTACACGGCCGGTTCGCTGCAGAACTTCTCGATCGACCGATTCGGCCTGATCACCGGCTTCTTCACCAACGGCACGACGTCGCCTCTGGGCAAGATCGTGCTGGCCGACTTCAACAATCCGGCCGGTCTGCTCCGCGTGGGCGACAACATGTACCAGGAGTCGGCCAACTCTGGCTCGGCGGTGCTGGGCTTCGCGCTCGAGGGTTCGCAGTCGCAGATGACGGCTGGTGCGCTCGAAATGTCCAACGTGGATCTGGCGCAGGAATTCACGAGCATGATCGTGGCCCAGCGTGGTTTCCAGGCCAACGGCAAGGTCGTGTCGACGTCGGACGAAATGCTGCAGGAGCTCATGAACGTCAAGCGCTAGTCGCGGCGGCGTTTATCTCGCCCTCGTGGATCCTGGCGGCCGGTGCGCTTTCGCGTGCCGGCCGCTGGGCGCAGCGGGGAGACCGGCAGATCATTCCGGTCTACTCCATACGGCACATATTGCCTATCGAACGACAAAACTTCCGAAATTTCGCTCGGTGTCGGCGGCACGGCAGCGCTGGAACAGTGTCGGATGTAGTTCCTCAAGTATTTGCTATACAAGCGTTTACAGATCGAGCGCCGCGCCGTTCTGTGGAATGCTGCGCGCTGGCATCAGCCATGCTTCTAGTTGTGATCGGATTCCCTCTTTCCCGATCTCCCCATGGCTGACACTCCTGATACGCCCGCTCCCGAAACATCCGCCCCAGCTCCGAGTGGGCTGAAGCGACGTCTCCCCCTCCTCGCCGCGCTCGCCGGCGGCTTGGCGGTCGGTGCCGGCACAGGCGCCGTTGTAGTGGGACCGGTTGCCGCCCGCGCGCTCGGCTTTGCCGTGACCGCTGAGGCGGACGCTGGCGATGGCCACGCGGCCGCATCCGCCGATGGGCATGGCGGCGGTGATGCGCTGGCCGGCGCCGACTCCAGCGCCACGAGCGGAGAGCCCCTGGTGACCACGCTGGACAACCTTGTGCTCAACCCCGCCGGTTCCGGTGGCACGCGCTTCCTGCTCCTGACCGTGGCCATGGAGTGCGGCACCGACGCCGGCATGACCGCGCTCAAGGCGAAGGACGCCGAGCTGCGGGACGTCGTGCTTTCCACCCTGGCCCGCAAGACGGTGGATCAGCTCGCGGACGTGTCGTTTCGCGAGGATATCAAGACTGAGCTCATCACCGCGCTGAACGATCGCTTCGGCACGGGAACCGTCGTCCGCGTCTACTTCCCGCAGTACGTCGTGCAGTGAGGATGCGCCGTGTCCTCTGAAACGCTTTCGCAAACCGATATCGACCGCCTGCTCGGTGGCAACAGCCCGAGTCGGGCGGCGGCCCCCCGTGCGGCCGCGCCAATCGATGTGCAGGTCTATGATTTCCGTCGCCCGGCTCGCGTCTCCAAGGAGCGCCTCCGCACGCTGGAAGCCATGTACGAGCGCCTCGTGAAGAATCTCGAGGCGTGGGTCATTTCCCGCGTGCGCGGCCAGATCGAGGTCCGCTTGCAGAGCGTCGAGCAGTTCAGCTTCGGTGAGTTCACGCTGTCGCTGCCCACGCCGTGCTCGTCGTTTGTGTTCGACATCGGTACCACCGGGCAAAAAGGCGTCATCGACATCGGCCCCGAGTTCGGCTTCTACGTGATCGATCGTGTGTTCGGCGGGACCGGGCAGGCCAGCGCGCTCACGCGATCGCTGACCCCGATCGAGCGCATGGCCATGCGCACCGTGGCCGATCGGGTCATCCAGCTCACGGAGGAGATCTGGCAGGACCATGTGCCGATGACCCTCAGCGTGTCGGGCTTCGAATCGTCGCCAGAAATCCTGCAGGTGGCCAACCGTGAGGATCCCGTGCTCGTGGCCAACGTGGAAATCACCGCGGCCAACCAGAGCAGCCTCATGCTCATCTGTCTCCCGTTCGCGGTGCTCGACAAGTTTTTCACGTCCGGCAACCAACAGCGCGTGGCCATGCTGCACTCCTCCGACTCGGAGCGGGCGGCCGCCGTGGCGAAATCCGAATCGGCGCTGCGCGAGATGACGGTGCCGATCGTCGTGAGCCTGCCGCTGTTCAACCTGCGGCTGGACGACCTCATGGCACTCAACATCGGCAGTGTCATCCCCACCGGCATTCCGAAGGACGCGCGACTGATTGTGCGCGCCGGCGAGCAGGAGCGATTTGTCGGCCAAGCCGGTCGCGTCAGTGGCAACATGGCCGTCCGCATCGTGGACAGCGTCACCCCCAACACGTTCTAGCCCGAACCCGGACCCCCATGAATCCCGACGAGATCAACGCCCTTGTGGCGAGTGTACAGGCCGCCAAAGCCTCCGGCCAGCCAGCGGCCGGCGCTACGTCAGACGCGGCGTCCGCCTCCACGACCCCGGCCGCGCCTCAGGCGCCGCAGCTGGCCGAGTTCGAGCGCGTGGCCGCCAGCAACTCCGAAGTGCCGCTCAGCATGCTGTTCAGCCTCACGCTCCCGATTTCGATCGAGCTCGGGCGGACCACCATGACGGTTCAGGAAATCCTGCGTCTCGGGCGCGGCTCCGTCATCCAGCTCGACCGGCTGGCCGGCCACCCGATTGACATCTTCGTGGGGGACCGCCGCTTTGCCGAGGGCGAAGTCGTGGTGCTCGGTGAACACTTCGGTGTCCGCGTGACGCGCATTCTCGCGCGCGGACCAGCCGCCGCCAGCCAAGAAGCCGCGTGATGCTGCCGGCCGGCCTTGGCATTCTTGCCGCGCTCGCCCTCGTGCTCGGGCTCATGGGCGTGGGCGTGTGGGCGCTCAAACGTATGGGGGCCGTGCCCTCTGGCGGCAAGACGCGTCTCCCCGTGGAAATTGTGCAGCGGTTGCCGCTTGGCCCCAAGTCCGGGCTGGCCGTGGTGCGTGTCGGGGAAAAGGTCCTGGCCGTCTCCGTGGGAGACGGCGGCGTCCATACCCTCTTTGAGGTGGATGAGTCCGATCGGCTGCGTATCGTGGCGCAGAGCGACATGGCGCTGCCCCAGGTTTCAAGCGCCGTGGCGCAGTCGCGCATCGCGGCGTCCGTCCAGGGTGTGCTCACCGGTCCGCTGCAGCGTGCGTTCGGGAGCCATCGAGCGGGTATGCCGACGCCGGCCGCCCTCGAGGCCTTTGCCCAGAGCATGAGCCGAGCGCTCGAGGCCGACCCGGCGCCGGCGCCGACCCCTCAGGCCGCCGCAGCGCCCGCACCCCCGCTCGATCGCCCGCTCGATCGCCCGCTCGATCGCGACCTGCATTCGGTGCTCGCGATGACCTTCGCGCCCTCCACACGCCTGCTCTCGTTCGTGGCCGTCTGCGCGCTGTCGTGGCTCGCGGTTGCCCCGCTACACGCGCAGGGAGCGCCGCCGGAAACTGCGCCGCCGGACGCAACCCGCGCGCCGGTGGTGGCCCCCATCTCGCCGACGCCGGCCACCCCCGCGACGCCGACCAGCGCCACCACACAGGCGGCCGTCACGCGTCCGGTCACGCCGACCGCCGCGCGGTCAACGGCGCCCACGGTCACGGCGGCGCTCCAAGACGGGACCGCCGCCGTCGAGCCGGCCTCCGCCGCGCCGGCCTCCGCCGCGCCGGCCTCCGCCGCGCCGGCCTCCGCCGCTGACGCGATCGCCGGCCTCGTGCCCCAGCTCGACCTCCGCATGGGCAACGGCCCCGACGGCGGACTGCGCCTCAACGGCACGGTCGGCGTCGTGCTCATGATGGGACTGCTGTCGATGGTGCCCACGCTCATCCTCATGATGACGGGCTTCACGCGCATTCTCATCGTGCTGCACTTCCTCAAGCAGGCCATGGGCACGCAGAGTGCGCCGCCGGCCCACCTGGTGGGCGCGCTGGCCCTGCTGCTCACGGGATTCGTGATGGCCCCTACCCTTACCGAGGCCAATCGCACGGCGATTACCCCTTGGCTGGAGGGGCGCATGGAGCAGACGGAAATGCTCAAGGTGGGCGTGGTGCCCTTCCGGGAGTTCATGCTGCGCCAGACCAATGAGAAGGACCTACGCACCTTCGTGGACATGAGCCGGATCGCCCCGCCCGACACGCCCGACGACGTCCCCCTGCACGTGCTCATGTCCGCCTTCGTGGCCAGCGAGCTGCGCACGGCCTTCCAGATCGGCTTCGCCATCTACCTCCCGTTCATCATCATCGACGCGGTCGTCGCCTCGGTGCTGATGGCCATGGGCATGTTCATGCTGCCGCCTGCCATGATCTCGCTGCCCTTCAAGCTGCTGCTGTTCGTGCTGGTGGACGGCTGGTCGCTCACGATTCAGAGCCTGGTGCAGAGCTTCCGCTAGCGAGCGCCCGAATCATCACGTTGCCGTCATCGGCCATCATCGCCGTCCCGCACTCGCGGGGCGGCGATTTTTGCGACGTGGCGCACAAGGCGGCAGCTCCTTCCGCCCTACCGACCGCGGCCCATGGCCACGCTGAGAGCCCGGAAGATTCTGCCGGATTCGCGGAAGGTTCGCCAGCACACAAGAGTAAGATCAATCCGCCTAAGTCTTTATTAGTCAATCATTTCCATTTTTCGTACACAGGATAATCGTCGTGGTACGACTCCTGCTCTAACACAGCACCAAGACGGGGCAATTCGCCGTCACCTCCTCACGAACTTCACTCCAGATCTCCCGCATGTCGCACCAGTTCGTCATCGACCTGTCACGCGAAGCCATCCTCACGGCACTCATGGTGTCGGCACCGATGCTCATCATCGCACTCGGCGTCGGACTCCTGGTCAGCGTCTTCCAGTCGGTCACGCAGATCCAGGAGCAGACCCTCTCCTTCGTGCCCAAGCTCGTCATGGTCGGCGCCGCCTTCATCATCGGCCTGCCCTGGCTGCTCCAGATCCTCATCAAGTACACCACCTCCCTCATCCAGGGCATTCCCGGGATGGTGGGGTGAACTCGTTCCCCGACCTCTTCGCGCCCGGCATGGCGGCCACGCTCGTGCTTGTCGCGCTTCGGGTGGGTGGGCTCCTGCTCATCGCCCCGATGTGGTCGGCCAAAACCGTCCCCATGCGCGTCCGGACGGCGTGTCTCGTGATCTTTGCGGTCCTCCTCCTCCCAACCGCACTCGCGAGCGCGCCGGCCGGTGGCGCGGTCATCACCCCGGCCAGCTTCATCGGCGAGACGCTCATCGGCTTCGCCATCGGCATGGCCGGTGCCGTCATCGTCGCCGGCGCCGAAGCAGCCGGAGACATGATGTCCATCTCCATCGGCCTCTCCGGCGCCTCGATCTTCAATCCCATGAACGGCGGCCAGACCATGGTGCTCGGCCAGTTCATGCAGCTGCTCACGCTCGTGCTCCTGCTCACCGCCGGTGGGCACGTGATGATGCTCCAGGCGCTGGCCGAAACCTTCCGCATCCTGCCGCTCGGCGGCGAGTTGCACATGGCCGAGGGCGCACGCTCGCTCGCCACGGCCGGCTCTACGATCTTCGGTGCCGCCCTTCGATTCTCGGCGCCGGTGCTCGGCGCCATCATGCTGGCCAACATGTCGCTCGGGGTGCTCAGCCGCGCCGCGCCGCAGCTCAACATCTTCTCCGTCGCGTTCCCGCTGCAGATCGGCATCGGCATGCTGACGCTGGCCCTCGTCCTCTCGGTGGTTGGCGAGTCGATCAGCCGCTGGCCGGCTGAGTACCACGCCTCGCTCGAGACCACGTTCCGCGCCTTCGCGCCCGCCGGGGCACGCTGACATGGCCAAGGACGGCGAAACCGGCGAAAAGACCGAAGAAGCCTCGGGCAGAAAGCTCGAGGACGCACGCAATGACGGACAGATCGCGAAAAGCCCCGAAGCCATGACGGCGGCGTTTCTGCTCGGCATGACCATCACGCTCACCACGGCGGGCCCGCCGCTGTGGCGCTTCCTGTTGGAAGCCATGGGCGAAAGCCTGGCCATCGCCGGTGATCGTTCGCTGGACGGAGCCGGTTCGGTCATGCTCATCCAGAAGTTTGGCTGGCGCTCACTCGCGGCCATGGCCGGCGTGCTCGGCGCGAGCGTCGTGATCGCCATTGGCGTGAATCTGGCGCAGGTGGGACCGCTGTTCACCGTAAAGACGCTCGAACCCAAGTTCGAACGGCTGAACCCGATTGCCGGCTTCGCCAAAATTTTCTCGCCGCGCTCTGCCGTGGAGCTGGCCAAGTCACTGTTCAAGCTCGGCATCGTGGCGCTGGTGGTGTGGATCACGCTCCGTCGCGCACTCCCCGATCTCGAAACGCTCGCGCTGCTCGAACCATCGGCGCTCATGAGCACCGTGGGTCAGTACAGCATCGCCCTGCTTCGCAATGCGGGCATGCTGTTCCTGGTGCTCGCGGGCGCCGACTACGGCTACCAGCGCTGGCAGCGGCTGGAAGACCTGAAAATGACCAAGCAGGAGGTCAAGGACGAGAGCAAGAATGCCGAGGGTGATGCGGGCATCAAGGGACGTCGTCGCGCCATCGCGCGTGAGCGGATTCGTCGCCAGATGTTCACCGACGTGCCGTCCGCTGACGTGGTGATCGTCAACCCGACGCACATTGCCATCGCCCTCAAGTACGACCCCGACCTCGCGCCCGCCCCGTTCGTGCTCGCGCTGGGCCAGCGCCGTATTGCCGAAAAGATCAAGGCGATCGCGTTCGCGTCCAATGTGCCGGTGATCGAGAACAAGCCGCTCGCGCGTGCGCTCATCAAGTCGGCGCGCGTGGGCTCCATGATCCCGGTCGATTTCTATCTCGCGGTCGCTGAAGTCCTGGCGTTCGTGCTTCGTCAACGACAGCGCCACGGCAATCGCTGGCGTGGCAACGCGGCGGCCTGAGCATGGCCACCGCCGCACTCGCCATGCCCATGGACGGCGCCGTCGGACGCCGTCGCGCCGAAGCCGCGCTCGCCATCGAGGTGGTGTTCATCATCGCGCTGATCGTGTTGCCGTTGCCTCCGGTCCTGCTCGACCTCTGCCTGGCCGCCAGCATCGGGCTCTCGCTCGTGGTGCTGCTGGTGTCGCTGTACAACACCAACCCACTCGACTTCAGCTCGTTTCCGTCGCTGCTGCTGCTGCTCACGCTGTTCCGGATCGGCCTGAACGTTTCGAGTACGCGCCTCATTCTGTCCCGCGGCGAGGCCGGCGAGGTCATCGAGGCGTTCGGCGCGTTTGTCATCGGCGGCAACTATGCCGTCGGCATTGTCATCTTTCTCATTCTTGTCGGCATCAACTTCATTGTCATCACGAAGGGTGCCGGCCGCATTGCCGAAGTGGCCGCGCGCTTCACGCTTGACGCGATGCCCGGCAAGCAGATGGCCATCGACGCCGATCTCTCGGCCGGCCTGATCGACGAGAAGGAAGCCCGCATGCGTCGCGATGACATTGCGCGCACGGCCGATTTCTACGGCGCCATGGACGGCGCGTCCAAGTACGTGAAGGGCGACGCGATCCTCGGCATCCTCGTGGTGATCGTCAACATCCTGGGCGGCATCTTCATTGGTGTCGTACAGCGCGGCATGGATATCTCCACGGCCGCTTCCACGTACACGATTCTCACCGTCGGTGACGGCCTCGTGTCGCAGATCCCGGGCCTGATCATCTCCACGGCCTCCGGCATCATGGTCACGGCCGCCACCGGCACCGACCGCATAGGCGTGGTGCTGAGCCAGCAGCTGAGCGCGCATCCACGCGCACTCTGGATGGTGAGTGGCATGCTCGGCGCGTTCGCGCTGGTGCCGGGACTTCCCATGTTGCCGTTCATCGCACTCGCTGGCGGCACCGCCCTGCTGGCGCGTGCGAGTGGCAAGCAGGAAACGCGGCGTGAGGAGCTGGCGCAGCTCGGTCCGGCGCCCGAGCCGGAGGCGCCGCAGGACAGCGATCCCATGCGTGACCTGCTGCAGATCGATCCGATTGAACTCGAAGTCGGGTACGCGCTCATCCCGCTGGTGGACGAAGGCCAGGGTGGCGATCTGCTGGAGCGCATCTCGCTGCTCCGCAAGCAGGCCGCGCTCGAACTCGGCATTCTCGTGCCGCCCATTCGCATTCGCGACGACATTCGCCTGCCGGCGAACGAGTACCTCATCAAGCTGCGCGGCTCTGAAGTCGCGCGTGGTGAAGTGCTGCCGCGCTTTCTCATGGCGCTCGATACCGGGGGCGTGGTGGGCGACATCGACGGTATGGAGACGGTGGATCCCTCGTTCGGCATGCCCGCGCGCTGGGTGGCCACGAGCCGACGCTCCGAAGCAGAGGCGATGGGTTTCGTGGTGGTGGAGCCCACGACCGTTGTGGCCACGCACCTCATGGAAACACTCAAGAGCAACGCCGCCGAACTGCTCGGTCGCCAGGAAGTGCAGGGCATGATCGAGACACTCAAGAAGACGCACCCCGCGCTCGTTGATGAAATCGTGCCGGCCAAGGTGTCGCTCAGTGTACTGCATCGCGTGCTGCAGCGCCTGCTGCGCGAGCGCGTGCCCATTCGCGATCTCGTCACCATTCTCGAGGCTGTGGGCGACAGTGCCGAAACGAGCAAGGATCCGGAAGTCCTCACCGAGGCGGCACGTCGTGCACTCACCAATGTCATTGCGCGGTTGTTCGCGGATGCCAGCGGCACCGTGCGCGGCGTGACCATTGGTCCACGGCTCGAGGGCGCACTCACCGGCCTGTTCTCGCCACGCGTCGCGCAGGCCGGCATGCCGCTGCTCACGCCCGATTCGCTCGCCGGCTTGCTGCGCTCGCTCAACCAGCTCGCGTCCACGTACGCCGTGGACGGTCGTCCGCTGCCCCTCATCACGCCGCCGTCACTCCGCGTGGGTGTGCGTCGCCTGATCGAACCCGTGTTGCCTTCACTGCCCGTCGTCTCGCTGGGCGAACTGCCCGCGACCATCTCGCTCAACAGCGTCGCCACCTGGGAGCTGCCCCATGCAACTTGAGTCCTTCCGCGGCGCCGACTTCAGTCAGGTCTCGGCACGCGCGCGTCGCTCGCTGGGCGACGACGTCATGATTCTGCACACGCGCACCGTGCGGGACGACGGCGTGCCGCAGGTGGAAGTGCTGGCTGCGCCCGCCTCCACGCTCGAGCACGTGCAGTCGCGACTCGAAGCCGCTCCGTTGCCCGCACCCATGCGGCGTCCCAACGGCCGTCCGTACGTGATCGCGCTCGTGGGCCCCACCGGTGCCGGCAAGACCACCACGGCTGCCAAGCTCGCGGTGCGGCCCGGCACGTTCGGCATCGCGCGCACCGGCCTGATCACGCTCGACACCTACCGCGTGGGTGGCATGGAGCAGCTCGCCACATACGCTGAACTTGCCAACGTGCCGTTTGACGTCGTGTACGACGCGCGTGAGATCAATGACACGCTGTCGCGCCTGCGCGATTGCGATGTCGTGATTGTGGATACACCGGGCCGTTCGCCCGCCGCTGCCGACGTGACGGACCGCTGGCGCTCGCTGCTCGACGCGATGCAGCCCGACGAAGTGCATCTCGTGCTGCCCGCCACCATCCGTGGCGATCTCGCACTCGACACCGAGCGCGCCTATCGCACCTCGAACACGCATGTGGGTGCTTCGCATCTGCTGTTGTCCAAGCTTGATGAAGTGCCCGCCGAACGCGGCGTCACCGACCTCGCACTCTCGCTCGCACTGTCCACGCGCTGGATCACCGATGGACAGGACGTACCGGCCAACCTGGCCGCCTCCGTGCCGCGCCTGCTGCGTGCCTTTGGTCTAAGCGTCGATACCGATCTCACGTGGAAGGCCGCCTGATGTCGGCGCTGCTCACCACACCCGCGCGCACGTCGCAGCTGGATGGATTGCGACACGCACTGGCCGGTCGGCCGACGGCGGAACGCTCGCGTGGGACCGATGCCTCCGGGACGATCGTGCTCGTGGTGGCCAGCGGTCGCGGCGGCAGTGGCACGTCGCTCGTGGCGGCCTCGCTCGCACTGGCCGCGTCGGGTGACGGCCATCGCACGCTGCTGATTGATGGTGACGAGCTGCTGGGGCCGCACGCGCTGCTGCTCGGCGTCACGGCGCCTGCGCGCTGGCCGGACCTGCTCGGCGGCGCCGTGCGGGCGACGGATCTTCCGATTGCGCTGTCCGATTCACTCGCCCTCGTCGCGGGCGGACGCTCCGCGGACGGCGCGCTCGCGACACCGCTGTCAGGCGCGGAGCGTCGCGCCTGCTTCACACGCCTGCACACACTCGCGGAGTCGTATGCCTTGGTGGTGATCGATGCCGGTGCGCGGTTGGACGCAGTGCTTGCCGCGCTCGAAGGTGGCCGCGCCACACCGCGCCTCGTGATCGTGACTGCCGGCCAGGATCCGATCGCCATGGCGTCCTCCTACGCGCTGCTCAAGGCCGTGAATGCACGCGTGCCGCAGCTCGACATCGACATTCTGGCCAATCGGCTGGATGACAGTACGGCCTCACGCGTGGCGGATACGCTCGCACACGGCGCTCAGCAGTTCCTCGCGCGTCCGCTCTCGTTTGCCGGCGCCGTGCCGCACGACCTCGCACTCGACGCCGCGCTTCGCGCCGGCATGCCCTTTCTTGACGCCGTCACCGGATCACCGGTTGCGGTTGCCGCCCACGACACCGTGCTCCGCATGCTGCCGTTGGCTTCCACCTCTCGCTTCGGTAACTGACCGTGCCTGTCATTTCGCCTCGGGGACCTCTGACCATGAACAACTCGCTCTGGGACGCATTCAAGCAGGGCGACGAGCCTGCGCGTACGCGCCTGCTGCAGGACCATCTGGGGCTGGTACACCATGTCGCACGTCAGATGTCGCGCACACTTGCGGTGCGTGCCGACTTTGACGAACTCGTGAGCGCTGGCACCCTCGGGCTCATGACTGCGCTTGACGGCTTTGATCCGTCGCGCGGTCTGGCGTTCAGCACCTTCGCCGCACCGCGCATTCGCGGCGCAATCCTCGACGAACTGCGAAAGCAGGACCACGTGCCGCGCTCCATTCGCCGCAAGACGCGGGAGATCGCCGCCGCGCGCGAGACGCTCATGCGCGTGCTCGGCCGCATCCCCGACAACGACGAGTTGTGCGAGCATCTCGGCGTCGATCAGGAAACGCTCTGGCGCTGGCAGGCCGACGTGGAAGGCGCGCACCACATTCCGCTGGATCGTGCGCCCGGCGAGCGCGAATCACATGCGCCTGCCCCCATCGAAATTCTCACCACCAGTGAGGATTCCGAGATCGAGGAGTCGATCAACCACGAGCAGGAGGTCCATCACCTCAAGGACGCGATTCTGCGTCTCAAGGAGCAGGAACGCATCGTGCTGTCGCTGTACTACTTCGAGGAGCTCAAGCTGCACGAGATTGCGAAGGTGTTGGAGCTCACGGAATCACGCGTGTCACAGATCCGCAGCAAGGCGCTCGGCAAGTTGCGCACGGATCTCTCGCCGATTCGGGAGCGCATCGCGTGATTGGCCGACTCACACCACGCTTTACGCCGCGAGGCGCCCGCGTGTCGCGTGCGACGCCGTCGTATCTGCCAGCGGCGCCTGCCGCTGCGTCGTCCACGCGCTGGGGAATGGTGGCCGGCCTGACGCTGGGCGTCACGGCGATTGGCCTGGTTGCTGGTGCGGCCATTGCCGAGCCGGATCAGATGGCACCGCTGGCGCGCTGGACCGGGGAGCAGATCGCGATGCGCGCCGGCCCGTGGTGGGACATGACGCGCAGCGCCTCGCTCGACCTGATTGGCTCCATTGGGAGTCGCGTGCTGTCCGTCGTGCGCGAAGAACGTTCACCGCGTGAACTGGCCATGATCCTTGTCGGATCGGCGGCCGTCGTGTTCGCCGTCGGGGCGGTAGGGTTGCGCGGGCGTGCGTCGCGCCGTGCCGGCATGGGTGCCGCACACGCGAAGGCGTCCGAAGCACGCGATCTCTCGCTTGTGACAGCGCCCGCCGCTCGCATGCAGACACCGCGTCGCGCATTCACCCGCACCACGCCCACCGAGGTTCGCGCGCTGGTCGAGCGTGGTTCATCGCTCACCGACATTGCGCGGCGTACCGGGATGCCGGTGGACGCGGTACGCACGTTGCTGGCGGTGGCGGATCCGTCCGGGCAGTTGCCGGTGCGGACGGCGTAGCGGTCGTGTCCGGCACGCCGCTCGACTGCACGGCTTCACTGCTCTCTGACCTCCGACAACGAACTCCCATTTTGACGAGGCGTGCGGCGCGCTAGCCGTTTGGTACGTTCGCCGGCTGCGCAATCACGCCGCCAAGTGCGCCACGGTGCTCGCGGGTGTGCGCCCAATCGTCCGCCGATTGCGGCAGAAAGAACGATCCCGTGAGCTCGTCCTGCAGCAGTGCGCCGGGCTCACGATGCGTGTTCGCGGCGATGAACGCGTCGGTCTCCGACACCATGCGCCTGTAATGCTGCGCTGCTTCTGCAATGCTGTACGGGCCAGCGAAACGGAGATACGCTGCGTCCTCCTGCGTGAGGGTTCGGCGGCGGAACTGCTCAAGGTACGAGGCAGGATTGAGCCCGGGATTTTTCTCCACCACGGCCCAAACCAGCGCCGGAAACGGAAGAATGTGAGTGTCCGCGAATATTGCGTCCACCAGGTCGCGCGGCTCTCGACGGTTTGCCAGTGCGACCAGCTTGTTGATCGCCAGGTCAATCGGGTGGAGCATCACACCGCCGCCCGGTATTTCGACGAGCGGCAGGAAGCGCCACGCCGACTCGTGCGCCCAGTCCAGAGCCGTGGACTCACCATCGCGTCCCACCACCGCGCTCACCAATCCACGATGCTCAGCGATGGTGCGCACGTCGTAGCCCTCGGCCTCAAGGACGCGCGCGTCAACGGCGAAGCTCTGGGTCGCGGCATCGTTGCAGCCGGCGGGTCCGTTCACCGACGGCGGCCGCAAGTGATCAAGCCGCATCGCAGCGCGCCACTCGGCGCGCTTCCCGGACGCACACCATGGCCCTCGCGGCCTCGGCGCTGAGCGTTCGGCGGCTCCGCAGGCCACCCAAGCGGCCAGCTTGAGCAGCAGTTATCGTCTGCCTCATGTCCTAACGTAAGCGCTCATGATCTTTCGGGCACCCGTGGCCTGGTTGGAATCGCCCCTCTCCGGTGGGACGTTTCAGTACAGGTCACAGAATCACCGCCGATTATCAGCCGTTCCTTGTGAAGTCGGCAAACCTGTCCGCCCTACCCCCCCACGGCTAGCCGCTCGTGCACCGAGCGCACCGCACTCGAGCCTTCACCAACCGCCGCCGCTACGCGCTTGGTGGACCGCGCACGCACATCGCCGACGGCAAAGAATCCCGGCCGCGACGTTTCATACGGCAGCGGTGAAAACGCGGGACCCCTCACCACATCGCTGTCGGTGAGCACGAACCCGCGCGCATCGAGAGCGACAAAATCACCCAGCCAATCGGTAAACGGCACCGCCCCCACAAAACAGAACACGCCCACGCACTCCCGATCGGTGGAGTCGCCACTCGCATTGCTGCGAACGGTGATTGACTCGAGATGCTTGCCGCCATGCAACGCCACCACCTCGCTGTGCACATCCACCGTGATATTGGGTGACTGCTCGATGCGATCAATGAGATACGCCGACATCGACTTGGTGAGGTCGTCGCCGCGAATCGCGATGGTGACCTGCGCCTCGCGCGCGAGGTACAGCGCCGCTTGGCCGGCCGAGTTGCCGCCGCCCACCACGGTCACCGGGCCGGTGCCGCACACCCGGGCCTCGAGATCGGTGGCCGCGTAGTACACGCCGTTGCCTTCGAACCGCTCCATGCCGTCGATCGGCAGTTTGCGGTATTGCACACCCAACGCGGCAATAACGGACCGCGTGATGATCTCCGCGCCATCCGTGAGGGTCAGGCGGTAGCCCTCACACACCGGATGTACCGCTACAACCTCGCACGGACTGTTGATGTGCGCGCCCAGTCGCTGCGCCTGCAGCGCGGCCCGTTCCACCAGATCACCGCCTGAAATGCCAGTCGGAAACCCGACGTAGTTTTCAATGCGCGAACTGGCTCCCGCCTGCCCGCCCACACCCACGCGGTCCAGCAGCAGCGTGTCGAGTCCTTCCGACGCGCCGTACACCGCGGATGCCAAGCCCGCGGGCCCCGCGCCCACCACCACGAGATCGTACACGCGCCCCTCTGACGGCTGATACGTGAGCCCCAGGTGCTCCGCCAGTTCGCCCACCGTTGGTGTGCGCAGCACCGCCGTGCTCGTGATGACCACCGGCGTGTCAGCCGGCCCGATACCAAGCGCGTTCAGGAAGTCGCGTACCTCGCGCACTTCCTCAGAATCGAGGTCAATCCATGTGTGGGCGATCTGCTGGTGCCGGAGCCAGCTGCGGAGCTCGAGCACCAACTTGGAGAAACGCGATCCCACAACGCGCAAGGACGACGCGGCGGCCTTGCCCTTGAGCAGCTCGCGACGCGCCACAAACGCGGAGAACGCCAGGTCACCGATGTCCGGATCGCTGACGGACAGCTGGCGGAACTCGTCCAGGTTGAGGCGGCGCAAGGTGGTGGGGCGCGACGTGCGCAGGCGCAGGAAGGCGCGCTGGCCCGTGAGCAGGCCGAGTTCGCCCAGAAACCGACCGGCGCCGTGGCTGGCGATCACCGTGTCCTCGCGGGAGACGGTGTCGTGCCGGAGCACGTCCACCTGGCCATCGAGAATCACGTCGAAGTGCGTGTACACCTCGCCTTCGCGGATCAGGAAGGCGTCCGTCGCAAGCTGTTCAACGTGCCCGTAGGCCTCGAGGCGTTCGAGCTGTGCGGTGGTGAGGTCGGGGAACGCGTCGTCGAGCGGGTTGGTCATGGCGCCGGGGGCGAAGGGAATGGTCCATGCGAGGGCCCCTTCGGGTCCCGGAGGGCGATGTCGTAAGTGCTGCCCTCGGCATTGGGAAAGAGTTCTGGCAGGAGAGTCGAACACGGGGCCGGCCTGAGGAGCAGCTCCACCGAAAGGCTGTCGATGGCCACCGGCTCGTCAGAGTATATCGCATTCTCGATGAGGAAATGCTCATGCCGATTGAGCGAGCTCGTCATGATGAGATCTGCAACGGCGCGCGTCCCCGCGCTCTCCGCATTCGCGCTGTCAGCAACAGCGTCTCGCTAGGACGCAGGTCCGGCGATGGGCTCAGCGTCTGCGGCGCTTGGCGTATCTGGATTCCTGGCACCCAACCCACCGCATCCCGCTCGCTGCAGAGACCGTTGATCGAACGGAAGACCAATGGCGAAGGCGGCATCACCGGTTGCGGGAAGCGCGATCTGAACCGGGAAGTAGCAGGGATGGCGCAAGACGAGTTCGACGGCTCCTTCCGGCACTTCCGATAGCGCAAACCGCCCATCCGCGCCGGTCGTGACACCGATTCGCTCCCCACGAATCATCACTTGCACGGTCGGAATTGGCGACACCGTGCCGACCTGAAGTATACGTCCGGAAACGATGCGGGCGCGTTGGGGGGCATTGGCGTCTGCGCGCGGAGGCGTCGCAGCTGCGATGATGCCGATGGCCAGTAGGAGCGGGCTCAGTACAGTCCAGCGAGGCATGGGCTCTCCGGGTGGAAGCGATTTGCGAACATCTCTCTCACGTCCAAACAAAGCTGACGGACAAGTCGCCGCGCTACCGATGACACTGAGCGTGATCGGCTGTGAGCACGAAGTCGACTGATTGCTTCTGAGAGAGCGTGCAGAAATCGACTATGGCGGTGGCTGTCCTACCGTGCCATTGATCAAACCGGACGCTGACACCGACGGTCCACCGCTGAACTCACTTCCGGCAACCGCGTCAATTGCGAACTCCACCCGTCCGCCATCCACGCAGCTGAGCGCCTGAAAAATGACGGCACCACTCGAACCGGCCGATTGCGTTGACAGTTCATTTGTGGGGTCGTACACGTAGAGGTCAGCTCTCCGCGGCTGATCGAACACAAACGTGTTCGGAAATGAAAGCGGCTGTCCGAGTGTTATGTCGGAAACGACCGCGCTCAATCTCCAGAACGGGGCGTCCGACGCGGGACCGCCGAATGCAATGTGTACGCTGGGCGTAGCGACGGCGCCCGGTTCCCACGCACCGCACCACACATACAGTTTTGCGCCCGACACGAAGTTGACGCGCGTCTGGTTGTCACGTGTGAACACGACGGTGTTGACTTCGGGGAGCGGCTCAACCGCCAACGGAAGATCACTACCACACGACGCGGCGGTCGCCAACAAGGTCCCGGCAATAAGAAATGCTTTGACTGAACGATGCAAAGTGCCTCCCGTAAGTGACTCTGGGCGCGCATTCGTGCGATCGGCGGTGATACACGGCGGATGGGGTGTGGTTGCGTCCTTCGTGCCACCAGGATCGCGCGCTATTGTGCCCGGAATCCGGTCGCGCTCGATCGGCTCACCTACGACCGAGCCGCCAAGGCGGTGACGTATCGGTCGGACAAGTCCGAGGGGCCAACGGCGGGCACGGACACCGTGGCCACTCGCGTTCCTGGCCCGGGTGCTGCGCCACATCCCCCACCGGGGGCACGTCACGATGCGGCACGATGGCTGGTATGCCACTCGCCCGCGCGGCATGCGGGCGAAGGCGGCGCCCTCCGCCGCGGACGGGCCACCCGCGATCGTGCCCGCCCCACGGCTGGCGCCGACCGAGGCCACCCGCCGGCGGGCGGCACTGCTGCAACAGATTTTTGCAGTCGACCCGCTCGCGTGTCCGTCCTGCCACGGCACGATGCGGATCGTGGCGTTCACTACCCAGACGTCGGTGATCGACCAGATCCTCACCCACCTCCGCACCCGCGCGGCACACGCGACCCACGCCGGCGCGCGGAGCGTCCCATGCGCGTGCCGCGTCTCGCCCGTCATTCCCCGAACCACCCAACCGGCGACCAATGACAAGGACACCCCAGCACGACGCGCAGATCGCCAGGATGACATTCTCCTCCGTCTACCCGCACTTCGTAAGGTGACGTGCGCACATTTCTTCGAGCAGGCGACGCTCAACCCCAACTCCCACCTGATCACCGGTACGATTTGCGGGTACCGCATCGAAGACATCGAGACGCCGCGCACTCGACAGGTCCGGTATCTCGACAAGCTCGTGGATGAACTGGCCAAGGGCCGAACGATGGAGAAGATCCCGCGTTCGCCCTGAGCGCCCAGGCGCTGACGGGCTATCGCCGCCCGGTCCAGATGGCCATCAGCCCGCACGCGTCGGAGCCGGCGAGGCTCTGGAGCTCGGCTGGAGCGGCGGCGACGGAGGCGTACGCTTCGATCGCCTGCGCCGACGTCGCGATGACCACGTCGTCGATCGACTGTCGCACGGCCATGAACCGGTCGAGGCCCTGTTGCCCCCCGCCGAGTCGCTCGATCTCGCGTTGACCCTCCACGGTGTAGGCCTCCTCGAGCATCCCGGTGAGGCGGACCCCGTCGAGCAGCACGACGAACTGGCAGTTGCCGCCCCGACCGGCGAGCATCGGCCTGTTCTTGTACCGCTGCAACCGCACAAAACGCTGGCCACCGAGCAGGTGCGAAATCCGGGCGGCGTTCCGCATTTCGAGGTCTTCCGGTGTCATGAACCATGCCGACACGGCGCCAAGCCGCGCGCGGTCCATGCGATCGTAGAAGCCGCGAAGCGCCAAGGGGGGGGCGCCAAGATGTCGACGCGCCCGAGGTTCTGCGGCAGCGGGCTCACAATCGCGGTGAGCCCCCCATCGACCGCGTAGGTGAGCCACGACTGGAATGGTATGAAGCCGATTCGCGGGACGAGCACCCGCACGGAGTCCCCATCCGCCGCGCTGAACTCGACGCGCCCGGAATCGTTCGCGACGCGCGCCGCGCCTGAGCCGAGCTGCGCCTGCGCGTCGGGCACCGCGCGACCGCTCGAGTCGATGACCCGAACGCGCACGGTGCGCTCGCCGCCGTCCCGGGCGCTCGCTTGTGTCGCGCTCAGCACGAAGACTGCTGCAGCAAGCGCAAGCGTTCGAAGCGCCGTCGTCGCCGCCTGCCCGAGTGCACTGCAGCCCGCGATCCGTCGCATCATGGTTTGCTCCGTGCGCGGTACACAATCCAGCCCGGCCGAACGCTGCGCGAAGCCGGATCGCGCCCGGCTTTCCGGCATCGGTGGCGTACCGCACCACTGTGACTTCGCGCCGGCAACGGCGCCAGTTTCGGTGCCGGCATGTGCTTCCTTAGCAACGCAAAGTTAGGTAGCCTGCGGGGCAGTGGGCACGCGCGACAACCCGAAGTGCGCAATGATCTGCTCGGCCACGTCGGCCGCCGCCATGGTTGTCGTCTCGAGGCGCAGATAGTCCGCGCGCGCGTCGAACTCGCCCTGCGAGCTCAGCTGATACGTCGCGTCATCGGCCAGCAGTCGTGCGCGCGAGGCCGCGAGATCGCGCTTGAAGGGCTTCTCCGCCAGACGAAACGGAGTTTCGTTGCGGCGCAGGCGCTCCGACTGGGTGGCCTCGAGTTCCACGAACACGACGCGTCCACCCCGGGCACGAAACGGCGCCACGTATGACTCGACCGCGGCGGCGTCGGCCGCGTGGTCGAACGCCCACACATACGTGAAGATCATTCCGGGCAACGTGCTCGCCGCGACCTCGTCAAACATGCGCCGTCGAAATTCCCCGACGAGCCGCTGAAATGCCGGAGTGCCAAAATCGAAAAACCGGAGTACCAGATCAATGGTGTGGTGGTTGTGAAACAGCCGCAGCCCGGTGCGCGTCGCCAGCTCGTGGCCCACCGTCATCTTGCCCACCGCAGGGGGGCCCACGAGCATCACGAGCATGGGAACGGGTGACGCGTCGAACATCGGCACCCCATCAATTGGTTTCGTCGTGTTGGCTAGCCAACGAGACTGTAGGATAAGTCGCGGGGCCACGGAATCACTCTCAAACCACGAGGGCAAAATGATTGCCGAGACGGCGGTCGTTGCTTCTACGCGATCGGTGGCGCTCGATTCTTCCACATGCGCAGCCGACCTTTGGGCCGCCGACTTATCCTACAGCCTCAACGTTGCGCTCTGCAGCAGCGCTCCAATGAAACTGCGCGCGGAGCGCGCATTCCGCAAAGCGCTGACTGCAGCAACGTGTCGTTAGACATCGGCCGCGGATTCGACCGCTTATGAATCGTGCACCTGCACGGCGCATTGCATGCTGACACGAACGGTATCGTGGTACCCAGCGCGAAACGTGAACGGGATTCGTTCGATCGTGTAGCCGAGCCGCCGCATCTGCAACGTGAGGGTGCGCGGCGGGAATCGGAGCGTCGCCCGGCCCACTGCGTCAGAGCTATCGACGGCGAGGCCCGGCGGATTCGTGCCAAACATCATGAGCACGCCTTCAATCGGCGGCCCGTTCATCGATCGCACCTCGATCAGCAGCGCGCCAAGCCCTTGCCGTTCGAGCTCAGGTATTCTGCTCGCCGCAAAATGTAGCCGGACGATTCCGGGCACGTTGGCACATCCGCTTCGTTCGAGTCGGTCCGTGGCGATGCGCCGAGGCGCGCACGACGGGAGCATCGCTGCCGCCAACAGGCACTGCGCGACTCTGGCGACGATGCTCCACGTTCTGGGTTCCACTCATTTCCCTCGTATGTCTAACGTGAACTCAACCGCCCGGAATCACCGCGCCCAGCGTCTTATACCGCGGGATTCTGCGGCATAGCGGGGACAAATGCAGACGAGCCCAAACCTCGCAGCCCGCTGTCACACAACGGTTTATGAGCTCCGAGCGCTCAGCCATCAGCCCGCGCAACCCTGCGAAGATTGCAGCAGAGCGCCGATCAGCGCCGAGCAGCCAACGAAACGGTGTCAGGACACACGCCGCGCGCAGCACATCCGCGGCGGCGGCCATCACGATCACACTCCGATGGCGGGCAGCGCGGGGAACCCATCGTCCACCCGCATCGCCCTGATCGGCGCATCAGTACGAGCGGGCGATGTCCGGCCCCACCTCGTCGATCATGTCGTCGTGCGAATAGCAGAACGCCCAGTCCTCGCCCGGCTCGAACGACTGGATGACCGGGTGCAGCACGCTGTGATAGTGCTTGGTGGCATGCTTGTTCGGCGAGCTGTCGCAGCACCCCACGTGGCCGCACGCCATGCACAAGCGCAGGTGCACCCAACTGCCGCCCGTCGCGAGGCATTCCTCGCAGCCCTTCGGGGTGTTGGGCTCAACGGCGGTGATGCTGCGCAGGTGCTCACAGGGCATGATGATCACTCCGGGAACGGGCGGGAAGGGCGGGCGTCTGGATGACCCCCGCAATTTACGCTGTCCGGTTTTGACGCGCCGTTGTGTTCCTTGGGACGAACCCACAGCCCGAGGATTCCCGCATGGCGCCTTCCCGCCCACGCCGACTGCTCACCCTAGCCGAAGGCGGCGCCGCACGCACCTACGTGGGGACGTGGACCTCCACCCGCTAGACGCCACCCTTCTTGTATAGAAGGGCGCAGCGAGGCGATGCCAAACGACATGGCGTCCGGCAACTCACGCACAAAGCGGCATCATTTTCCGGGTAACTCGCCAGCCTGTGGATGCGGCCATTTTTGCCGGTCTGTAGTTAAGTCATTCCAAAGCAATCGATTACGCAATAGAATAGTCCCCAGAGCATCGTGGCCCAACCGTTGCTATATGAAGGGGCAAACGCCGGAGGACCGGGTTCGCACCACGGACCGCACCGGCCTTACCCCCGCAATCAATGCCCCCAGATCGCGTTCGTCTCAACGGAATGACCAGCGCTGCCGCCTCCCTCGCCATGCTCGAACGGCGACAGGCGGTGCTCGCCAACAACTTGGCCAACGTCAACACCGGCGGCTTCAAGGGCGAAAACGTGTTCGCCCGCCTCGTGGACGGCGCCCTCGCCGTCACCGAAACCCGCGTGGACCTCACCGAAGGCACCGTCACCGAGACCGGCAACCCACTCGACCTCGCGGTCCAGGGCAACGCCTACTTCGTGATTGACACGCCCAACGGCGAGCGCCTCGTGCGCGGCGGCAGCTTTGGCCTCGATCAGGACGGCCTTCTTATAGATCGAAGCGGCAATGCCCTGCTGGGCGAGGACGGCAAGATTCTCCTCCCCACCGGCTCCGACAGTCGCCTGGAAATCGACGCGAGTGGCGCACTGAAGGTGAACGGACGCGGTGTTGCCCGACTGCGCCTCGAGCGCCTGGCCGACGACGCCAACCCGGAGCACGAAGGCGGTGTGCGCTTTCTCCCCGACGCCTCGCGGGAAGCCATTCCGCCCGGCGAACGCCACGTGAAGCAGGGGTTCCTGGAAGAAAGCAACGTCAACCCGATGACCGCCATGACGGCGATGCTCGAAGTGCTGCACCGCTTCGGCGCTGCCCAGAAAACCATCTCCACCCTCGATGCCGTCCGCGGCATCGCCGTCAACGAACTCGGCAAGTCCGCCTGATCACGCACTCTGGAGCAACTGACCCATGGATCCCGCACTCCGCGCCGCCGCAACCGGCATGATGGCCCAGCAGACCCGCACCCAGGTCATCGCCAACAACCTGGCCAACGTCAACACCCCCGGCTTCAAGCGCAGCCGAGCCCAGTTCGAAGACCTGCTCTACCAGACGGTTCAGGGCACCCAGGTGCTCGGCACCTCCGACTCGTTCACCAGCCCGGCCATCCAAGTAGGTCGCGGTACGCGACTCGCCGCCGTGCAGCGCATGCACATGCAGGGCGCCATTGACCAGACGGGACGTGACCTCGACGTGGCCATTGAAGGGGACGGCATGTTCCAGATCCAGATGAACAATGGCGATGTCGCCTACACCCGCGACGGCAGCTTTGGCATCTCCGATCAGGGACTGCTCACCACCAGCAGCGGCTTCGGCGTCATGCCACCCATTCGCGTGCCCGACGACGTCAGTGAGATCACCGTGGGCGCCACCGGCATCGTGAGCGTGCGCCGAGCCGCCGACACGGAGCCAACCGAGATCGGTCGCATTGAACTCGCACGCTTCGTGAATCCGAGCGGCCTGCTGTCCCTCGGTCAAAACCTTTACGCCCCCACGGCCGCGAGCGGCATCGCCTCCATCGGCTTCCCGAGCGAAGAAGGCATGGGGCGCCTGCAGCAGGGCAGCCTCGAAGCGTCCAACGTGGAAATCGTGCAGGAAATGGTGGAAATGATCACCGCCCAGCGCGCGTACGAGATCAACTCCAAGGCCATCAAGACGGCCGACGAGATGGGCTCGATCGCCAACAACCTGGTCCGGTAGTCCAGCATGACCGCGTCGCTCCGTCTCGCCGTGCTGTTTGCCGCGACCGTCTGCATGGGCGTGCTCGCCACCATGCTCGCGCCCGCGTTCACGAACTCGCTGCTCGCGCATGGGCAGACCGCTCCGGTGTCAGCATCGGCGGTCGGCAGCGACGCCCGCGTGTATGCGCGCGCCGTGAGCGCACCGCCGGTGACGTGGACGCGTGCCGTGGCCACGAAGGCACTCGTGCGTGGCGACACGCTGCGCGTCGATGACTTCATCCTCGCGGACACCTCGTACACGGGCCGTCTTCCGTATGGCGTGGACACCACCACACCGCAGGCTGGCTGGCTCATTCGCCGCGCGATCGCCGCCGGTGAGTGGCTGCGTCAGCCAGCCGTCGCGCCCATGCCCGTGGTGACCGCCGGCCAGCCGGTACACGTGCTCTGGAACGACGGCCTGGTCCAGCTCACGGTTGACGCGGTCGCCCTCAACAGTGCCACGCTCGGTGGCGCCGTCTCCGTTCGGGTGGGTCGCACGCGCCGCATTGACGGCGTCGCGATCGCACCTGACTCCGTTCGCATCCGGTGACCCGGTTCACCATCATGACCCAATCCCACTCCGCGTCCTCGTTGCTGGCCCCCACGTTGGTGCTGCTCGCCGCCGCCCTGCTGCTCGGTGCGCCGAGTGTCGGTGCGCAGGCTGCCACGCCCCCGGCCAACGCGGTCACCGATTCTGCGCCACCGGCCGCGGCACCGCGCCGCTCGTGGGTCACCGACCGCCGCAACTTCGTGGTGGGCGACGTGATCACGGTGCTGGTGGACGACTACACGATTTCCACGGCCGTGAAGGACAACGTCGCGTCCGACACGCGGCGCTCGAATCTGGGTGTCACCATCCGCCTCCCCACCTCCGGCACCAGGAGCGGTGGCATTGACGGTCGCAACGACTCCGACACGCAGCAGCGCGGCGCCCTGCGTCGCGAGAACCGCTTTCAGAATGAAATGAGCGTGCGCGTGGTCGCCACGGGCGAGAACGGCCTGCTCCAGGTGCGCGGCAACAAGAACATCACCGTGGACAAGGCGCAGCAGAACGTGGTGTTCGAAGGTTGGGTGCGCGCGCAGGACGTGTCGGCGCAGAACATCGTGGAATCGTATCGCGTTGCCGACGCCACGCTCTCATACAACTCGCCCGGTCCGCTCGGCAAGACCAAGCGCGGCCTGTTCACGAAGATCTTTGGCCTGTTCCTCCCGTGAGCCGTCCGTCCAGCAACTTGTTGCGTCACCCCGTGCTTCGTCGCGCCGCACTCACCCTCGCCTCCGCGACCGTGCTCGTACTGGTCTGGACGGCGCCGCTGCACGCGCAGGCCGAGGCCCGCATTCGCGATCTCACCACCGCCGAGGGCGCGATGCCCGTGCGGCTCATGGGCTACGGCCTGGTGGTGGGTCTCGACGGGACGGGCGATCGCGCCGTTGGCGGCCAGACGGGTGGCCAGACGGTGCAGTCCGTCGTGAATCTGTTGCGCAACTTTCAGGTGGAAGTACCACCCGCGCTGCTCCGCATGCGCAACGTCGCCGCCGTGCTTGTCACGGCCGAGATGTCGCCGTATCTGCGGGCAGGCGGTCGATTCGAAATCCAGGTCGCGAGCATGGGCGATGCCCGCTCACTGCGCGGCGGTGTGCTCTACATGACGCCACTCGTTGCCGAACCCGGCGGTCCGGCGCTGGCCACGGCGCAGGGGCCGTTGCTCGTGAGCGAAGGCGGGTCGGCCACACGCTATGCACCAACCATTGAAACGTCCGCGCGCATTCCGAGCGGCGGCATTCTCGAAGCCAACCTGCCGCGGCCCACGCTGGCGGCATCGAGCGCACGCCTGTTCCTGCGCGAGCCTGACATTGGCACGGCCACACGGATCGCCAGTGCGATCAACGGCCAGCTCGGCGACTCGGTGGCCATGGTGGAAGACGAGGGCGCAATCGCGCTCGCGCTCCCCGACAGCATCAATCGCGCAACGGCGCTCGCTCGCGTACTCGAGCTGGCCGTGCGCCCCGACCTGAAGCCACGCCTGGTGATTGACGGCAAGGACGGCACGGTCGTAGTGGGCGGCGACATCACCGTAGGCCCCGCGACGGTGAGCCACGGCGGCGTGACGCTCTCCATTGGTGACGCCGCCGCCGGCGCCGACGAGCCCGCCGGCAGCGTGCGCGTGGCCATCGGCACGCCGGTGCAGAAAATCGCGAGTGCGCTGCACGCGGTGCAGACGCCTCCCCAGGAGATCGCCGCCATTTTCGCGGCGTTGCGGGACGTTGGTGCGATCATCGCGGAGATCGTGGTCCGATGATGGATCCCACCGGACCGATCATCACCGGTGCATCCCCGCGTGATCCGTCACCGCTTGGTGCGACCCCGCCCAAGCCCGCACGTGATGCGAAGCTGCAACAGGCAGTCACGCAACTGGAAGGCGTATTCGTGCAACAACTTTACAAGGCCATGCGTGATTCCGTTCCGCAGCAGGAAGGAATCGTTTCAGGTGGGGCCGGCGAAGACATTTTTACGTCACTGATGGATCAGCACCTTGCTGCCGAGACTCCCAAGCACTGGGAGCGCGGGTTGTCCGACGCGCTGTACCGGCAGTTGAGCAAGCAGGCTACTGCCATGCCGACACTTCCGGACGCAGCTGACCCTGCGTCGCTCCTTGATCCCGTTCGCGAGCCCGACCTCTGATGTCGCCTGCCCTGCTCACCGCTGAACCCGCTCCCATGAGCTACTCGCTCCATGCGCCGGCCACGCTCGACGCGTTGCTCGACGCGCTGCTCACGGAGCGCCGCCTGCTCGACGACCTCGTGCTGCAGATGCGCCGCCAGCGCTCGGCCGTTGGGGCCGACGACATCGACAGCGTGGACGAGAGTGTCTTCGCCACGCACCGCATTCTGGCGACGCTCGGCCAGGCGCGTCAGCGTCGCCGCCAGCTCAACGAGCTGCTCGGCGGGACCGCGGACATGCCGCTGCGTGAACTCGAAGATCGCCTCGGGCCGCAGTCCGATGACCGGTTGCGCGATGCCCGCGTGCGCCTCCAGGGCGCCGCGGAGACGCTCTCCCGCGAAGTGGGCATGAACCGCAAGCTGCTGCGCGAGGCGCTCGCGCAGAACACGAAACAGGTGCGCGTGCTGTCCGGCGAACCGGAGTCGTCGTCCACCTATGCCGCCGAGGGTACCGCGCCTGCCACACCGCAGTCGCGCGGCCTCGTCGTCAATCGTACGGCGTAGCGCGCATGACCACCGGCCTCTTCAGCATCGCGCGCACCGCCCTGCTCGCGCACCAGACATCACTGCAAGTGGTGTCGCACAACGTGGCGAACGCTGAGACTCCGGGCTACTCGCGTCAGCGCCCCATGCTGTCCGCGAACACACCGGTCCGTCTGCCCTACGGCAACATCGGCACCGGTGTCACCTTCAACGGCATAGAGCGGCAACGCGACGTGCTGCTCGACCAGTCGTTCCGCAGCGCGGCGGGGCTGCTCGGCGAGTCGTCCATGCGTCAGGGCACACTGTCGCAGATCGAAGAGATCTTCGGCGAGCCGGCCGATGCCGGCATGTCGGCCACGCTCGATGAGTTCTGGGCGTCGTTCAGCGATCTCGCCACCTCGCCAGGCAGTCTGTCGGCGAAGGCCGTGGTGCAGCAGCGCGGACGCCAGCTCGCGCAGCTCTTCAATGACTATGACCGCTCGCTCACGGTGTCGCGCGAACAAGCCAGCAGCCGCCTCGACGCCACCGTCGCGCAGGTGAACCAGTTTGCGGAGCAGGTGGCCGAGCTGAACGGGCGCATTGTGACGTCCGAGGCCACCGGCACCGTGGCGTCTGATCTGCGCGATCAGCGCGACCTGCTGATCGACGATCTCGCACGCATTGCCGGTGCCCGCGCCGAACCGCAGAAGGACGGCTCGATCTCCGTCATGCTGGTGAACTCCACGCTGGTGGACGGCACCTCCGCGCGGCCGCTGCGCCTGGTACAGGATCCGCCGGTGCCGCCGCCGGCCGTGACGCCGTCGGACATCCCGGTGAAGCTGCAGCTCGGCAACAGCGTGGACCGACTCGCGCCGCTCGCCGGCGAGTTGCGTGCCCTCACGGACGTGATCAACCACGACGTGCCCACGTTGCGCAGCCGCCTCGACACGCTGGCGTCGTCCATCGTGACCACGGTGAACGCAGCGCACAGCGCGGGCTTCGTGTTCTCGGGGAACGCCATTCCAGGCACCGCCGCCGGCAACTTTTTCGATCCTGGCATCGTCACTGACCCCGTGCGCGCGGGCAACATCACGCTGTTCAGCGCCATCGCCGCGGACGCCGGTAACATTGCCGCGTCCGGCGACGTCAACGCGCCGCTCGACAACAGCACGGCGCTGGCGCTCAGCGCGATGCGCAACAACACCACTGCGATCTCGTGGACCGGCCCCAACGGGGAATCGGAGACGGCGGGCTTCGCGACGTTCTTCCGCACCACGGTCACGCGGCTCGGTCTCGACGTGCGTGGCGCATCGGACGACGTATCGGTTCGTTCCATTCTGGTGGAGCAGGCTGATGGTCGCCGGCAATCCGTCAGCGGTGTGAGCACGGATGAAGAACTCATCCAGCTCATGCGCACGCAGCAGTCCTACGTGGCCGCCACGAAGTTGATCAAGACGGCCGACGAGATGCTGCAGACTCTCCTTTCGCTCGTCTGAGGCGCGCGATCATGCTTGTACTCGGACGCAAGGAAGGCGAATCGATCCTCATTGAGGGTGGCATTCGCATCGTGGTGGTGGCCTGCGACAAGGGTGGCGTGCGCCTGGGGATCGAGGCGCCGTCAGAGCTGCGCATCCTGCGCGGCGAGCTCGCCCAGCAGGTGGCCAGCGAGAATCAGCGGGCCACGCTGCCGGCCAATGCCGCGTGGCTCGCGTCGCTCGGCGCGGTTCAGGGCACGCCCTCGGAGCCGGCGTGATGTCGGTTCCCCGGTACGACCGTCGGGCGCGTCAGCGGCCGGCGCGGCGCACAGCCGACAGGCTCGGCAGCGTGAGTTCGCAGCCGCCGTCGTCGCGCGCTGCTGCCGTGCCGCGCGCGGAGAGCAAGCAGCACTCCGCCGCCGCTGCGTCCACCGCCGTGCGCATGCTGTCCACGCTGCCACTCGCGTTCTCCGGGCACACCACGATCCGGACCACGTCGGCGTCGCCAGCCATCGTGATCTGCACCGCCAGTTCGTGCGGAAACGCCGCGCGCTTGGCGGCCGTGAGCGCCAGCAACAGGGCCTGCAGGAATGTGTGCGGCTCCACCCACACGGGCAGCACCGTCGCCGACACGTCCACGTGCACAATGACGTCGCGCAGGTCGGAATGGTGGGCGTGCAACGCCACGGCCTGGGTCACGATGTCCACCGGCATCACCGGCTCAAAACCGGTGTCGTCTCGCGACGGCAGCAGCCGCAACAGTTGCAGCAGTACATCCATGCGCTCGGTCTCCGTACGCAACGACTCCACCGCCTGTTCGGGCGTGACGTCATTGAACTCGAGCATGTACGCCGCCGCCGAAATAGTGGCAATACGGTTGCTCAGTGCGTGCGTGACGCCTCGCAACAGTTCGTCCTGCACTTCCAGCCAGCGGGCCCGCGCCACCGCCACGCGCACCTCAGGACCGGGAATCATGGACGGCAACATCTGGCCTGCTCCGGTTGACGTTGTGTCCCGCGCGCCACTCACCACGCGGCCCGCTGCCCCGGCCCATCACTCAACGTCAGGTACGACCGCGTGATTGTCATTGTCGGATTGGTCATCGTTCTGGGTGCTGTCCTGGGCGGCTACGTCATGCACCATGGCGAACTGGCCGTGCTCATCCAACCCAACGAATTCCTCATCATCGGTGGCGCTGGGCTGGGCGCGATGATTGCCGGGAATTCTCCCGCCGTCATCAAGTCCACATTCGCACAACTGCTCGCATTGATCAAGCCGAATCCGTTCGGCGCCAAGGGTTATGCAGAGTTGTTGCAGGTCCTCTACGAAATCTTCCAGAAGGCCCGCAAGGACGGACTCGTGGGACTCGAGGCGCACATTGAGGACCCGGCAGCGTCCGACATCTTCCAGAAATATCCGTCGTTTCTGGCCAATCATCACGCGGTCTCGCTGTTGTGCGACACGCTCAAAGTACTGCTCACGGGCGCCGTGGAAGATCACAATCTGGCCGAAATCCTCGACTTGGACCTCGAAAAGCACCATCACGAGGCGATGCTCGCGCCGCAGGCGGTGACCACCGTGAGCGACGCCATGCCCGGCTTCGGCATCGTGGCCGCCGTGCTCGGCGTGATCATCACCATGGGCTCCATTGGCGGCGCCGCGTCCGAGATTGGTGAAAAGGTGGCCGCCGCACTCGTCGGCACGTTCCTCGGGATTCTGCTCGCGTACGGCTTTCTGGGCCCGGTCGCGAAGGCCATGGAAACGCGCTGCCACGCGGAGAACGATTACATGCTCTGCATTCGCACGGCGCTGCTCTCATTCGCTCGCGGCGACGCACCGATGACCGCGGTCGAGTTTGCGCGCCGCAACGTGGAACCACACGAACGCCCCAGCTTCGCACAGCTCGAAGAGCTGACGCGCAAGAAGGCAGCCTGACGCATGGCGGCACGCGGCGGCAAGAAGATCGTCATCGTCAAGAAGAAGGTCGCCGGACACGGCGGCCATCACGGCGGGTCGTGGAAGGTGGCCTACGCGGACTTCGTGACCGCCATGATGGCCTTCTTCATGGTGATGTGGATTCTGGGCATGGACGACAAGACCAAGTCGGCCATCGAAGGCTACTTCTCCAACCCGGTCGGCTATCGCAAAGGCTACGGTGCGGGCTCGAGTCCGATCGCCGTCGGCTCCGCCATCACGAACATCCAGCGCACGCCGCTCCGCCTCGTGGTCCGCGCCAACGAAGAGAAGTCGTTTGAGGCCGTACGCCAGCGCATCATGGAACAGCTGGCCGCCAATGACTCGCTGGCGCGCATGAACGCGGAAGTCGAGGTGGTGGTCACCAAGGAAGGGCTGCGCATCGAACTGATCGAGAGCGGCACCGGCGACACCTACTTTCCGCTCAGCTCGGCGCGCATCAAGCCGGCCACGGCGCTGGTGCTGCAGATTGTGGGCACGGAACTCGCCACGCTGTCGCACCCGATCGTGATCGAGGGACACACCGACGCCGCGCAGTTTGACCCCGAGGCGACGTACACGAACTGGGAGTTGAGCGCCGATCGCGCCAACGCCGCGCGACGCGTGCTCGAGGCGTCCGGCGTGGGTGAAGGACGCCTTGCGGAGGTGCGCGGCTACGCCGACCGGAGACTGCGGCTGCCCACACAGCCCACGGCCGCCGCCAACCGCCGCATTTCGCTGCTGCTGCCGTTCACGAACATGCCCGAAGGCATGGTGGGCGACACGCCCATCGAAGCGGGACCGCCGCCGATCACGGCACCCCAAGCGCCGCAGCTTCCGTAGCGAGGGCGCAGACCGCGGCGTCTGCCACGGCCCAGACTACGGCGTCGGACCCAACGACAGCCGCGACTCGGCCCACGTGACCGCCTGCGCGTACGTCTCGCCCAGCCGCGTGGACTGATCCACGTCGAGCGACTCCACCGCGTCCCATGCCCCGTGCTCCACGGCCTCCACGAGCGACAGCACGGTCGCATGCGGACCGACGCCGTGCATGAGCGCATCGCGCACATCGGCACTGACCGGCAGGCGATCCAACACCTCGGTCATGGGCAGACCCAGCAGCGCGTCAAAGCGCGACAGCAGCCCCACCAGGAACCGCGCCGCCGGATCACCCGTGCCCCGCACCGCCGTCACCAGCTCGCAGAATCGCGCGCGAACGAGCGCCTGCTTCACTGCCTCTTGGGCGATCGGGCTGCGTGAGGCCACGCCCGACACGAGCAGACTGAGCAGCCAGCGCGACAGGGCCGCTCGGCCAAGCAGCTGCACCGCGTACGGAATCGACTCCACGTTCCGGAAGCCAAGGCTGGCGGAGTTCACGATGCGCAGCAGCGCGTACGACAGCGACGGGTGCGACTGAAACGCCTCGTCAAGCGCGCGCTCGCTCACCTCGGGGTCACTGAGCAGCTGCAGCAGGTTGGCAATCGTCACCTGCTGCAGCGAGAGTGCGCGTCCACCCAGCGTCTCGGGTCGGCTGAAGTAGTAGCCCTGAAACAGGCTGAAGCCGAGCCGCACACACAACGTGCGCATGGAGCCGGTCTCCACGCGCTCGGCCAGCAACTTGAGGTGCGGGTAGGTGCGGATCGGCGCGATGAACGTTGCCAGGCTCAGCGCGTCATGCCCCAGTACGTCCACCTTTACAATGGACGCGATCTCAAGCAGTGGTGCCCACGACGCTTTCCCCTCGAAGTCGTCGAGCGCGAGCGTGTAGCCTGCACGCTTGGCGCGTCGGCACGCCTCGATCACCTCCTCGTCGGGCGAGATGGTCTCCAGCAGTTCGAGCACGACCTCGCGAGGATCAAACACGCGGTACAGGTCGGCCACCAGATGCTCGCGGCCCAGGTTGATCCACGCCGGTGCGCCCGCCGTGAGCCGATCGAGTCCGATCGACACGACGGCGTGCAGCGCGGTGTCGCTGCACATGGCATCGATTGATACGCCGCCCGCGCTGGTGGATACCGCGGTCGCCCGAAACAGCAGCTCGTAGGCCACGCACCGGTTGCCCAGATCAAAGATCGGCTGCCGGGCGAGGCAGACGTCCTGGGCGGTTGGTGGCAGCGACAACGGCGAGGGCAAGGTCATGCAGCGGGCACGAGAGGGCAGCGGTTGCGGAACTGCGCGGCGGAACGCCGAGTACGGAAGTCACGGTCCGCGAACGGTGGGGCAGTCGCGGGCTGCTCTCTCTGGGAGTATCGTCCGATGATGCAAAAATGGATTGCGCGACTTGTCGCGGCCGCCGTGTTGGCGGCGTGCACTACCGGGACTGACGATCCACCGCCGCTGGACGCATCGCTCACCCGCGATCTCAGCCTGGCGAGCGCCGAGGCGCGCGTGCAGCCGTCAGCGTTTGGGGACACGGCTGCCGGGGCACCCGCGGCCGCGACTTCAGAATCGGCGTCCGCGCCGGCGGCAAGCTCCGCGAGTGGCCGCACGCCGGCGCCGAGACCTCAGCCCGAGGCTCGCCCCGCGCCGTCGCGCAGGGCACCACCCGTCACACGGGTTCCGACCGCGGCACCGACACCGGCCCCCACACCCACCCCCGCCGCCGAGGTCGCGCCCACGCCGGCTCCGGACGCGTCGGCCGGCCCAACGGGCTCGGAACCCGCGCCCACCCCGGCGACCAAATCCCGCACCCTGCTGGCCGCCGGCACCGAACTGGTGGGCGCCACCGGCACCCGCGTCTGCAACACCACCAACCGTCCCGGTGACCGTGTGGTAATGCGCTTGTCGAGCGAGGTGACGGGGCCGGACGGCACGCGCCTCGCCGCCGGCACGCCCGTGTTGCTCGAACTGGCCGCGGCCACTGACAGTGTGCTGACCTTTCGCGTGAAGTCGGTATCGCTGGACGGCGAGTTGTATCCGATGACCGGCAGCGCCACCGTGGAGAGCGAGATGGAAGGCTCGCGCGTGGCCGGCGGCAGTGACAAGAAGAAGGTGATCGGCGGCGCGATTGCCGGTGCAATTCTGGGCCAGGTGCTGGGGCGCAACACCAAGGGCACGGTGATCGGGGCGGCCGGTGGTGCCGCCGCTGGTGCCGTCCTTGCCGCACGCAGCGGCTCCACCGAGCAGTGCCTGGCCGCCGGCTCCACCGTGCGTGTGGTTGTGCTCGAGCCCGTCGTCACCACCACCGGCGCCGATGAAGGAGCGGGTGCATGATCGAAGTTGCCAACTACGGCAAGGTGTACGGGGACTTTCAGGCAGTACGCGATCTCTCCTTCCGCGTGGAGCCCGGCGACGTACTCGGCCTCGTGGGGCCCAACGGTGCGGGCAAAACCAGCACGCTCCGCGCACTCGCGGGCATCCTCCAGCCCACCAGTGGTACCATTCACGTGAACGGCATCGATCTTGTGCGCGATCCGGTCGCGGCCAAGCGACACCTCGCGTTCATCCCCGACGAGCCGCAGCTGTTCGAGTACCTCACCGTGGTGGAGCACCTCCGGTTCATGGGGCGGCTCTATGGCGTGCCCGACGCCGCGTCGCGCATCGACCCGCTGCTCGAGGAACTCGAACTCGACACCAAGCGCGATGCGCTCCCCACGGAACTCTCGCGTGGCATGAAGCAGAAGCTCGCCATTGCCTGTGGGTTGCTGCACGACCCGGTCGCCCTCATGCTCGACGAACCACTCACGGGCCTCGATCCGGTGGGCATTCGGCGCATGAAGGCCACCATTGCCGCCCGTGCGCGGGCGGGATCAGCGGTGATCCTGAGCTCGCACCTGCTGCAACTGGTGGAGGAGCTGTGCACTCGGCTGCTGGTGATCCGGCGCGGTGAGCGCGTGGCGTATGGCACCATTGACGAGATCGTGGCCGAACGCCCAGAACTCGCCGGCCGCTCGCTCGAAGAGGTGTTCATCGAGCTCACCGGAACGCCGACCACTGCCGCGTGACCCAGGGCAACGCCGCTGGCGCGCTGTTCTATCTGTGGTACACGTCGCTCCGCAATCGCCTGCGCGCGCAGCGTGGCCGGTTGCGCCAGCCACGACAGCTCGTCGCCCTCGCGTTGGGCGGGGCCTACCTATGGTGGATCGTCCGCATGAACGGGAGCGAGGAAACGTCGCCATTCGCCGCGCTTGGCTCATCGGGTGTGGGCACCACCGTGGTTTCTGCGCTGCTGCTCCTGTTCGCCGCGCACTGGTGGCTCATGAAGCCCGACCGCAGTGCCCTCGCCTTCTCGCCGGCCGAAGCGCACATGCTCTTTCCGGCGCCCGTCACACGTCGCACGCTCGTGCAGTCCAAGCTGCTGCGTGGGCAGGTGGCCATTCTGGCCAATGTGATCATCTGGGTGGTGCTGCTGCGCGGCGGTGGCTCGTCCGTCGAGGGCTGGCAGCGCGGCATCGCCCTGTGGCTGTTGTTCTCCACGTTCACGCTGCACCGGCTCGCGGCGGCACTCGTTCGCGTGAACGCCGAACAGAACCGGGTGGCTGGCTGGAAGCGGTCAGCGATTCCCGCCGCGGTCTTCACGGCAATGTTCGGCACCGTGGCGGTCCTGCTCTGGCGGGCGCGCACCGCCATTCGCGCCGCGCTGGTGGATGGGCCTGGCGCCGCGCTCCGCCTGACGGGTGAAGTGCTCGACGTGCCCGCCGGCGCCTTGGTGCTGGCCCCGGTGCGCGCGCTCGTTGCTCCGGTATTCGCCGGCTCCTCCCAGGCGTGGCTGCTCTCGCTCGGCCCCGCGTTGCTGGTGCTCGTGCTGCACTATGTCTGGGTACTGCGGACCGACGCGGCCTTCGAGGAAGCGGCGCTCGAGGCATCGCAGGAACGGGCGCGTCGGATTGCGGCCATTTCGGGCAAGGAGCTCTCCGCCAAGCGTTCGCGGCGCGGCGGTGTGGCGCGCGTGTTCCCGCTGCCCGCCTGGGGACACCCGGCCATCACCATCGCCTGGAAAAACGCCGCCGCCGCGATTCGTGGCGGCGGCTGGCTCCGACAACTGCTCATCATCGCCGGCACGATGGCGGTGATGCTCACGGTGTTTCGGGTAACGGTCGGCATCCCACTCGAACTCGTGATCGGCCTCACGTCCGTGTGGGGCTTCATGCTGCTGCTCATCGGCCCCGTGTGGATGCGGTACGACCTCCGGCTCGATCTCCGTGACCTCACCACGCTGCGCACCCTGCCGCTCTCCGGCCGCTCCATTGTGAGCGCCGAGATTGTCGGTGTGTCCCTGTTGCACGCGGTGAGCATCTTCGCGTTTCTGATCGTGCCGGTGTTGTTTGCGATCTCCACGCCCGCGCTCCGTGCGCAGTTCCTGAGCGTCGTCACGGCGCCCGTGCCCACGTTGCTGGGCGTGGTGCTGCTCGTGCCGGCGTTCACGCTGCTCACTTTCACGGTGCAGAACGGGCTCGCGGTGATGTATCCGTCGTGGGTGCAGCTGGGCACGGAGCGTCGCGGGTTCGAGGCCATGGGGCAGACCATGCTCACCACCGGTTTCACGGCGGTGGCGTCGGCCATCGCGATGGTCTTCCCGGTGCTCGTGGGCCTGGCGGTGGGCTTCATCGCGCGCATCTGGGTGGGGGCCTGGAGTATTCCTGTGGGGCTGGCCGCGGCGCTGCTGGTCGTACTCGCCGAGCTGGTACCAATCTGGATCGCGCTGGGTGGCATTCTTGATCAGATGGAGCCCAGTGACGTGCCCGGACAGCGCGCCTGATCTGGTGCCAGACAGGCCCGGGCTGCGGGCTTTCACTCCGTGCGTCCGGTGCCTAACCTGCTACAGTGTCTCCGTCGCATCGTGTCGACGGCACTCCCACATTCGGAGCCATGGCCGACGATCCGCTCGAATTCAGCAACGACGACGACCACGAGGGCGATCCGGACGGCGAAGCGAAGCCGGCCGTGTTCGTGACCACGCGCGAGCCCATCCGCCTGTCCGTCTCGCGGCTGGAAGACCCGCGCGCACCGGAATCGAGCGCCTTGGCCGCGTACATCGATGGCCGGCTCGTGGCCCGTTGCGCCATGCCGCCCGAGGCCATTGAGCGGCTGGTGGCACTTCGCCTGTTCGAAGAACCGATTCCGGTTGGCCTGTTCGCCTACGAAGAGTCGCCGGGGCTGCAGTGCCGGCTGTTCGCGCTCGTACCGCGCGATGCCCTCGAGGCCGCTGCTCACGAGCATGAGCCGTGGAAGGCCAGCGTTCCCGCCTACGACCCGAGCGGGAGCGACGAGGACGACGAGGACAATCCCACCGCGCCCTACGAAACGATTCTGCTCGGCCACATCGTCCGCTTCGAGAAGGATCGCAAGCACCCGGAAGATCTGGCCGCCGAGGCCGTGGACGTGCTCCAGAAAATCCTCACCGGCGGCGACGCCCTGCGCGACGCCGACAAGCGCGCCATCGACGACCTGCTCGACTCGCTGTGACCACCCGGCGGCGCGTGCGCATCGGTCCGGGTGCGCTCGTTGCTGCCGCCTTCATTGGTCCGGGCACCGTCACCACCTGCACGCTGGCCGGCGTGCGTTCCGGCACCGCGCTGTTGTGGGCGCTGGCCTTTGCCACGGTTGGTACCATCGTGCTGCAGGAAATGGCGGCGCGACTTGGCACCGTCACCGGGACAGGCCTGGGCGATGCGTTGCGACGGCGCGTGACGTCACCCGTCGCGCGCCTGGCCATGCTCGCGCTCGTGGTGCTCGCCATCGGTGGAGGCAACGCGGCCTATCAAACCGGCAACCTGCTCGGCGCCGCCCTCGGGCTCGACATCGCGTTTGGCGCCGGCCCGCGCGTGTGGGCGGTGGTGGTCGCACTGTGTGCGTCCGCCCTGCTCATCACCGGACGCTATCGCGTGATCGAACGCGTGCTTGTGACGTTGGTGATCGGCATGTCCGTGTTGTTCGTGGCCACGGCGATTGCCGTTTCACCCGATTGGGGTTTGGTGGCGCGCGACCTCGTGCAACCGCGGCTGCCCGACGGTGTGGCGCTCGTGGCGCTCGGTCTCATTGGCACCACCATCGTGCCGTACAACCTGTTCCTGCACGCCACTGCGTCGGCCGAGCGTTTTGTTGACGGAACGCCGAGCGAACGGTTGCGCGATGCGCGTGTGGACCTTGTGGTGGCGATCGGGCTGGGCGGACTGGTGAGCATGGCCATCGTGATCACCGCCGCAGCGGCCGGTGCGGGTGGCGCCACCGTTGACTCGGCCGGCAGCATGGCCGCGCAGCTCTCGCCCCTGCTCGGCCGCTGGGCCACGATCGTGTTTGCGATGGGGCTGTTTGCCGCAGGCATGACGTCGGCCATCACCGCGCCCATGGCCGCCGCGTGGGCCGTGGCCGGCGCGATGGGCTGGCCGCGCGACCTGCGTGACTCGCGCTTGCGCGCGGTGTGGATGATCGTGATCGGGATTGGTGTGCTCGTGGCGCTCACCGGTGTGCAGCCGCTGAGCGCGATTCTCACCGCGCAGGCCGCGAACGGATTGCTGCTGCCGATCGTGGCCGCGTTTCTGCTCTACGTGATGAACGACCGCGCGTCGCTGGGTGAGAGCGCAAATGGCGTGGCCGCGAATGTTGCAGGCGGGGTGGTGGTGGCGGTGACGCTCGGGCTTGGGGTGCGGGCGTTGTATGGGGTGGTGACGCGGTTGCTCTCGGCGTAGCAGTCCTACTTCAACAGCTTCAGCAACGACCCCACAAACCCGCTCTCCTCGGCCTTCCCCTGCGCCAGGATCTCCAGCTCACCCTTGTCCAGCCAGATCCCCTCGCACGTGGGGCAATAGTCGATCACCACGTGGTGCGACTCGCGCACCAGCAGCGCCGTGCCGTCCCGCGGGCACTTGTTGCGGTCGGCCGCAATCTGCGCCGCGCGCGCCGCGTCGGCCTTGGCGCGCAACTCCTTGCGCAGCTCGGCGTCCAGACGGGCGAAGTATTCGTTCTCGTTCTTGCTGGGAGACTTGTCGAGGGACATGGCGCTGATTCCAGGGTGAAGGGCACGGATACCGCGTGCGTCGTGCATACAGCTTAGGTGACGGGCAGCGTCGCCGACAGTCTTATGTATCAGAGCCGGCTTCCGCCGCCCCACACGCCCGCACCCGCCTGCATGCCACCCTCCCCGACGCCCGACCCGCTGTACGTCGCGTTCCAACAGGCACTCGCCGGCCGCTACTCGATCGTTCGCGAACTCGGTCGCGGGGGCATGGGCGTGGTGTACCTCGCCCACGAAGTACATCTCGACCGTCTGGTGGCCATCAAGCTGCTCCCACCGGCGCTCGCCGAGCGACCGGCACTGCGCGAGCGATTTCTGCGCGAAGCCCAGCTGGCCGCGCGGCTCTCGCACCCGCACATCATTCCCATCCACGCCGTGCACGACGCGGCGGGCTTCGTCTATTTCGTGATGGCCTACGTGGACGGGGAGACGCTCGCGCAACGCGTGCAGGCCCGCGGCCCGCTGTCGGCCGGTGACGCGACCCGCGTCTTGCGCGAGGTCGCGTGGGCGCTCGGCCACGCGCATGCGCAGGGGCTCGTGCACCGGGACGTGAAGCCGGACAACGTCCTGCTCGAAGCCGGCTCGGGACGCGCCGTGGTGGCGGATTTCGGGATTGCCGCCGTGACCAGTGATGCCGTGCGCGTGGGCGCCGAGAGCGGAATCTGTGGAACGCCGGAGTTCATGAGTCCCGAACAAGCGCTGGGCGAGGAAGTGGACGCGCGCAGCGACCTCTACTCGCTGGGCGCGACTGCGTTCTACGCGCTTTCTGGCCGCGTTCCGTTCGAAGGGCGTACCAGTGCCGAAGTGCTTGCCCAGCAGGTGAGCGCCGCTGCACCTGCGCTGGGCGCCATCGGTATCGCAGTGCCACGGCGGCTGGCACTGCTCGTGGATCGCTGCCTGGCCAAGCATCCGGCGGAGCGTCCACCCAGCGCTGAGTCGCTGGCCGAGCAACTGGGCGTGGCCATCGAGCAGCGTCGTGAGTTGCCAGCCGCGCTGCGGGCGTTCGTGAAGCGCACGGGTCGCATGGACGGCGGCGGCACCGTGCTCGCGCTGATCGGTGCGCTGGCGGCGGGCGTCGGCACCTCGGCCACCGTGAACCTGGCGTCCGGAGCGGCGGTGTTCTGCGGGCTGGCGCTGGTCACACCGATCGCGTTCAGCGTGCGCGCGGCGCGCACATTGCTTTCCCTGGGCTTTGCGCAGGCGGACCTCGCGCCGGCGTTCAAGGCTGAATTGGAGTCGAGTCGGGAGGAGCGCCACGTGCAACCGCGGGCGGCGCGTGCACTGTGCGAGCGCCTGCTGCGGCATTCTGCGCGCGTGGCCGGGACCAGCGCGGCGTTGCTCGTGCCATTGGTGCCGCTGCAGGGAAGCGGTGCGGCTGCGGAAAACATTGGGATGTTGCTGGCCATCTGTTTGAGTGTCGCAGCGGCGGCCACGTTTGGCGTGCTGGCGCTCCGGCAGGATGTGCGCGACGTCGACGTGGAGTTCTGGGGCCGTGTATGGACGGGCCGGTTCGGCGCGTGGGCCTTCGCCACGGCCCGCCGCCTGCGAGGGAACGCGCCTGCGGTACAAGCCATGACGCACCGTGCCACGGAACTGTCGCTCGGCATCGCCGCGGAGGATCTGTTCAACGCGCTGCCTGCCAGTACGCGCGCATCACTGGGCGATGTGCCGGCTGTGTTGGGCCGGCTGCAGCGCGACGCCACACGATTGCGCGCGCAGTTGGAACAGCTGCCGGATGACGCACTGCAGCAGCGCCTGCAGGACACCGTGGCCGCGCTCGAGACCATGCGATTGAACCTGCTGCGTCTGCACGCAGGTGTGCTCTCACTGGAGCGCTTCACCACGCAGTTCGACGAAGCCTCGCGCATTGGCGATGACATTGATCGCCTGGTGGAGGCGCATGCGGACGTGGCTACAGTGCTCCACGGATCAACACCGCGTCTGGCACTTGCCCTGGAACCCACTCCGGTCTGACCGCCATGGAACCGTTGCGATTGAACTCAAAGGACGTGCTTGCGCCAGCGTGGGCAGGAGTGGGCGAACAGGCCCACATGCCCGTGCGAGCAGACGGTGCGCGCCCGTACGCAGGCGCGCACGTGGACGTTGCGCGCGACGGCGACTCGCGCACGTCAGGCGACGCGACCGTGCGCAGACCATGGTGGCGCACAGCGCTGCGCGTTGCGCGAGATGCAACGATCGGACTGCTCCTGATCGCGGCCGTACCGGTGACTTTTGTTGCTGTGCTTGGCGTCAGGAGCGTGCCCGACAATTCAACCCTGCTGGAACGCATGGCGCAGGTAGAGCCCATGCGTGCGGTGACATCGCCAATTGACCGCACAATCACGCCCATGCAGGCCGGTATCGCGCTGCATGAACTGCAGCGTCACCCGCCCCACTCCACCTTCCCAACGCTCGCCGTGAGCGCGCCTGTCGAACGTCCGTGGGAAACGCTGGAGCTCTCGCCGGACATGTTCACGTCGCTGACCGCGTTTGGTGGGTTTCGCGGTCCTTCGCCGACCGAGGTCATCGCGGCGGCAGTGAACGGCTTTTCCGACGCGGAGCTGGCCTATCTGCGCGCCGTTGCCGAGTCCCCGACGTGGAACACCGTGGACGTCGTGGCGACGGCCGCCGAGGTGGACGTCATCGGCGGTGAGTTCGTGCTGCCGTTCCGGCCCAATGCGCGGGCGTACAACATGCCGATCCCATCCTTTGCCGACTCAAAGGCTCTGGCGTACGCCGCCAACGTACGTGCAGCCTACTATCTGGCCATCGGCCAGCCGGAGCGTGCCGAAGCCGCACTGCGCTCCATCGTTTCCCTGGGATTTGCCTACATGGATGACGGCCGGAGCACGGTGGAGGCGCTGATCGGACGCGTGCTCGTGGGGATCGCCCGCGACGGGCTGCACCAGCTGTACACGGCGACCGGCGATCTCGCGGGCATGGCACTCACCAAGCCGCTTCCGCCCATTGCCACCACGCCCGACCCGCGATCGTCAGCGGCGGAGCCGGCAGCATCGCTCAACACGCGTGCGAACACCGATGAGCAGACGCTGCCGCGCGCAATTCGCCTGGAGCGCGTGATGCTGCAGACCATGACGAGTTGTGGGTCCGTGCAGACAATGCTGTTCCCGGAGTCCGACGGCTCGCGAACATTCTTCGAGCGCGAGCGTGCCGACCTTGCGCGCTACCCGTCCGAGCGCGCCTACATGGACCTGATCGCCTCCACGTCATCGGTGCTGCCGACCACCGCCGACAGCGACCTGCACTTCATACCACGCCTCATCATCGGCGCGGCGTCTGTCACGTCTACGGTGCTGCACAATCCGCGCATCGAGACCTGCACGCGTCTCACGGTGAACTTCTGGCGGTAGCCGCCGACGCTAGAGCGGAAACAACCCCTCAATCGACAGATACCGCTCGCCCGTGTCGTAGCAGAACGTCAGCACCTTGGTGCCATCCTTGAGACTGGGCAGCGTCTGCGCCACTGCCGCCAGTGACGCGCCGGATGAAATGCCGATGAAAATCCCCTCCTCGCGCGCCGCCCGCTGTGCGAAACGGAACGCGTCTTCTTCGGTCACACTCACCGCGCCATCAATGGCATCGGTGTGCAGGTTGGCCGGCACGAACCCGGCGCCGATGCCCTGAATCTTGTGCGGGCCCGGATCGCCACCCGCGATCACCGGCGACTTGACGGGTTCCACCGCCAGCGCCACAAACCCGGGCCATTTGCGCTTGAGCACCTCCGCGCACCCGGTGATATGGCCACCGGTGCCAACACCCGTGATCAGGTAGTCCAAGCCGAGCGGGAAGTCGTTCAGGATTTCGCGCGCCGTTTTTTCCGCGTGCACGCGCACGTTGGCCGGGTTGTCAAACTGCGACGGACTCCACGCGTTGGGCATGCTCGCCACCATTTCGGCCGCCCGCGCGATGGCGCCCTTCATGCCGCCCTCCTTGGGTGTGAGCTCGAACGTCGCCCCGTACGCCGCCATGATCCGCCGCCGCTCAATGGACATGGACTCCGGCATCACCAGCACCAGGGGATAGCCCTTCACCGCCGCCACCATGGCCAGCCCAATGCCCGTGTTTCCCGACGTGGGCTCCACGATCACGCTGCCGCGCGTGAGCGCACCCGTGGCCTCCGCGTCCTCGATCATGGCCAGCGCAATGCGGTCCTTGATGCTGCCGCCCGGATTCGCACGCTCGAGCTTCATCCACACTTCCACCCGCGAGTCGAACATGCGCGCCAGGCGCACCGTGGGCGTGCGGCCAATGGTGTCGAGAATGGAGTCAGCGCGCATGACGTCTCCTGGCAGGTTGAAGAAAGGGCCAGCGGATGACCGGCCTGACAAACAACGGAACAGCCACGCGACCTGTCGAGCGGAACCTCAGATGTGGAACTCGATCCCGTCGTCGTCGGCCCGGGCCTCCACGGTGCTTTCGAACTGCACGCGCGACCGCGCCGGTACACTGTGCGTCAACCACACGTTCCCACCAATGATGCTCGCCTCGCCCACCACCGTCTCGCCGCCGAGGATCGTTGCATTGGCGTAGATCACCACGCCATCGGCAATGGTGGGATGCCGCTTGCTGTGCGCCAGCCGCTTGTGCACTGCGAGTGCGCCAAGTGTCACGCCCTGATAGACGCGCACCCCGTCGCCAATGTTGGTGGTTTCGCCGATCACCACACCCGTGCCGTGATCAATGGCGAATCCGTGGCCGATCTGGGCGCCCGGATGGATGTCGATCCCAGTCTCGCGATGCGCCCACTCGCTCATCAACCGCGGCAGCAGCGGCACCCGTTCACGATACAACACGTGCGAAAGTCGGTGCACCGCAATCGCCAGAAAGCCGGGGTACGCAAGGATCACCTCGTCCATGCCGGCGGCCGCGGGATCCCCGTCCGCGAGTGCACGCGCATCCGCCATGAGCGCCTTGCGAAGAGACGGCAGCGCGCTGCCGAACGCGGCCTGCACGTTCTGCGCCGTTCCCTCGTCCACCACCGAACACACGGTGTCAAACACGAGCTGCAACAGCGCGTTGTGCTCTTCACGCACGCGCGCGGGATCGCACACGGCGTCTCCGCCAAAGTGCGGAAACAACAAGCGCAACGACTGACGGGCCAGCACCTCCGCGTGCTCGCGCAGGTGCAGGGGAAACTGGTGCGCGCGCCTCGCGGCTGCGACCTGATCAATGAACGCCTCGGACATGCCGAACAATACCGCGCGACGCCCCGCTACGCCCGCTCCAGCGCCGAGAGTCGGTCCGCCTCCACCTGGGGCAGGTAACATTGCATGCCAACGGGTACGAGTCCCGCCGACTGGATCGTGGTGCTATACCACGCAGCCGGCTTGGGCGTGGGCCAGTCCGTATCCCCCACATAGTCGTCGCCCTTGGCGAACAACTCCAGATACGCCACACCCGACGCACGGCGCGCCACCTGCCGCAACCCCGCACGCAGTGTGGGCGCGTCCAGATAGTTGAGCATGCCCACGCACAGCACGAGGTCGAACTGCTCGCCGCGCGGGATCAGGCGGTCGAGGTCGGTGATGCCACCCTGCAGCAAACCGCGCCGCGCCCCATAGCGACGCACCGCCCACGCACTGGGGTCCACACCGGTATACACCAGCCGCTTGCGGCGCTTGCGCAGCGCCACACCCCACTGCCCTTCCCCGCACCCCACATCGAGCACGCGCGCCACCGGCCGCTCCAGCACCCACTCGGCCAGATGCAGCACAAAGTCCACCTGCCGCGCAAACTCGGTTGGCGTGCGCACCCGATGCTTGGGGTCGCGGTACCACTTCTCGAAGTAGTCCGCGTCGTACTGTTTGTCGGTCACAGGATACCCCAGAACGCGCGGTCGATGTCGATGGCCAAGCGCCACGTGCCACGATGCAGCCCGCGCGACACATCAACGCGCAGCAAATCATAGAACAACAGCACGCCCAGCCCCGCTGACGGATAAACGCCTTCCTGATAGCGCGAGATCTCCCGCTCCTGCGCGGCGCCACCGAGGAAGACCGCCTGCACGTACGGCGCCAACTGCGCGCGTCCGGGCGCGGTGCCGTACCGGCCAAGGGGCACCGGCAGAAACGGCACACCCACCCGCCATTCCACGCGCGGTGACGCCACGTACTGCCCGGCAAACGCATGGAATGCGTAGCCCGGACCAGACCACGGCCCACCGGCGAACTGCAACCACTGCGGCGGGATGTCGCGACCCACCGTCACGCCGCCGAGCGCACTCGCCACGACCATGGTGCCGTTGCTGAGCGGCCACTCCATGCGCACGTCACCCTCGACGCGCAGTGCGCGCGGCCGCACCGATTCGCCAAACCAGTTCGCGCCGTGGGACTGCGATCCGATCGCGCGCAATGTCCACGCGCCCTGACGCTCACCCGCAACACCCGTGCGACCCACGCGCTCCACCGACAACCGCGCGCCTTCGAGGTCCCACGCACGCAACACCGGCGCGAACGTGCCCGATAACGGGTCGGCCCGCACGCGCAGCGAACGCTCATCGTCGTACGTGCCGCGCAGCGACCACGTGCGAGCGCCGCCCGGCCGCCACGCCACACCCAGCGAACGCGTGTCAACGGGCGTGGAGTAGTCGCTGCCCAGCAGCAGGGACGCGAGCGAGTTGGTGACACCCGCCCGCTCGCGCGCGCCCAGTTCCACATACTGTCGCTCGGCGAACAACTCCAGAATCGGTGCACCGCCCAGCGCCGGCCTTACATCGAGGCTCACCCGACCCTTGGGCGCGAAGTCGGACACACCATACCGCACACGTCCACTCAGGGTCACTGCATTGGGCCACCGATGCGCGAGTCCGAAGCCCAGGGCCAGGCCTTCGGTGCGGGAAAAGCGAATCGCGTCCGACACGCCGCGGCCGGCCGCCGCCAGCGTCATGGGGCGTGCGAGCGCCGCCGCCCGTACGGCGGCTTCGGCCCGCAACTGCGCGTCCTTCACATCATCATCACGCGCGACCTGCATATCACTCGGCAGCACGTCCACCACGCGCCCGTCAAACGTCCAGCGCGCGAGCGAATCGCGGGACACGCTGCTCCACGGCGGCAAGAGCTTCGTGAGCGGCTCGAGACCTTCGTTCACGGCGTACCCACTGATTTCCCAATGTCCGCGTACAATGCCGCGAGCCGGCACGTCCAGCCATGTGCTGCGACGCACCACCTCCACCTCCTGTCGGCGCGGCAACCAGTAGCGTCCCCGCACAAGGCTGTTCTCGAGCGTCACCACCAACGTTTCAATTCGGCGGTCCAGAATCGCGGCGCGCGTAAAGGTGAGCGACAACCGCACCACGGCCGACGTCTCGCGATCGAGATACACGCTGCCCACCGCCCGCGGCTGCGTGACATCGCGCGGACGGAAACGGACCTCGTCCACCATCACCTCGCGATCGGGCAACCGCATGGAGAACGATTCACCGCGCTGGTATTCGTACAGCGCCTCGGCGCCCTGCGCGAGCGGGTGCGGCACGTCAGCCACGTCAAAGCCGTCGCCCAGACGAATGCGGTCGGGCAGGTTGTCGAGCACCACACCGTAGCGGTCGCGGTAGTAGCCCACATTGGCCGGGAGCAGCGTGGTGTCGCGCCGCCCCACGAGCTGTTGCGAACTGCGGCCCGGCTGCCACCAGGCCACGTGCAGCGCGAGCTGTTCGCTCTGCACCACGCGCGGCGGATCGATGAAGTCCTCACCCAGCTGGGCGAGAAACGCGAGAAATCCCTGGGCAGTGGCCTCGTAGTTCTCGAGCGTGCTGTCGGCGAGCTGTTCACCGCGACGCTCAATGGCGTGCTCCACGTAGGCGAGCGCAATCGAATCACTCCACGGCTGCCCGCGCGTGCCGCGAGAGATTGGCGGCGCGGCCTGGGAGGCGCTGCTGGGCGGCTGTGCGGCAAGCGTGCTTGGTCGCAACGTCAGCAGCGCACCCGTGATCACGCACGAGATGGCGCCCACCAACACACCCAGCCGACCACCGCCCGCGTAGATGCGACCCCTCACTCGGCGCGCATCAGGGCGAAAGCACCACGCGCCAGCCGGCAAAGCCGCCGCTGTGCGCTGTCGCCGAACGCGGTGGCAGCTCCACCAGATACGCCCACGCGTGGCGCCAGTCACCCGGTCGGAACACGCTGGGGCCGGGCGCCACCGGCGCACGGAACGCCATCCGGGCCACGACGCGCCCTTCAAGCGCGGTCACGCCACCCGACGGGTCGGCCAAGTGCACCACCGCACCGGCACCAAATGCCGGGCGAAATGCGCCGGCTGCGAAGTGGACAGCCACCACCGTGTCGCGCACGCCGGCGCGCAGCATGCCGTCAATTCGCGGCGACGGACGTGTGGTCACGGCCCGATCAATGGCCACACTGTCGGTGGGGGCGATCTTCAGGCCAAAGAAGCGGTGCGTGGCCCACTCCGTCAGACGCACCACCGAGGTACTGTCGCCGGAGAGCGCCGGCAGCCACGGCGCCACAGCGGACAGCATGGCCGACGCCGCACCGGGCAACGTGCTGCTCGTGGTGAGCGGCGCGCCCGCCTCGGGTGCCGCGACGGTGGACAGACCCGGCGCCACCACGTCCAGCGCCGCGCGGAACGCGGGGTCATCGTACGCAGCGTACGACCAGAGCACGTCATCGCCGCGGGTCATTTCCAGCAGGCGGCGCACACCGACGCGCACCGCATCGCCAACCAGCGCCACGCGACGCGCTGGATCGACCGGAATGAACCCCACGGCCGGCTCGATCTGCTCACGCATGCGACGCTCGAGCACCACTACCGGGCCCGTACTCCACCCCTCCGCGATAGCGGCGTCGAGTGCCTGGTCCACCACCTCGCTCACGGTTCTCGCCATGGTGGGCGAGAGCGACGGCGGCACCGACGACGGGTCGAGGCGTCCGGACGGCGAAATGGTGACGTCGGGTGCCAGCCCTCCGGTAGACCGACCACCACTCTCCTGTCGCCGCTCCAGCGGCACACCCGAGGGTGGCAGCCAGCGCGCCGTGGTCATTTTGAGCGAGAGTTCGGAATTGATGTTCACCACCCGCTGCACCACGCCTTTGCCGTAGGTGCGCTCGCCGACCAGCAGCGCCCGCCCATGGTCGCGCAGCGCCGCCGCAATGATTTCGGCCGAGCTGGCGGTGTTGCCGTCGACCAGCAGCACGATAGGGAGCGAGGGCCAGCGACTGTTGCGCACCGTCTCCACCTGATTCATCGGCGCGCCACGACGCTCCAGCGAGGCCACCACATCGCCGCGCGACAGGAACAGGCCGGCGGCCTTGACGCCCTCTTCGTACAGGCCACCCACGTTGCCGCGCAAGTCGAGAATGAGAGAGCGGGCACCGCGCTCCACCAGCCGGTCCACGGCCTTCTCCAGCTCGTCTGCGGACCCGCTGGCTGAACTCGCAAGTCGCGCGTAGCCCACGCCTTCTGCGGCGAGAAGCGCATCACTCACGGCAGTAACGCGCCATGGAGCGCGCACCAAAGAAACATTTACGCTATCGGCACTACCCGCACGCTGGATCTCCAACCGGATCGTATCGGAAGACACGCCGTTCGCATCGGTGACGCCCGCGTCCGGCCGCGGCATGCTCCACGCGTCCACCGCGCGCCGTCCGTCCACCAGCGCCACCAAGTCGCCCGCGCGAACACCCGCCGTGGCCGCCGGCGAGCCCGGCTGCACCCGGCGCACCAGGAGTGATGACCCGCGCAGCCGCAGCAGGAGTCCCAGGCCCTGACTCTCGCCGCGGAGCGTGCCGCGGTAGCTCGCGATGCCCTCACGCTCGAGCAGCGCGGCGTAGGGGTCGTGCAGTTCGCGCAGCATGCCACTCACGGCGCGGCGCATGAGCTCACTCTCGGGGAGCGAATCCAGAAAGTTCACGCGCACCGAGTCCAGCGCCGTGGAGAGCAGCCGCTCTCGGGCCCACGGCTGGCGCGACTGTTCCATGCGGGCGCCGAACCAGCTGCCGAACGCAAAAGCGCCCGCCACGCCCGTCATGGCCGCAGTCCGCCACCACAGGGTTCGCGTGGTGATCACACGCGCTCCCGCGCCGCTCCACCCATTGGGCGGAGCACAAGCACGCGATCGTCGCTGGATCTCACTCCCTGCGTCACCTGACTGCTCCTTCGAGACTGTGACCGTCCAGACCCGCGGCGCCGGGGAACCCGATGCGCGCTCCGGGGCATCATCTAGCTGGGTGTCGGGGTCCGGCAACGTTCCTCGTGGCCGCGTGTGCCCCCTGCACCGAGTACCGCGCACACACCGACACGTTCCCTGCGGGGACGCCGTTCGCCGCGCAATCCCGTATTCTGAATATCGACCGCCACAACGTGCAGACGCAGATTTGCTCTTTCTGCGCCCTTTTTCCTCGTTGCCCCCACGCACGTGTCCGCCGAGACCACTACCAGCTCCGACGCCGAGAGCGTGCTTGATCCAGCGGGAATGCCAGATGCGGGCGAGACGCCCGTGATCAGCATTCAGCTGCCGCCGCCGCCCTCACAGGAGCCGAACGAGCCGCTGGCGGAACGCGTGCTCGCGCCGTTCCAGCGCTTCGCGCACGCCGAAGCCTCTGGCGGACTTGTCCTGCTCTTCAACGCGCTGCTCGCCCTCGCGTGGGCCAACTCGCCGTGGGGTGAGAGCTACCACCACTTGTGGGAGCTGCCGCTCACCATCGGCGTGCCGGGCTTTGGTCTCACCGAGACGCTGCACCACTGGATCAACGACGGCCTCATGGCCGTGTTCTTTTTCGTGGTGGGCCTCGAGATCAAGCGCGAGATCCTGGTGGGCGAGCTGGCCAGCGTACGCCAGGCCGCGCTGCCGCTCTTTGCCGCGCTGGGCGGCATGCTCGTGCCGGCGCTCGTGTTTGTGAGCCTCACCTTCGGGACCGACGACATGAAGGGCTGGGGCGTGCCCATGGCCACCGACATCGCGTTTGCTCTTGGCATCGCGGCGCTGCTCGGCTCGCGCGTGCCCACCAGCCTCAAGATCTTTCTCGCGGCACTCGCCATCGTGGACGACATTGGCGCCGTGCTCGTGATCGCGTTGTTCTACACCGCGTCCATTCAGGCCATGGCGCTGCTGGTCGCCGCGGGCATGATGTTGCTGCTCATCGGCCTCAACCGCGCCGGCGTGCGGTCATCCATTCCGTACTTCCTGATCGGCATCGTGCTCTGGGTGGCGTTCCTCAAGAGCGGCGTGCACGCCACGATTGCCGGCGTGCTGTTGGCGCTCACCATTCCCGCCAGCACGCGCATTTCCGGTCGCCAGTTCGTGCGCGAGTCCAGCGAACATCTCAAGGACTTCAACGCGGCCTGTGAAAACGATCCCGAGGAGTTCAGCACCACGCAGCGTCATCAGGAGCCGATTTTTGCACTTGAGGACACCACGCATCGGGCGCAGTCACCGCTGCTCCGCCTCGAGTACAAGCTGCATGGCGTCGTGGCGTTTTTCATCATGCCCATTTTTGCGCTCGCGAATGCGGGCGTGGCGTTCACCGGCGGTGTAAGTGATGCCGTCACCAGCCGCGCGGTGCTCGGCATCTTTTTTGGCCTGGTGATCGGCAAGCCGGTGGGCATCGTGCTGTTTTCTTGGCTGGCCGTGCGCTTCCGGTTCGCCGACCTGCCCTACGGCACCAACTTCCGCCACGTGCTCGGCATGGGCGCGCTCGGTGGCATCGGCTTCACGATGGCGCTGTTCATTGCGGCGCTGGCGTTTGGTGAGGGTGCCCAGCTGGAGGCGGCGAAGCTTGGTATTCTCGCCGGCTCACTGGTGGCGGGTATTTTGGGCTGGTTGTTGTTGCAGCGTGAAGCGAATCACGACTAGGACAGTCGCCGATCAGCACCTCTGGCATCTCCAACCAGCCTGCTCGCACCGTGACGCGTTCACCCGCCCTGTTGTTCTCGTTGTTGCTGCTGACGGCACCGGCGCTCGTTGCCCAGAACGCCGTGACAGACAGCTCACCGGTCACGGCCAACCTCTCCGGCCGCGTGTTCGACTACACCGTTCGCGCGCCGCTGCAGGGCGCCACGGTGCAGCTCGTGTCCTCCACCAGTCTCGAAGTCGTTCGGCGCACGACGTCCAACGACCTGGGCCGATTCGATATGGCCGACCTGCCGGCGGGCTCGTACCTCATCGGTTTCGAGCATCCGCGGCTCGATTCGCTGCTGCTCGATGCTCCGGTGAGCCCGCTCGTGCTGCAGGCCGGCGACCGCGCAGAACTCACGCTCGCGATTCCGGCCGTCGAGGCACTCTACGACGCGTGGTGTGGCGACGCACCGCGTTCGGCCACCGGCGCGTCCGGCTCCGCTGCCGCCGCCGAAGCGGGCGTCTTGCTGGGTCGCGCGCGCACGCCGGATGGCCGGCCGCTCGCCGATTCGACGCGCCTCGAGGTGAGCTGGCGTGACGTGGTGGTCGGTCCTCGAGGCGTCTCATCGGATATCCAGCTGCGTATCGTGCCCGTCGGGATGGGCGGGACTTTCGCGGCGTGCAACTTGCCGCCGGACGGTGCGCTGTCTGTGCAGATCATTGCCGGTACCGACAGCTCCGGTATGGTGGAGCTCGACGTGCCGGCGACTCGACTGCTCGTGCGGGATCTGTTTCTGGGGACGGGTACGTCGCAACAGTTGCTGGTGGGCCGCGTATCTGCTCCGGACAGCCAGCCTGTCGCGAGCGCCCGCGTGCGCATTGCCGGCACCACAGACATTGCGCTCACCAATCAGCGCGGCGTGTTCACGCTGTCCAACGCACCACTCGGCTCGCAGACGCTCGAGGTGGTCGCGATTGGCTATGAACCGCGTCGGTTGCCCGTTGACATCGTCGCGGGAACGCCGGACACCGTGCGCGTAGCCATGATCTCGACGAGCAATCGGCTGGAGCGCGTGTCCGTGACGGCGAACAGTTGGCGCGCGGGATTCGATCAGCGACGGACCCGTTCGTACGGCCAGTTCATGGACGAGGAAGAAATCCGGCGCAAGAAGCCGGTGATGATTGCCGACGTGTTTCAGGGGGTCAGTTCGGTGATCCGGGAGCCCACCGGTTCGTTCTCGTCGGGGCTCAAGGTGCGAGCCACGCGCAAGAATTCCGCCTGCACCCCCACCGTGTTTCTCGACGGTGAACGTGTGCTCGTGCAGTCCAATGATCTCGACGCACTGCTCACCGTCGACGACCTCGTGGCCGTTGAGGTGTACGCGCAGCCGGCGGAGGTGCCCATGCAGTTCCATTCGCTGCCCTTCTGTGGCGCGATCATCCTGTGGACGCGGAAGGGGCGGCCGTAGGGCTCGATGTATCACCGGTGTTGCGCGATAGCAGGCGCAGGGTACGGGTGCGATTGTGCCCTTCATTCCATTGCAATGGCCAGCGTGAAGCCCTGAGGGCTCAGCCCGAACATCACGTCGTTCCATAGTTCGTATTTTATGAGTGACCCGACGAGGCCGCCGATGGCGAGGCCGGCAACGGCGGCGGGGATGGCATCCGGGCCCACTGTCACCGGCCCGATTTTCTGGCCACAGCGCGGATCGGTGTTGGGATCACAGGGACCCCGATTGCCGTTCCGCGAGTTGCCTTTCGCAAGCCCGACCACAACGCCAACGGTGAGCCCCACCGCCACACCGTATTTCGTGGCCCGCGCTCGACCGCGACTCACACCGATTCGAGCGACGTCACGCAGCGCGAAGGACGTCGATCCGCCATTGTCGAGCGCCACGCGAATGACGTCGTCGGCGAGAGCATCGAACTGGCCCACCGTCGACGCGCCACGTGAACCAGCGACGAGCCCCCGTTCTGTGAGACGAATGCGATCGCCCCGCTCGAGCGACCAGATGGAAACGGGCTGCGCCGCGAGCGGTGTGTGCGTGACCAGCATGGCGAGAGCCACGAGGCGAACCATGTACGCGATTGGCATGAGCACCTGCTACGCAGCAGCAGAGAGAGTGGAAAGCACGCCGGGATCGCCCGCAATATTCGCGTGCCGTTTCGCGTTCGATATAGGCCAGTTGACGTATGAGCGGTCGTGACGTGACGTAGCCATTGCGATTGGGTTCCGCGGGCAGTCCTGCGCCACGTCGCGACGAACTGCCCAGCGGCCGTACGTGCTCATCCGTCGCGGCGGCGCGGCGGCGCGGCGGCGAGGCGGCGCGGCGGCGAGGCAATGCGCGGAACTCTTCACCCATCACGAGTGGGATGTTCCAGGCCGAGTGCAACTGATCCCGCCGGATGCCAAGGTCTCCCTGCTCTCGCCGAAGTGCGACGCTCCGCCGCCGATGCGCTGATTGCGCTCCTGGCGGGGGTCCTGCCGCTCTCTGGCGTCCGCGCGCAGGCGGGACGGGAATCTCAATCGGGGTGCGCTTAGGATACGACGTGGTCCCTTGCCTCGCGAGCCTGCGACCACTCCGCTTGGCTGTGTCTCGCGTGCCGACAGTGCGCCCGTTGCCAACGCCCCTGTGCGCGTTGCCGGCAACACAACCATCTCGCGGTACGACCTGAGCGGGCGATTCGTGATTGTGGCTGCCCCATCCAGTACTCAGACGCGGGAAGTGGTGGCAAATGGCTACCAACCCCGACGAGTGGTCGTGCACATCGCGCCGTCCGGCTCCGACACGGTGGCGGTGGTCATGCAGTCCAGCCGGACTCAGCCCGGGTTCGCACGTCCGATCGTGATTCAGGCCGTGCTCCTCTCTGCGGCACCAATCCGTGGTCCGCGTGGACGTCGGGTTTTCGCCGCTGCGGAACGGCTCCGAACGCGCAACGCCTTCCCCTGCCCCCCCGACGCGAGCTATCGTCAAGCCATGGGAACAAAAACCGGCATCGAGTGGACCGACGCGACGTGGAACCCGATGACCGGGTGCACGAAGCTCTCAGCAGGCTGCGATCACTGCTACGCGCACACCGTCGCGCACACGAAAACGCGCGAGGTGTACCTGCGGCAGCTTCCTGTGCGGGATACGGAGGCTAACCGCGCGGACCCTTTCGCCCCGCGCTTTTGGGAGGACCGCCTCGACCTCCCGCTGCGCTGGCGCGAGCCGCGGCGGGTGTTCGTAAACTCGATGTCGGACGTCTTTCACGCACACTTCTCGCTCGACCAGATCCGCGCCGTCTTCGACATAATGACGCTCGCCCATCAGCATGAGTTTCAGGTACTGACGAAGCGGCCAGAACGCGCGGTGAGGCTGGCGGACCGTCTTCCTTGGCCGGAGAACGTGTGGCTCGGCACATCGATCGAGTCCATGCAGGTCGCCCGTCGCGCCGACGCGCTGCGTGACACGCCGGCGGCCGTGCGTTTCATCTCCGCCGAACCCCTGCTCGGCCCGGTCGACCACCTCAATCTCGAAGGGATCACCTGGGTCATTGGCGGCGGCGAGAGCGGGATCGGCGCGCGGCCGGTCGATCCGGCGTGGGCGCGCGGACTCCGCGATAACTGCACGCGCCACGACGTGGCGTTCTTCTGGAAGCAGTGGGGCGGTCGAACGCCGAAGTCGGGAGGGCGGGAGCTCGACGGTGTGGAGTACTCGGACTACCCCACGACGCTCACCGCTGCGGGCTAGTCGGCTGCGGGAGAGACGTCATCTGCGGGGATCCGCACCATCTCATTACCGCCGCTACGCCTGATGAGCCAGCCACGTCGCTTCAGCTGCGTTTTTACCTCCTGCATCTGAAACGGATATATCGGTGTAGTCTCGAGCACGAACCGCCTGACGCTGCCCTGTTCGGCTCGCTTGCCTTTCACGCCGGCGCGCTTGCTCCAGTGTCTTTCGGATCCCCCGAACTGTCGATGGATCTTCTCGACAACGCCCGCCACTTCTACTCGCACGTCCTCACGAATTCGCGCGCACATGGCTGAGTCCAACTGCTCCGCTGCATTGAGCGAAGTTGACACGCTCTCCTTCATAGCGACGAACGCCGACGAAGATTTTGAGGCGTGAACTAGCACGTACTTCTTACTTCCGGCACCATCCCGCATAGGGGTGATCTGAACAAACCGGGCCCCCGCGGTCAGGAGGTTCCTCGTGAAAATCGCCACTGCGGCCTCTCCGACGGAGAGATCCTCTGCTTCCAAGTGATCGCTCATCGCGGCGACCCACTCGGGGCCCAGCGCCGCGTCAAGAATTGCCCGACTCCTTGGCTCCGTCCGCTCCAAGGCTTTCTGCTTCTGAAGCGCTTTCGCTAGCGCCTCAGACTCCTCGCGCTGTTGCTCCTGAGTAAAAAGAGTCGGCGCGCCGCGCAGTCGTTTATAGTCGGCAAAGTATTTGCTCGGATCCTTCATCACCACACCGTGAAGCCGCGCGACGCCCACGTCAGAGAACAACACAAACACCTCATCCTTTTCACCGGCGAGCAGGTGCGGAAGGATTCGGGCTTCTAACCCGTCGACGCCAAACGGATCTAGGAATGTCAGTTTTGGCGCACTTGGCGCCCGTTTGCACACGGCATCCAGTTGCTCGTTCAGTGTGCCTTGCAGCACGCAGGCTTGGTCCCCAAGGAGGCCAACGATTGACGCGGTCGACACCTGCAGTTTGTTGAATCGCTTCGGTACTTTCTCCAGCGCCGTGACGAGCATTGCCCCATCGGCTTTGACCTTACCGGAAGCTCGTAACCCTTGAAGCTGTACGGCCACGCGAAGGGCGATGAGGGGGCTCCCATCGCGGCCTTTTGCGTCCTGTCCTTCACCGGCGAACGCGTCGATGAAATGCACCGCATGCGCCACACCCTGCGGGCTGAGCAGCTTGATCGCCCAGGTTTGAAGGTAGGCGCGAAGTATCGCGTGCTTCAGTCGCGTGTGATCTTCGAAGCTATCGAAATGATTGGCGGAGTCCGTCATGGCCGGTGAGCCTGCGTAGGTTCTGTGGGCTCGGTGGGTTGAGGAGCGCTTTGTGCAAGCGGAGCCGCGCTGGCGAGTCGCGCCGATTCCATTAGGGATCGGCCGAGACCATCGATACCTGGGAACAGACTACTTCCTGTAATATTCATCATCCGCAGTCGCCGGAGAAACTCAATCTTCAGCCTCGCAGGGATGATGACTTTTTGCGCCAGCAACAGATCGACGTCCGGTCTGCGTCCCTTGGCCGCTGCCTGGGCGATTTCTCGCTCTTGATCGGCGAGGATGTATCGCGACATTGTGAAGAGCCCTTGCTGCGCGGCCATACGAGCGGACATGCGCGCGGGTGAGTAAGGGTAGATCTCAACGGAGGGGGACGAGCGTGCCAGGACCTTCTCGTTGAGGTCGCGACGGTAGCCCTTGTCTCCGTCATCGTCGAAGTTCAGCGCAAGGCAGCTTTTATCGACGATAAAGAGTGCGCCGTCCGCGTCGGCGTGACTTTCGATGGCGAAGTAGAGCGCGACCCACGGCGAGTGCGACCAATCGAGGAGGCGCGTTGGCGCCCCATGGTGCTGCATCAGAGACCACCACTCGCCCACAAAATGACTCCCGGGCCCGCCGAACAGCCCCGGAATAAGAGCGGAAGCAAGGTGAAGATGCGCTTGCGCGCGAAAGGCCTCCTTTGCGGCCGCCTCGACGGAGAGAGCTTCAACCGGCGAGACTTCTTCGGGGAAGAGTCGGAGGAGGGTCGGACGAAGGGTCCAATCGGCGTTTGCCTGCCCTCTAAAGACGTGGAAATCCCTACCTACGCGTCTCGCGAGCATCTTCTCTGCCAGCTGCTCGAACGTCGCCCAACTTTTGACTCGTATGACATTCCACGAGGCAACGGGGTGGCTCGCGATGGGCGAGGCTACAGCGATTTCAAGCGCCTTGTTGTCAACAACTTCAGGCGAGTCGCGCGCAAAATCATTCGTCATCCTGGAATCTCAGGTGAGCAGTTTTGCCCCCGTGCACCATCAGCTCGAGGCGGATCTTCGGCACATGTCTGCGCAGGAATAGAAGTTTCAACGAGATAGCGGTTTTAGTGGAGGTGGGGTGAGTATGGGGCTCGCTCCTCTGGCTTGCCAGCCCCGGTGAGCGGGCGCGGGAGCACGGGCGCCGTCCGACTCGCTCGGAAGGTTGGCTTGATACCACCTGCGATCCGGCGCGTACGACAACCGAGCCCCTGAATGACGCACGGTCCGTTGCGACGGAAGCCGCAAGCAGACCTTGCGTCGGGCCCGACTTCCTCGGCGGCGCGGTCCAGGGAGGGCTCGGTCACCTTGACGGGTCCACCATGATGCGGCACACGCGCCTCCGGAGCGAGGGCGTGCTGACCACGGGGAGCGGGCGGGGGTAGGGGTCTTCGCCGAGCCCGACGGAGCCAGCTGGCCGATTGGCGTTGCTCGGCGCCTTGAGTCGCGAACTCCTGCGCCCGTGGCGAGTATCTGGCCCTTCATGACTGAGCTGAAGCGCTCCGCAGACCCTGTGCAATGAGCCGCCGGCATGTCAAAACGAGCGCAGGAGTCCACCCTTCCCTGATCGAAGGATGCCGCGTTCCTGTCCCGCTGCGCTGTTGAGTCATATTTCGGTGGTTGCGGGCACCCGCCACGTGTCCATCCGCACGCTGCATCGCTGCACTGGCTGCCGTCGCGGCATTGCTTTTCTCGCCTGCTCCAATGGGTGCGAGCTGCCGTCCGAGGGCGGGCCCGCCTTCTCGATTGCGGAAGCGGGCGCGCGCTCCGCACTGACGATTCGCGCTGCGGCGGCCACATACGAGCTGTCCATCACGCGGAGCGGCGGGTTCGACGGCACGGGTGCACTGGCGGGGCGTTTCTCAGCTTTCTCAACGAGTTCTTCGGGCCCGTAGCGTTTCATTTCGAGGACGCTGTCGCCGCAACGATGGGGGGAGTTTCGACCCCAGCCCGGTGTTCGCATGGCGACCCATCCTCACCCTGGCCGTCGGCGGCTCGGTCCCGCTCACCATCCATCTGACGACCCTTCGTTCCAGCAGACTCGGCGTGGAGGATGTACAGGTGTAGATGCCCATTGAAGTCTGGAAACCGTGACGGACAGCGCGTAGCTGGTGGTGGGACCAGTGCGAACCGCACATTTCCCTGGAGGCCCAACCGCCGCTTCTCACCAACCAGCCCAATGAGCGCACTCGCAGATGTCCAAATCCTGGTCACTGGCGTGACCGGCTTCCTCGGCTCACGATTGGCCGAGGTGCTGGCCACGACCGGGCACGCCACGGTCACCGGGACGGGGAGACGCCTGGAACGCGTCGCATATCTTCGCGACTGTGGCGTCACCCTGCACGCGGAGGACCTCCGCAACACCGACGCCCTGCAACGGGTCGTCGAGGGCAAGCAGGTCATTGTGCATGCGGCAGCCGTTCTGGACGCAGACACCGATACGGCGCAACGGGTGAACGTTGACGCGACCGAGGCCTTGGTGGACTGCGCCGGCAAGGCCGGGGTCTCGCGATTTGTCCATGTCAGCACGGTGGGCGTCTACGACATGCTCAACCTGCAGACGGTGAATGAGTCGGCGCCGCTGGCATTGCGGCACCCGTCCACCTACCCACGCACCAAGGCACAAGCTGAGGAGCGGGCCATCGCACGGGCCGCGGCGCACGGGATGGCGCTGTCCATAGTGCGACCGTCCATGATCTACGGGCCGGGCCATGGCATCTGGTCCACCGGCATGTTCCAGAACATCGTGGGCGGCAAGCCCGTGTTCCTCGGCGACGGCTCCTCGCATTTTCATCCCGTGTACATCGATGATGTCGTCGACGCCATCATCAAGTGTGCAACACACCCTGACGCCGTCGGTGAAGCGTTCAACATCTCGGCTGACGTCACGACGTGGCGTGAGTTCATGGGTCACTACGGGAAGACCTGCGGCAAGACGCCCAAAGGGGTGCCGGTGGCCATCGCCCGCCTGATGGCCTTCGCGAACAGGATCCCCGGGGTGACCACCCCGATTGATCAGGGGTTCATCGAAATGGCGACGGCCCGCAAAGAAATTTCGACCGAGAAGGCTGCGGCGGTTCTTGGTTGGCGACCGCAGGTCTCGCTTGCGGATGGGCTTGCTCGCACGACGCGTTGGCTGGCGCGGGAGATTCTGGGGAAGGGGTGATCGCGCGGATGTCCTCGTCGAGAGCCGGCCAGTGCACGACTTCTCCGCGTCCGATGCGCCGTCAGTTCAGCGCGCGGGAAGATGCCGCTCTCCTGCAGGCGGACCGGATCCAGCCAGGCTTTGGTGCGATTCGTATCGGGCAGCTTTTCTCGTGATTGGTGCGGACGCATCCTGTTCTGCGCAAAGCCATATGGCGAGGCTGTCGGATACGTCACTGTGCCACGGAATCGCGCAGAAACGGTGAACGCAAAATGATTGCCGCCGCGGCGATCGTTGATGCTACGAGATCTGTGGCGCTCGCTTCTGCCACATTCGCGTCCGCATCTCTGGCGTCGGACTATCGGCACCGTCAACGCCCAAGTCCCCCTGCAAAGCGGCCCACACGGGACCCGAACCTGAGGCTAGGGGCTGGGCCGCTTTTCAGGTACACCGCCGCGTTAGGCCGCGTCGGCGCCACCGTCCGTGCGCTGACCTCGGTTCAGCACCACCTGCAAGCGGCTCCGAGTGTATCGCTGCAGCAGAATGGGGTAGACGTTCACCAGGACGTTCCCCACGCTCAGATACGTGGCCCAGCCATGCCATCCAATGCGCCATGCGTAGGCGGCTGACACAACGCCCAGCGCGAACAGTACGAGGTGGCCGCGCTCACTCTGCTCAGTACGCAGGACGAACGCAACAGCAGCACGATGACCGCCGATCACCCGGAAGTGCGGATTCGCTCGCCGCTCCCACTTGTTTGCGAGATCCCCATTCGGCGCGAACCGGCGAAAGACGATGACTCCCAAGCGCCGATAGATCCGGCCTGTCCGCTCGAACTCCCGGATCGTGAAGTAGGCACGCGGCAGGACCCACCACGGCGCGATGCAGGCGGCGACCACGAACAAAAACCACGCGGCCGGGAGCATATCACCGCTGGGATACGCGTACGGCCGCAGTGGCCCCCAGAGATAGAGCCAGAACATCAGGAGGGGACCCAACCACCCTCCGGCCATGCTCGCAAACGGGACGATGTTGAGCCCATCCGTCGGTGGATCGTCGCGCCGTGAAACACGCATGGAAGAGTCCTGGAAGAGAACTTGAACTTGACCCGGTTTGGTGGAGCCCTCATCTCTGTGTGAGAGGAGGAGTGCCCAATGCCCCGTCGTCCCGCGGCCTAGCCGGCCGCCTGTACTGAGCAGATTATCGCGCTGGCCCTCGCCGGCCGCAATCTGAAAGAGTTGGCGAAGGAGTTTGATCCGTCGGAGCAGACGATCCGTAACTGGGTCTTCCACGCTGAGGCGGACCAGGGAGCGCGCCCCAGCATGCTCACCACCGATGAGCGCGCGGAGCTGGCGCGGCTGCGCCGTGAGAATCGGCAGCTCAAGGTGGAGCGTGACATCCTGGGAAAAGCGGCGGCTTGGTTTGCGCGGGAGTCGGGCACGATCCCACCCGAGTCTTCGAGTGCGTGAGCGCAAATCAGGCCTTGGCTCCCATCGCCACGATGTGTCGCATGTTCGGTGTGTCGGAGAGTGGCTTTCACGCGTGGCGGCGGCGGGCTCCGTCACGGCGCGCGCAGCGCGACGTGGAACGGCGCGTGGCAATTCGTGCCGCGCACGCCCGCTCTGATGGCACGTACGGTGCACCACGACTGCTCGAAGACCTGTGCGAGGCGGGGCACCACGTCGGCCAGAAACGCATTGCGCGACTGATGCGGGCCGATGGCTCACTCGGCGTGTCGAAGCGCCGTGGGCCTGCCGGTCCGCGATTGGCTGCACACTCAGGTCGTCCTCCACGCGCTCGACATGGCCGCGATTCAGCGTCGCGCGACGGATGCCATTCACCACTCGGACCAAGGATCGCAATACCGTGCGGTTGCGTTTGGGCAGCGCTGCCGTACGCTCGGGGTGCGGCCCTCGATGGGCTCGCGCGGCGATGCCTACGACAACGCCATGGCCGAGAGCTTCTTTTGGACGCTCGAGTGTGAGTGTCTCACCAAGCATCGCTTCGCACATCGACGCGCGTATGGTGCTCTTCCGCTACATCGAAGGCTGGTACAACCCGCACCGACGGCACTCCGCCCTTGGTCAGCGCTCGCCTCCAGCCTTTGAGCAACTCCAGGGCGTACAATCCATTGCTGCCTGAAAACCCAATCTCAACGGCTTTACGAAAACGGGGCAAGTTCAAACAGAAATCGGCCGGACGGGCACCGTGCGCCAGCGCGGTGCCCGCCTGCCGCACACCGCATCGCGCTGTCAGCAGCAGCGCCTCTTTAGGCGGCGTCACTCGCAGAGTGCGCCGACCGCACGGCGAGCAGATCATCATCACGAACCGGGCGCACATCACGCGTGGACAACGTCCGCACCGACTGCGTGCGGCCAGACGCGGTTACAAACTCGACCTCAAGCATTGTGGCGTCGTGCACGTGCACGACCGCGCCCAGGTCACCCGCGCGCTGATTGGCCTCGGGCACGTCGCGTACGAGAACGACCGTATCAAGTTCATGGATGGTGCTGTTCATGCGCTTCCTCCGGGATGCGACGTCACGAGCCGTGGTCGGTCGTCGTCCTGCACGACAATCCACACGGACACCAGCGCAGCGGCCGCCCCGCCCGGTCCCTGTCAACTGCCCCGAACAAGAAACTTCCGGCCATGGGGCGACCGAGACTGCTCCTCGGCCTCACCTTCCACCGCGTGTCGCCGCAGCGCCTCTTGCAGACGGACCCAGACGCGCTGATCGAAACCCAGCGCACGGAAGAAACGCGCTTTCGTTCGACGGAAGTTTCATTCAGCCTGAGTGCAGCTGGTACGTGCGCCGAACGAGGCTGTAGGATAAGTCGCCGCGCCAAGGAACCGCGCAGAAACCGTGAAGGCAAAATGATTGCCGAGACGGCGATCATTGAGTCTACGCGATCTGTAGCGCTCGCTTCTTCCACATACGCATCCGAAGTTCGGGACGCTGGCTTATCCTACGGCCTCAACACGCGCGTTCTCTTGCGGGGCCTTCCAGCCAATCTCGACCAGTGAGCGCAGCGAACAGGGAGCACTCCGCAGCGGTCCTGGCAAGAGCAACGCTCAGTTGGGTGGCACATCAGGCCAGACGCTCACGGCCGCGAGAGATACAGGCGCTCGTGCTTGTAATCCAGTTCGACACGGAATCCTTTGAGCACGTTCCCCGCCAACGCGCCGACGATCGGCGCCCGCATCAAGCCGCTCATGTAGCGTTCAAAGGTCCCGTCGAGCTGGGAGGTCACCCCGACTTCACCAAGCGAAAACGGTCCCCACCGGCCTTGCGGGAGCAGCATCGTTTCGAGCGTTTGTCCGCCCAGCGTCGTCGCCTCCCCGAATGCTCCCGGATACCGGGGCCACGCGGGGTGACGCTGCCCCCACGCCTTGAGCACCACTTCCGACACCATGGTAAAGGACGCGCCGCTATCGAGCAGCATCGCGTACTTCGTGCCGTCCACCTCCCATTCGGTGCGCGGAAAGCCGGACGTGTTGCCGACCCGCATCGGCAGCGGCGTGCCGCGCGGCGTGAGCGTACCCGGCGCGGCCAGCGTGAACGTGCGCGCAGGATAATCGAAGACGACCTGATACTGGGCGAGCACGTGCCCGGGGAGCATGCCCTCCGCGTTCCCCGCCGTAGTGCTCGGCAAGACGTTGTCCCGGCCCACCATGACCGCGATCCGGTGCGGATTGAGCTGGAGCGATACCGGCCCAAGTCGCGCGATCACGGGCGAGGTGACCGACGCAAACGTTTGCCCCTCTTCACGCGTCGTCGGCCCCAGCGCCACGCCGAGGTCGCGCGCGAGGGGATCGGTGAGCAGCAAGCCCCCGCCCCCGGTATCCAGCAGCATGCGCGCCACGCGCGTGGAGCCGTCGGGCCGCTGAAAGGTGACGAGGACGTACGGCCGATTCCCCTCAACGATGAGGGGGACGGTCACGCTATCTGGGGCCCGTTGGGCGCGCAGCGCGTGAGCACCCGCCAGTCCGCCGACGATCAGGAGTAGGGTCGAGATGCGTCGAATCATGAGGCGGGCGACTCCAGCGCTTCAGAGGGGATCATCAAATCAGCAACCTTTGATCGGTGTGCGCCACCTGACGTTGAGCTCTGCTGCAGCGCATCCGACAAAATGCGGCCGGGCGGGCGCCGTGCGCCAGCGCGGTGCCCGCCTGCCGTGTACCGCATCGCGCTGTCAGCAGCAGCGTCTCGTTATACGTCAACCACGCGATCTCCAGACCTTGGGATCGCGGTGGAGATGATAGCAAGATATGATGAGCAGCTCTGCCTGCGTTTCGCGAAATATCAGCGCGTACGGGAAGCGATGGACCAAGATTCGTCGCAGCTCGCGGTGCACGCGGGCATATTGCTGCGGCGAGTTCGCAGCGGCCTTGACAGCAGCTTATCGATTTCAGTGAGCAGTTCCTCTCCAAGGCCGAATCGCTGCTCATCATACCACAGCGCCGCCTCAGCAACTTCGAGGTCGGCTGCCGACGAGAACACGATCCGTCGTCGGGAAAGGACAATCATGTGGGCGACCCGACGGCGCGTCTAAACCTGACGACGAAACTGAGCGCGAATGCGGCTTAGTGACTCGTCCATCGGAATTCCGCTTGATGCGTCAGCGTCGTATGCGGCGAGGCGGCGATCCAGTTCGGCCGTTTGGTCGTCGCTCAACGGCAGTACGTCGGGCGACGCGTTCGCCTCGTCGGCGAGGCTGTCCCAGATATCGCCAACGAGTTGAAGGCGGTCGGCCACGCTCAAGCCACGATAGTCGAAAGCTGGATTTGCCATACTTAAAAGCTGAACCGACGGAATCTCGTGTGCAAGTGACCCTCATTGACGTATAACGTGAACTCGGTGGACCAACGCAGTGACAGTCCTGCAACCGAAGTCCACCGTTCCTCCCCACGATATCTCCGACGGCGACAGCCCGTGCGGCAACCCGTTGCCTCGCCGGCTGGCGCCGTATTCCAAAGGACGTCCGTGATTAGGCTGACCAGCCTATGCAACACACTGAGCACCGGTTCGCTTCGTCCGCGAACCATCGCCTCGGGCTGTCGCACGGGGGTCGCCAACCCGCCCGCCGCAGCAGCCCCTGCAACGCCACGATCCGTCCGCCTGACTCCCCATGACGTATCCGGCCGCCCACCCGGATTGAAACGCCTGTCCCCGCACACACAACCGAGCTCACAAGGTCGTCTTTCACTCAGCCGGGAGACCCGGAACCCGACGTGCCGCGGACGAACGAAACCATCGAGTGCCTCAACTCATCAACACCGTCTCTCGGCCAACGTGCGGTACACGCCGACCCGATGCGTTAACCTACAAGTTCGCCCACACCGCTCCCGGACGCCAGGATTTTCCGCGATGCCCTCGAACACGACATTGGTGGTCGCCGCGCTCCTGACGATCGCCGCCCATGCCACCCCGCTCGCCGCACAAACCGCTGCCGCTGACACCGCTGCCGCGGACTCCGCCGCCACGGCCAGCCTGGCCGGGCGCGTCTTCGACCTCTCGATCGGCCGGCCGCTGCCCAACGCGGATGTGCAACTCGTTTCGGCGACGTCGCTCGAGATCGTGCGGCGCGACACGTCCGACGGCCTGGGCCGGTTCGACATGGCCGACGTGCCCGCGGGCTCGTACCTGATCGGCTTCGCACACCCGCGCCTCGATTCGCTGCTGCTTGAATCACCGCTGCTCAACGCGCTGGCCCTCGAGGCCGGTCAACGGTCGCAGGTCACCCTTGCCGTGCCGCCGCTCGAGGCGATTTACGCCACGTGGTGCGGTGAGATCCAGCGCCCGAACGCACGTGGATCCACCTCCGCAGCGCCCCCCCTGCCCGGACTCTTTCTCGGTCGCGTGCGGGCGTCCGCCGGGCTCCCGCTGCCGGATTCGACCCGCGTCGAAGTGAACTGGATGGAGGTGGACCCGGGCCGTCCAGGCGCGGCCCCGGAGCCACAGTCGCGCGTCGTGCCGGTGAACCCGGAGGGAGCGTTCGCCGTCTGCGAGGTGCCGCCGGACGGTGTGCTCAACGTGCGAACCTTCGCGGGCAACGCGACATCCGGCACCATCGAGATCGAAGTGCCGTCCAACCGGCTCCTCATGCGGTCGCTCCAGCTGCCGGTCGGCGCCGAGAGCACGGGTGCGCTCCGCGGAACGGTCGTGAGCGGTGAAAACGCGCCCATCACGGGCGCACGCGTTCGTGTTGCGGGCAGCACCTCCGTTGCCCTCACCGACGCCGCCGGACGTTTCGTCATCGCTGACGCGCCGCTGGGACCGCAGACGCTGGAGGCGGTGGCCATCGGCTTCTCCCCGCGCGGCGTCGCGGTGGACATCGACGCCGGCGGCGGTGACACCGCGCGCGTGGTGCTGCAGTCCACCCGCAATCAGCTGGAGAGTGTGATCATCACGGCTGACAGCTGGCGTTCGGGTTTCGAGAATCGCCGATCGCGGCGATACGGGAAGTTTCTCGATGAGGCCGAGATTCAGCGCATGGTGCCACAACGCATTGCCGACGTGCTGTTTTCCATGCCGTCCGTCACCACGGTGAACACGGGCCGGATTGGTCGTGAGATTCTCGTGCGGGGCTGCAAGCCCACCGTGTTCATTGACGGCAAGCGCGCGTTCGTGGAGACGTTCGATCTTGACGCGGTGATGTCGGTTGACAGTCTGATGGCCGTGGAGGTCTACGATCAGCCGGAGGTGATTCCGTTCGACTTCCATGCGGAGCCGGGCTGCGGCGCGATCGTGTTCTGGACACGAAAGGGCCGTCCGTAGGGCAGCCTGCACGCAGGTGCCACTACACCGTTGCCGGCACCGCCGTCTTCGGCCCGCTGGTCGGCGCCCCCTGCGCCGCATGCTCTCCTGTACCTCCTCCCGCCCCCGGCCCACCCCCACCACACGACTCCGGCGTCGCCTCCCCTGACCGCAGCAAGGCCACACGGAACATGATCGGACCCAACGTCTGATTCACCGTGAGTGTGGCGAGGAACAGCGTCTGCAACTCGGCGCCGCGCTCGGGATACACGCTCGCAATCACACTCGCGAGGCCAATCGCCACACCCGCCTGACTGATGAGGCCCATCCACGTGTACTGACCAGCCGCAGGCTCGGCCTTGGCCCACTTCGCGCCAAGCCGTGTGCCCGCCCACAATCCGGCGGCACGCACCAACACCAACGGTATCACGAGCGGCCACAGCTGCAGCACCGCCGTGGGTTTGATCTGCGCACCTGCCAGCGCAAAGAACACCACGAAAATAGGCGCACCTGCCCGCTCCATGGCGTGCCGTAAGTGTTCACCGCCACCGCCACCCGCATTCTCCGCCACAAAGCCCGCCACCAGCAGCGTGAGCAACGTCTCCACATGCACGAGATGCGCGATTTCTGAACCAAAGAACGCCACCAGAATCGCAAAGATGAACAGCTCACGACTGATGAAGCGCAAATACAACGCAACCACCGCACCCAGCACCGCTCCCACCAGCACCGCACCGCCAATCTCCCAGATCACAGCCAGCAGGCCCAACCCGCCACTGCCCGACGGCGGCACCAGCACACGCACCAGCGCCAGCGCGCCGGAGAATGTCAGCACCACCGCCACGTCGGCCAGCAGCACCACGCCCAACGTGGTACGAGCCACCACGCCCTTGGCGCCGCTCTCGCTCAGCAACGCCATGGTCACGGCGGGCGAGTGCACCACAGCCACCGACGCAAACAGAATCGAGAAGCCGAGCACCTCGGCCATGGGCGCGCCGCGCAACACCGGCAGAAAGCCGTGCAATGACACCAGGGTCACCACGATACCGATGAATGACACCACCAACTCGGCGGTCATCATTTTGAGCAGCAACGTGCCACGCTCGCGCACTTCCGCGATCTGCAGTTCCGCACCCGCCAGAAACGCAATCAGCGCGATCGCGAGCTGACTGACCGGTGCCAGCTGCGCCATGACGGGAGTGCTCACGAAGTTGAGCGCCGCTGGACCCACCACCAATCCGGCCACCAGATAGCCCACGATCTTGGGCAACCGTACGGTGGTGGCCAGCTCACCCACGCTGTACGCGCCAAGAATGAGAAAGCCGAACGCCATGAGCACGAGGGCCGCCGGCGTGCCTTCACCCAGTGGCAGCACCGCCTGCATGAGCAGGTAGAGCAGTCCGAGGACAACCACGCGCCGCATCAGGATTCTCCGTTCGGTGTGTCGCCCGCGGCTGGCCGGCGCGTGATGCGCAGGCCACCCACCGACGGCATGATCTCGTCGTCGGGCTTGTACGTGGTGTCCGGACGCGCCTCGGGGTTGGTCGGAGACGCAGTGACCGGTGGCGCGGGCGACGCGCCAGTCGACGCACCCTTCAACGCATCACGCGACGCACCGTCGGTTCCGGGTGCAACCGCCGATCCGCCACCCGAACTCACTGCTGCCGCAGCCACTGCGCTGCCCGCACCAGACGCCGAGACCACCGCATGTTCACCCGTGGGCACGCCGTGCTCGTCCAGCGGCGTATCCGCATCCAACCACGGCAGGCGCTGCGCAAAGTCGCGCAACGGTTCCACAATGGGCAGCAATGCGGCACGCACGAGGCGCGCTGCCGCAAACTCCGTGAGCAGCACCGACGCCAACGCCGCCGTGAACACGACGTCGCCAATCGGCAGCTCGGGCCGACGGGCGTAGTCGAGCGCGAGTGCCACCGTCAGCCGGCCCTGCCCAATCAGCGCCTTGCCCCAATCCCGGCCCAGCATGGGGGTTGCGTTGTTCCACTGCGTGGCCACACGTGTGGCGTACACCTTGGACAGCGTGCGCGTGATCAGGAATAGCGCGAGCACCGCAAACACGGTCGCCGATGTACTTGGTCGCCATGACAGGCCAGCCAGCAACAACAAGACGTAATAGAACGGTCGCTCGGCGGCGGCCAGCACCGAGCGCAGTTCACTGCGGCCGCGGCTGGTGTTCACGAGCACGATCCCGATGACCATGGTGGCCAGCACCGGCGACACATTCAGGTAGGCCGCCGTTCCACTCGCGAGAATCACCGCGCCGGCCAACGACACCACCAGCCGGTCCACCTGGCGCTCCTCACCCAGAAACAGGTGAAACAGCGTTCCGCCGAGCACGCCAATGCCCACCGTGATCACGGCCCATTCGGTGGGCGTGGGCGGGCGCATGTTGCTGGCGGGCGCGCGATGCACCCAGGCGAAGAGCAGACCGGTCGTGAGAATCGCCACGAACGCGTTCACGCCGAGCGACGTCTCCAACTGCCCCACCACAGGCTCCCGGCGCTTTCGATCGCGCAGCGCGATGTCGAGACCGGCGGGCGTACTCGCCACCGCAAACGCGCCGAGCGCCAGCGCCGGCACAATCGCCCAGAACTGCGAGGTGAGGCCAAGCTCCGGCAACGCCCACCAGAGCACGCCGGTCACCAAGCCAAGGGTGGCCAGGGACTCGATCACGGCCAGGCGGAATGTGAGTCCCGTGGTGCGCACCAAACGCGGCAGGTAGAACTGCATTCCCACGGTCAGTCCGATCCAGCCGGTACCGAGCACGACAATTGGCCCGAAGCTCTCCGCGGCCTCGACGGGGATGACCCCAGTCACCTGCGGACCGAGCAGGATGCCGAGTACCAGGTACTCGGCGCCCGACACGATCAGCAGGCGCTTGGCCAGCCACTCGTAGAGCAGGTGCGTCGCGAGGTAGGCCGTCGCGACCACCAGGATGAGAACGAGCGAAGCGCTCAAGCGACGGTGGGGAAGAGGGAAGGCAAACAGCCCGACCCGGCAAGCTATCCGGGAAACAGGTGGGCGCTACCACCTATCGGTCAGATTGACCGAACAAACCGTCACAGAGGCGGCCTTTTGCACCGTCGCGCTGCCGTGGCTGACCAGATGAAGTCGTACCCCACTGCGTATCCTTACGTCGTGTCACACTCAGAATCGACGTTCAAGCGCGAGCCACTGGCGACGTCCGGCACTGCGCCCACGGCAGCGCTCACCCACGCCCCGCTCGGCACCGTGCTGCTGCTCGGTAGTCTCATGGCCTTCGGACCGCTGTCCATCGATACGTACCTGCCGGCATGTCCGGCCATCGGCGCCGAGTTTGGGGCCAGCGCGGCGGAGGTGCAGCGCACGCTATCGCTCTATTTCGCGGGATTGGCCGTCGGGCAGGTGGTGTACGGACCGCTCGCCGACCGGTACGGTCGCCGTCGCCCGCTGTTGGGCGGCATGGCGGTGTATGTGCTCGCCGCCGTTGGCTGTGCCACCGCCCCGGGCCTCGGCGCGCTCTCGCTGTGGCGTTTTGCGCAGGCGCTCGGCGGCTGCGCCGGCATGGTGATCACGCGCGCGGTGGTGCGCGACCGGTTCGCGCCGCGCGAAATGGCGCGCGTGTTCTCCCAACTGCTCCTCGTGATGGGGGTGGCGCCGATCATTGCACCGCTGCTCGGCAGCACGCTGCTCGCCACGTTCGGCTGGCGCGGCATTTTCTGGACGCTGGTGGTATTGGGCACCGCGTGTGCGGCCGCGCTGGCGTTTCGCCTTACGGAGTCATTGCCGCCGGAGCGCCGCGTCTCGGCCGGCCCGCGCGCGATTGTGCGCACGTACTGGGGTTTATTGTGTGACGCGCGCTTTCTGGCACCCGTACTTGGCGGTGGGCTGCTGTGGTGCACGCTCTACGTGTACATCGGGGGCGCACCGTTTCTGTACATGGAGCTGCACCACGTCGCACCGTCGGCGTTTGGCATGTTCTTCGGGGTCAACGCCGCCGGATTGATTGGCGTCGCGCAACTCAATGCCCGACTGCTGCGCAGTCGCACGCCGGGTGAACTACTGCGTTTTGGTGCGGTGCTCGTGAGTGCGTCTGCGGCGCTGTTGCTGTTGGCCGTGCTCACGGGGTGGGGCGGGCTGGCGGGCGTTGCCGCGCCGATCTTTTTCATGCTCTCCGGACTCGGCTTCGTGGGCGGCAATATTTCGTCTGCCGTGCTGGCACCGTTTCCCAAAGCCGCTGGGAGCGCATCGGCGCTCATGGGCACGGTGCAGTTCTCCATTGGCGCCGTGTGCGGCGCAGTGGCGGCGGCGTTGTTCGACGGCACTGGCGTGGCGCTCTCCACCGTGATTGCGGTGGTGGCGGTGGCAGGCGCCGTCATCTGCTTTCGATATGACGTGGGCGACGCGCGCCTGGGCGACTGATCGCGTCGCGCCCTACCAGCCCGGCGCCAGTTGGAACCCGAACACCCCGCTCCGCCCTGGTCGCTGGAATGGGTGCGCGTAGAACATCTCCACCACGGCGTAGCCGAACACGTTCAATCGCGCGGTCACACCGGTGCTGAACACGGGCACGCGATCGGCGGTGCGCTGGTCGAAGCGCACGGACGGCGACTCGTCGCTCGTCCACGCGACACCGGCGTCAAAAAACGGCGCCACCTCCAGCGGGAGGTACGGAAAGTTGATGAGGCCCAAGCGCTCAGTGCCGAGCACTGGAATGCGCAGCTCGATGTTGGCCACGCCAATGCGGCTGCCACTCAGACGGGAATACTCTGGACAGGCATTTGACCCGCTCGCTGAGGGCGTGCAATCGCTCGTCTGGAAGTCGTTTGCGTCGTAGCCGCGAATGAGCTGATTCTGTCCGATGTAGATGGGCTGAAACCGCGGGTCGGCCGCGCCGCCGCCGTAGCGGCCGTAGTGCATGCCGCGCACGGCCAACGTCACGGGACTCTTGAAGAAATATCGCCGGTAGTCCGCGAGCACCGTGCCATAGTCGATGGAGCCGATACTCGGCGAGACTTCAAGGCGATACCGGCCGCCTGCCACCGGTGACGTCAAGCCAAAGAACGAATAATCACCAACCAGTGCGAGAGACGCAGTCCCGAACACGAGCGGCGACGGACCGCTCACGTTTTCCCGGCGCTGATTCACGACCTGGTCTCCCACTACAAACACGCTGTCCACTTCGAGTCCGTACGCGATGCGCTGCGCACCGGCCGAGAACTCGAGCCGGCGCGTGGACGAGAGTGGGTACTGCAGCAATCCCTGAACATCGTCAAAGTACTGGCGCTGCAGCACGCGCGTGACCACGGTGCCCTGCACCTCGTTGCCGTCTACCGTGAGCGTGGTGTTGTTGTAGTTGCCGGACACACCGGCCTGCGGCATGTGCTGCGCGATCACGCCGTAGTTGAGGCGGTGCGTGCGGTTGAGATACTGTACCTGTCCACCGAAATCCTTGACGGTGCCGTTGGCCTGCAACACCGTGTTCAGCAATCGGTTGCCGAGCATGTCGGAGAATCCGAACATGACGCCGCCGGCGATGCCGGTGCCAAGTCCGCCGCCAATACTCGCGCCCACGCTGGTACCACCAACGGCGGAGAGTGACAATCTTGAGCGGTACGGCTCTACCGCGTTGGGAATCGATGCAGGCAGACCCACGGTAGGGCTCGAGAGTGCGGTGGCCACATAGCCGGCGAGCCGGTCGGGGCTGTCGCTGGCGGTGGGCGGTAGCACGCCCGCGGCAGGAAACAGGCGAGGCTGGGCTTCAGCGTTCGCGGTGAGCGTTGGAGGCACGCTCGCGCTTGTGGACGCCGGCTGCTCGGCAACCACCACGTTGGGTGCACGCGTATCAAGCGACCGAATGCCGAAGCCCCCGCGATCGAACACCGAAAACACGAGCGCGCCGGTGGATGTCGCGAGACTGATCGCCGGCGACGCGTCCGTGATGCCGCTGATGCCCGTTGCGCTCGACGTCACCCGCGTCACGGCCCGATTGGCGAGCGTCATGCGATAAATGTCGCTGATGCCGTCCGGATCGGCCACGAAATACAGCGCGTCGCCGTCTGCGGTGTACTGCGGGTTGATCGCCTTGCCCTGCGTGAACTGCGGAAGCAGCGTCACGTCGCCAGACGCAACGTCTATCGTGGCCAGGCGAAGCGCGCCGAACTGCATGATGTCAAAACGGGTCGCCGCTCCCGCATCGGTTGTGTAGGCGATCGTGCGCCCGTCGGGCCGCCAAACTGGCTGCAACTGTGCCTCGCGATCATTGGTGAGGCGGCGCGTGCTCTTGTTTGCGAGCGTGTACAGGTAGAGGTCGCTGAGCCCGCCGTCCAGGCCGGAGAAGGCGATGCGCGTACCATCCGGGCTCCATGCGGGATCGGCAATCGCGCCCACACCACGCGGCTTGATGCGCTGCACGATGCGGCCATTGGACGCGTCAACAATGTTGATCTCGTTGTCGCCATCGGCGAACACCACCACGGCGAGCTGGCTGCCATCCGGTGACCAACTACCCGCTGAGTTGATGAAGCTGAGTGCGTCAAAGTGCGGATCTCCGGTCACGCTCGTGAGCTGTCGCACCACGCGTCCCGTGGCGGTTTCCGCGAGATACAGGTCAATGCCGAACAGGCCACGACTGGAGAAGAACGCCACGTACCGGCCGTCGGGACTCACGGACGGCGACACGTTCTGATCACCGTTCTCGCTCACGGCGATGATGCTGCGTCCAATCGAGTCGGGGCTCGTGCGGACGGTGACGGACGCGTACTGCGCCCGCAGCGCCGCGTGCCACTGTGCACTGAGGGAATCCGCGCTCACACCTAGCGCTGATTCAAGTCCATCGTTCCATCCCTCCTCGAGGGCCACCCGAAACAGCTGGTTGACCATGGGATCACCCCAACGGCCGCCGATGTAGGCCCAGAGCGCCTGCCCATAACGGTATGGGAAGTAGCGCGGATCATTGGTGAGCTGCTCAAGCGTGGGCAGGTCGTTGCGGCGCACCGCATCCCGCAACCACATGGCGGTGTTGGGGTCGTAGCGACCGAGGCTCAGATATTCGGCCATGCCCTCAATGAGCCAGAGCGGAATCTGCCCCATGTTGCGCAGACCACCCTTGGTTTCCTTGGCGATGCGATACTGGAACACATGCACGAGCTCATGGCCGAGCACATGGTCATTGTCGGCGTACATGCCCGTGAACGGCATGATCACGCGATCGCGGCCGCCCTCGGTGATGCCCCCGGTGCCGATGCCGATCTCACCCTCGACCACGTTCGACTGCTGAAAGTCAGGCGCGTCGGCGTACAGGATGAGCGGACTGTCGTCGAACGTGTGCACCATGAGCGCGGCGTGGCGCTCGTACCAGCGCTCTGCCATGCGGGCCGCATCGGCCACCGCCGTGGATTCCGCAGGATAGAAGTACACCGAGAAGTGCGGCGTGGGCAAAATTCGGAAGCTCAGGTCGTCATACTGGACCTTGGAGCGTCCGAAGCTCTGTGCCTGTGCTGGCAGCGTGAAGAGCAGCGCACTCGCCAGCATGGCGAGCGCGGTGCGGATTGCCTGTATGTTCATTGGGGTCCCCGACGGATTCACAGGGCATCGATCGCGCGTGTACGGCGACCGAATCATTGCGGCACGATCGCGCATCACCACCGTCAAGGAGACAGCGGGGCGGCAGAGCGGCCGACAGTTTTCTACATCTATATGAAGTGTGCTACCGCGCGGCGTGCGGCGCGATTACCCGAAGTGTGTGAATGCGCCTCACTCTTTCGGACGATATCGTCCGGGCGGTAGCTTCGTGGACACGCCGCGGTGAGCCCAACTGTGTAACAACCGAACCCGCCCTCTTCACCCACGCGTCGGCTCACGCGAACGTTCGGCCGTGCGTCACTGCTCCCATACACCGATCTCTCATGCGCGCTCGCTTCGTGTTTTCCTCGGCAGTCGGCCTGGTCGTTGCCCTGTCTGCATGCTCACCCCCAGACGCCGCCACACCCAGCACGGGTGAGTCCGCGGCTGTAGCCCTGCCCCTCGCCACCGATACGCTCAACCCGACGTTCATCACCGACACGCTCCCCGGTGACAGCGATGATCCGGCGCTCTGGATCAATACGACCGACGCCGGCCGCAGCTTGGTACTGGGCACCGACAAGGGCGATCTCAACGGCGGCGTGTACGTCTTCGACCTCACCGGCCGGATTGACCGGGCGCGCAGCGTCACCCTGCTCGAGCGCATGAACAACGTGGACGTGGCGCAGCAGGCATCGCTTGGTGCGGGCCTCCGAGACATCGCGGTCGCCACGGAGCGCAACCGGCAGCGACTGCGCGTCTTCTCGCTGCCCGACATGCAGCCCATCGACAGCGGCGGCATCCTGCTGTTCGACGGCGACACCGCGCGCGCACCCATGGGCGTGGCGCTGTATCGACGGCCGAGCGATGGCGTCACGTTCGCGATTGTGGGCGGCAAGGCCGGACCCACCGACGGCACCTACCTGTGGCAGTACCGGCTCGAAGCCGACAGCGCCGGCGTCGTGCGCGGCGTGAAGGTGCGGGAATTCGGCGCCTACAGCGGCACCAAGGAAATCGAAGCGATCGCCGTGGACGACGTGCTCGGGTACGTGTACTACAGCGACGAGCAGGTGGGCGTGCGCAAGTACTTCGCCGATCCCGACAGCAGCAACACGGAGCTCGCACTGTTCGCGACAAGCGGCGTGGCCGATGACCATGAGGGCATTGCGATCTTCGCCCGTGACGACGGCACCGGCTACCTCGTGCTCTCCGATCAGGGCGCGGGTCGCATTCACATCTTCCCGCGCGAAGGATCCGACGGCAACCGCCACGCTCATCCGGTGCTCGCCGTGATCCCGGTGCGGGCCAGCGAGACCGACGGCCTCGAAGTCACGTCTCGTGCGCTCGGCGAGGCGTTCCCCGAAGGATTGCTGGTGATGATGTCCAACCGGGGCGCGTTCCACTACTACGACTGGCGCGACGTGCAGCGCCTCATCAATCAGATCGCGCCTCAGGAGTAGCGGCGCCCCCTTCGGGTTGGCCACCGCCCTCCCGGCGTGCGGCTACGCCCCGCCGGTGAGTTGCGACACGTACCGGCGAATCCGCGCGGCATTCGCGCCCACGTCGCTCCGCCCAACGCGGGACACGGAGCGCACATCCACCACGGCGCCCGCTGCCCCCGCAGGTCGCACTCGCACCACCACGTCGTCCTTGAAGCCAAACCACGTGGTCGTGGCCGTGGCCTCCAGGCGACCCGCAGCGGAGTCAGTGGACACCAGCTCCCATCCCATCGCGTCCGCCGCACGTCGCACACGCGCGAACGCCTCGGCCGCGCCCACGCTCAACTGCACGGGCTGCAGGTCCGGGTACGCCTCTCGCTGCTGCATCGCGAGACTGTCCCCGCCGTAGTCCGCGCTGTTGGGGGCGTCGGCGCGCAGCGGCAGCACGTCCACGAACAGCGGCGGATCGGCGGTGTCGGTGGTGATGTCGTGGATGGGCGGCACCGAGCGCGCCGCCAGTTGCTGACTGTAGGGCAAGCCAAACGTGATGGCACCGAGCACAACCGCCCCCACCAGGGCCGCCAGCGCTCCGCCGCGCGGTCGCGTGATGAGCAGCGCCGCCAGCGCCAGCACCGCAGCGGCCGCGCCGAGATACGCGGCGTACCGCAGCAGCGTGAAGCCGGTCCGGAAGTCCCAGGCGCCAGCTCGAGTGCCCAGCCCCGAGGCAGCCAAGAGAGCAATGGCAAACACGGCGGCCACGATCGCAATCGTACGAAATGCTTTCATACAGTTTCCCGAGCAGAGGTGAGATCCTCTGGAAGCTTAGCATCACTTGCCCCACCCGCGCCGTGGCGGCACGTTCTGCACATGACTTCCTCGTTTCTGCGCCGAGCGCTCATCAGAAGCGCCACCCTGCTCGCCCTCCTGCTGGTGCTCCCCGCCACCGCCCATGCCACCTGGTCCATCATCGCCGTGGACATGGCCACCGGGCGCGTGGTGATCGCCTCCGCCACGTGTGTGAACCGACCGGACACGTTCCTGATGAACATTCAGGCTGTGGTCGTACCGGGAAAGGGCGTGGCCGCCTGCCAAGCCGCCGTCGACGGCACCCGCGAGAACCAGATGCTCGTGTACCGCGAGCTGCAAAAGGGCACGGCACCCGAGCGCATCATTGAAATGCTCTCCGCCGACCCGGCCTTCCAGTCGCGGCAGTTCGGCATTCTCGATCTGCAGGGGCGGACGGCGGGCCACTCCGGACTGTCCAACGGGTACGTTTCACAGGACCTCCAGGGGCGCGTGCCAGGCACCCAGATCTACTACTCAGTGCAGGGCAACATCCTGCGCGCCGGTGAGGCGATGCCCAATGCCGAGCGTGCGTTCCTGCACACTGAAGGCGCGCTCACGGACCGGGTGATGGCCGCGCTCGAGACGGCGGATCTGTACGGCGGCGACAGCCGCTGCAGCTGCCCGCCGCTTCCGGCAGACGGCAGCGCGCCGTTGAATCCGTGCGAGGGCCGCTCGTCCTACATCGCATACATCCTCATGTCGGAGAAGGACGACCGAGTGGGTGAGTCGCACAGCGACGGCCAGTACAGCATGTATCTCACCGTCGCGCAGCCGGACCAGACGGGACCGAACATCATCAAGCCGGGCGAGAACCTGAATCCGGTGAAGACGCTCCGTTCGCGCTACGATTCGTGGCGTCGTTCGCAGCCGGCGTCGTTCAAGTGAGCGGCGCGTCAGCATGGTACGCAGTGCGATTGGCCGTGCGCGCGCTCGGCGTGCTGCTCACGGTTGCCGCGCCACTCCTGTCCCCACTCGCCGCACAGGGCCGAGGCGGTGTCCGCACGTTTGCGCTGACCACTACCGCGTTTCCTGACGGCGGTCTCATGCCCGCACGCTTTGCGCAGTCGGGCCGGGATGTGTCCCCCGCACTGCAGTGGAGTGACGCGCCGGACTCCACCCGCAGCTTTGTGCTCATCGTCCATGATGTGGACGCGGCAATTGGTGATGGCACCGACGATGTGCTGCACTGGATGGTGTGGAATATTCCCGGCACGGCGACCTCGCTCGCTGAGGGCATGATGCAGGGGCCACAGCTGGCCGACGGCCTGCGGCAGATCAGCGCCAGCGGGCCGTACTATCGCGGACCGGCAGCACCGTCCAGCGGCCCGGCGCACCACTATGTCTTCGAGCTCTATGCGCTGGACGCCACCGTGAACGTGGCGGCGGCCAGCATGAGCCCGCAGGCAACGCGCGCGGCGGTGATGACGGCCATGGCGTCGCACATTCGTGGCAAAGCGGTGCTCACGGGTCGGTATCAGCGTCCGGCACCGTGACGCTCGGCTCCGCTCCCATCGCGCCTGCGGCGCTGTGAACGCTGAGGTGAGCAGCGCCTGGTGGGACGGCATTCACACTCCGGCCCGTCCCGCGCTGCACGACACCGCGCGCGCCGACGTGTGCGTGGTCGGACTGGGCGGATCGGGCCTCGCCGCCGTGCGCACCGCGCGCGCGCTCGGGGCCCGCGTGATCGGCGTGGATGCGCACCGCATCGCCGGCGCCGCGGCCGGCCGCAACGGTGGACTGTTGCTGGGAGGGCTGGCGCCGTTTCATCATGACTTGGCCAGCCGCGTGGGTGCCCCCGCCGCGGCCCTCTACCGGCACACGCTGCGTGCGCTCGACACCATGCGCGCCGACACGCCAGACGACACCTGGTGGCACGGATCGCTGCGCATCGCCGAATCGGACCAAGAGCAGGACGACTGCGAGCGCCAGTTCGCGCGCATGCGGGCCGACGGTCTACCCGTGGAACGCTACACCGGCGCCGAGGGGCGCGGCCTGCTGTTCCCCGCAGATGGCGCCATGCATCCGGTGCGTCGGGCACTCACGCTGGCCGCTCGCGCCGAGACGGAGGGCGCAACCCTGTTTGAGCACAGCGAGGTCACGCAGCTGGAGCCGGGCGTGGTGCATCTCGACTCCGGCGGCATGATCAGCGCGCGCGCCATCGTGGTCTGTGCGGACGGCGCGCTCGCGCGACTGCTCCCCGCGTCCGCCGCGCTGCTGCGACCGGTGCGCCTGCAGATGCTCGCCACGGCGCCTGCCGCCGACATCCACGTGCCACGGCCGGTGTACGCCCGGTACGGCTACGACTACTGGCAGCAGCTCCCCGACGGACGCGTGCTGCTCGGCGGCGGTCGGGACCACTTTGCGGCGCAGGAGTACACCACCGACAATGCACCCACCGAGGCGCTGCAGCAGTGGCTCAAGCAGCGACTCCGCCGGACCGTGGGCACGCAGGCACCGATCACGCACCGCTGGGCCGCCACTGTGGGCTTCACCCCCGACGACCTGCCAGTCGCACAGTCCTTCAGCGACGGACTCTGGGGTGCAGGCGGCTACTGCGGCACCGGCAACGTGGTGGGCGCGCTGTGCGGGTCCGGCCTCGTGCGCCGAGCGCTTGGCAACGCGGACGACTTCCTCGACGAGCTCGACGCGCTGCGCGCGCTGCCGACACTCACGCAGTCGGCGGATCAACCGCCTGATTATTCTTCAAGATGACTACGATCTCCCAAGCACACTTCATCCAGTCCGTCGCCGACGCACTCCAGCACATTTCGTACTACCATCCGCTGGATTACATCCATGCGCTGGCCGACGCCTACGAACGCGAAGAGAGTCCGGCTGCGAAGGACGCGATCGCGCAGATTCTCACCAACTCGCGCATGTGCGCCGAGGGACATCGCCGCATCTGCCAGGACACCGGCATCGTAGTGGTGTTCGTGAAGGTGGGCATGAATGTGCGCTGGGACAACGCCACGCTCTCACTCCAGGAAATGGTGAACGAAGGCGTGCGGCGAGCGTATCTGTTGCCCGAGAACGTGCTGCGCGCGTCCATCGTGGCCGACCCGGCATTCAGCCGCACGAACACGCGCGACAACACGCCGGCCGTGGTGCACTGCGAAATCGTGCCCGGCAACACGGTGGACGTACGCTTGGCCGCCAAAGGCGGTGGATCGGAGAACAAGTCCAAGTTCGCCATGCTCAACCCGAGCGATTCCATCGTGGACTGGGTCATGAGGACCGTACCCACCATGGGTGCCGGCTGGTGCCCACCGGGCATGCTCGGCATCGGCATTGGCGGCACGGCCGACAAGGCCATGGTGCTGGCCAAGGAATCGCTCATGGGCCACATCGACATGACGCAGCTCAAGGCGCGCGGTCCGGAGAACAAGATCGAGGAACTGCGCATCGAGTTGTTCGACAAGGTCAATGCGCTGGGCATTGGTGCACAGGGGCTCGGTGGGCTCTCCACCGTTCTCGACGTCAAGATTCTCGACTTCCCCACGCACGCCGCGTCCAAGCCCGTCGCAATGATCCCCAACTGTGCGGCCACGCGGCACGCGCACTTCACGCTCGATGGCAGCGGCGTGGCGGAGCTGCCGGTGCCGAGTCTGTCCGATTGGCCACAGGTCACGTGGCGCCCCGACGTGAACGCCAAGCGCGTGGACCTCGATGCGCTCACCCCGGAAATCGTCGCCACCTGGAAGGCGGGTGATCGCCTGTTGCTCAACGGCAAGCTGCTCACCGGCCGCGACGCCGCGCACAAGCGCATCGCCGATCTCTTCGCGAGCGGTGAGGGGCTACCCGCCGGCGTGGACTTCACCAATCGCGTGATCTATTACGTGGGCCCGGTAGACGCGGTGCGTGACGAAGCTGTGGGTCCGGCCGGTCCCACCACGGCTTCGCGCATGGACAAGTTCACCGAGATGATGCTGGCCAAGACCGGCCTCATCGCAATGATCGGCAAGGCCGAGCGCGGCCCAACAGGCCTTGAGGCCATTCGCAAGCACAAGGCCGCGTATCTCATGGCGGTGGGTGGCGCCGCGTACCTCGTGTCCAAAGCCATTCGGTCCTCTCGCGTGGTGGCGTTCGAGGAGCTGGGCATGGAGGCGATCTACGAATTCGACGTGTACGACATGCCGGTCACCGTGGCGGTGGATGCCACCGGCGACAACGTGCACGAGAGCGGCCCGCGTGTGTGGCAGGAAAAGATCCGGCAGTTGCCCGTGCTGACGTAGCGACGCGTGCCCGTGGGTGAAACGCACGATCACACGCGCGACCAAACGCGCGACGACCCAGCCACATTCGCACTCGTCGCGCGGCGACTGCTGCCGCTGTTGTTCGTGGCCTACATCGTCGCGTATCTCGATCGCGTCAACATCGGGTTCGCGCGATTGCAGATGGCGGCCGACCTCGCGTACTCCGACGCGGTGTACGGGTTTGGCGCCGGCATCTTTTTTATTGGCTATTTCCTGTTCGAGGTGCCGAGCAACCTGCTGCTGGAGCGGGTGGGAGCACGGCGGTGGATCGCGCGCATCATGGTCACATGGGGGCTGGTCTCAGGAGCGTTCGCGTGGGTGGACGTGATACCGTGGGGGCCGCTGCCGGCGCTGTTCGGTGTACCGCCATTGGAGTTCAGCTTCTACGCGCTGCGGCTGCTGCTGGGTGTGGCTGAGGCGGGGTTCTTTCCGGGCATCATCCTGTACCTCACGTTCTGGTTTCCGCGTGAGCGGTTGGCCTCAACCGTGGCGTGGTTCATGACCGCCATCGCCGCCGCAAACGTGGTGGGCGCGCCGCTCTCCGGCGGGTTGATGCAACTGTTCGACGGCAGCAGTGGCTGGGCCGGATGGCGCTGGCTGTTTGTGCTCGAGGCCGTGCCTTCCGTGCTGCTGGGCATCGTGATCTGGCGCGTGCTGCCGGACGGCCCGGCGCAGGCGCACTGGCTCACGCCGGCGCAGCGCCTGCACGTGACATCGCGCGTGGCCGAGAGCGCCAACGCACACGCCACCGGCGCCACCTCGGCGCGAGCCGCACTCATGAACGCGCGGGTGTGGGGACTGTGTGCGGCCTATCTCGCGGCTGCGTTTGCGCTGTACGGCGTGAGTTTCTGGATGCCGACCATCATTCAGGAGCTGGGCATCGGCCCCACGCAGTACTTCCAGGTTGGACTCGTGACCATGATTCCGTGGGGACTCGCGGGCATTGTGATGGTGCGCGTGGGCATGCACTCCGACCGCACCGGCGAGCGCCGCTGGCATGCGACCAGCGCGCTGTTGGCGACGGGAGTGGAACTCGCCGCCCTCGGTCTGGTGGGAACGCGGCCCGTGCCGGCGATGCTCGCGCTCTGCGTCATCACGTGCGGCGTGCTGTCCTTCTTTGCCACGTTCTGGTCCATCCCCGCGTCATTTCTGCGCGCGTCGGCGGCGGCGGCAGGCATTGCGTGGATCAACGCGGTGGGCAATCTGGGTGGACACTTCGGCCCCGACCTGATTGGTCGTGTGCGCACGGCCACCAACTCGGCCTCGATTGCCCTGCTCGTGCTGGCGGCGATTGCCGTCGCGGGCAGTGTCGCGCTGCTCGCGGCCACGCGCGTGGGGCCGGTTCGGGACTGACACCCCCCGCTCGCCGAGTCAGCGTCGGGATGTACTCCGCAGCACCACACGACCCGCTCGCGTACCCGTGGGCACCCCGGAATCCACCGCGAACTTCCCGTTCACAATCACCGTCCCGATCCCCGTGGGATACTGATGCGGCTCCGTGAACGTGCCTGCGTCCGCCACGGCTGCGGCATCGAACACCACGACGTCCGCAAACGCACCTACCTGTAGCGTGCCACGATCCGTGAGGCCAAGGCGCGCCGCCGGCATGCCGGTCATCTTGTGGATCGCCTGCGGCAGCGTGAGCACGCCCTCCTCCCGCACGTACTTGCCCAACACTCGCGGAAACGTGCCATACGCACGCGGATGCGGATGGCCATCGCCGGGCTGCGACAGCCGGCCATCGCTCGCGATCATCGCGAACGGATGCGCCATGATGCGCTTCACATCGCCCTCGTCGAGGACGTGGTAGATCGCGTTCCCACCGCCCTTCATCATTGCCTCAAGCACCAGGATCGCACCGTTTTCCGCCGTGGGCTCAAGTCCGCGCTGGTCAGCGAAGTCGCGCAGCGTCTTGCCTTCGAGATCGTGATCCCACGGCACACGCGAGAATTGCACACGCGCCAGATCACCGCCCCCGCGGTCGTTGAGCAGGTTGAACACAATGCCCTTGAGAATGCTGTCCTTGAGCACCGGGTTCGCCTCGCGTTCGCGCAACTTCTGATCGCCACCCGCCAGCGCCCACGCGGGCACCAACACACTGATGCCCGTGTGCGTGGCCGTGTACGGATACTGATCCACCATCACGTCCGTACCGGCCGCACGCGCACTGTCCACCATGGCCAGCGTCACCACACTCTTGCCCCACATCTGCTGGCCCACGGCCTTGTGATGCGTGAGCACCACCGGAATGTGTGCGCGGCGCCCGATCTCCAGCGCCTCGGCCACACCGTCGAGCAACCCGATGCCCTCCTTGCGCAGATGCGACGTGTAGATGCCGCCACTGTCGCTCGCAACCTGCGCCAGCGCCACGACCTCGTCCACGGTGGAGTACGTACCGGGCACATACAACAGGCCGGTGCTCAACCCGAACGCTCCCTGCCCCATCGCCTCGGCCACGAGCCGTTGCATGCTCGCGAGTTCGTCGTCGGACGGGGCACGGGCCTCGGAGCTCATCACGGCGCGCCGCACAGAATTGTGGCCCACCTGATAGCCCACGTTGATGCCGACCGTGGCCGCACGCACGGAATCCAGATAGGGACCGAGCGGCAGCGGCGAGCCACCGTCAGGCCCACCAAGGGCGAAGGTCACACCCTGACGCATCGCACTCTCCATGAGCGGCAGTTCGAGCAACGGCTCCAGATGCGCGTGCAGGTCGAGAAAGCCCGGCGCCACCACCAAGCCCGTGGCGTCGATCACACGCGAGGCATTGGTGTGCGGCAGTCCTTCCCGGATCGCCACAATACGGTCGCCCAGAATACCCACGTCCACCTCTCGCGCCGCATCGCCGGAGCCATCCAACACGCTGCCGCCGACAATCAGCACATCGTATCGCTCAGCGGAATCAGCACCGCTGCAGGCGCAAAGCAGCAACAGGGCCGCAGGCAAGAACGAGAGTCGCATGGGAACCGGGGGTGGGAGTCGGTTCGATCTTACGGTCCGGGACTGGTCGCCGACAGGGTGTGTGCGAGCGACCGGATCGCTATTGTCCTCCAGTGCACAAGGCGCGGGCCCCGTCGCGGTATCCAGCGCCGCGATGGGCATCGTGAGCGCGCAGCGCTCCGTCGGGCCATCGCGCCTGACCGTCCGATCCGATCGCGCCAACTTTCAGGCTTCTCCCAGGACTCTCCAATGTGTGGCATCAGCGGCATCGCGACGCGCGATCTGCAACAGCCCGTGGATCGCGCCCTGCTCGAGCACATCACCGACCTGCTGGAGCACCGCGGACCGGACGGGCGCGGCTTTCACCTCGCGCGGGGCGTGGGCCTGGGAATGCGGCGGCTCAGCATCGTGGACCTCGAGACCGGGGAGCAGCCAATCAGCAACGAGACCGGGTCCGTCCACCTCGTGTGCAACGGCGAGATCTACAACGCGCCCGAGCTGCGGCAGGAGCTGCTCGCACGCGGCCATCGGTTGCGCGGGCATTCAGACGTGGAGGTGATCGCGCACCTCTACGAGGACGTTGGACTGGAGTTCGTGCACCGGCTGCGGGGCATGTTCGCCATTGCGCTGTGGGACGGCGATGCGCATACGCTGCACCTGATCCGCGACCGCTTCGGCATGAAGCCGCTCTACTATGGGCAGTCCGCCAGCGGTTCCCTCGTCTTCGGTTCCGAGGCCAAGAGTGTGCTGTGCTCCGGCCTCGTTGATCGGGCATTCGACCTTGCGGGCATCGCCGACATCCTGACGATCGGCGGGCCGCTCTTCTCGCGCAGCGCGTTTCGCGGCGTGCGCCAGCTTGAGGCGGGGCACACGCTGTCATATCACGCGGGCGCAATCACCACGCGCCGCTACTGGGACGTGGACTTCAGCCGAGTTTCGCCAAATGAGCTGCCCCGGTCGGAGGGGGAGTGGGCCGAGGCCATCGCCGCCAAGCTCCGCGAGTCGGTGCACCTGCACCTGCGAGGCGACGTTCCCGTCGCCGCGTATCTGAGCCCCGGCATTGATTCCAGCATTGTCACGCGGTTCGCGGCCGACGAACTGCCCGGCATCCTGCCCACATTTTCACTGGGTTTCGCAGATCCGGAATTCGACGAGCTGCGCACACAGCCCACACTGGACGCCTTCGCGCAGCAGGGGCTCTCCGGCGAACGGGTGGTGTTTGATGGCTCCTATCTTGAGGATCTGCCGTCGTCGATCTGGCATCAGGAACAACCGGTCATCCTCCAGCACTCGTGGCAGGTGCTCGGCGCCGCCATGAAGGGTCGCTTCAAGGTCGCCCTCACCGGCCAGGGCTCTGATGAGCTGTTTGGGGGCTATCCCTGGCACGACGCAGACTACCTGTGGCGACACCTCTACTGGCTGCCGTCGCCCATGCGGCGGGTCATTGCCGCGCGGCTGCCGCGAATCTCTGGTCCTGATCGACGGGCCATCAGCATGTCGCCCGGCATGACACTCAACCGATATCTCGGACTCCAGTTCCTTCACTGGGACCGATACGGCAAGCTGTTTCAGCCGGATGTGCACGCGTCCCTCACCGTCGCACGCGACACCCTCGCCGTGCCGGACTTTCCCGACCAGTTTCACCACTGGGACCGGTTCCAGCAGCTCGTCTACCTCGAGTGTCGCACACGCCTGCCCAGCTATATCAACCGCGGACTCGACGCGGCCAGCATGGCACAGTCCATTGAACCGCGGCTCCCGTTTCTGGATCACGAGTTCGCCGAGCTCTGCGTGCAGGTGCCGCCGCCCCTGCGCCGTCGCCGAATGGAAAAGCACATGCTCCGACGGGCCACGGAAGCGCATCTTCCGGCCGAGATTGCATGGCGCAAGAAGCGCGGCTTGCGCTCGCCCGATCCGTCATGGAGCACGGCTCGCGGCACGCCACCGGCCTTTGTACAGGAGCTGCTCTCCGACGAAGTGGTGCGGGCCAAGGGGTACTTCCGGCCGGAGGCAATTCAGGCGCTGCGTGCGAAGCACCGCGGCGTGCCCAAGGGCCTCGCCGCGGTGCTGGGCTTCCACTTGCTCGACGAGATGCTGGTGCAGGGGCGGGGTCGCGTCGCATAGATTCGACGCATGCGCATTGCCTTTGCCGAAGACGATCGCCTGCTCCGCACCTCTGTGGCCCGTGGGCTGCGTGAGACGGGCTACGAAGTCGAACTCGCCGCCACTGGCGACGAGGCCCTCGCCCTGATCGAGCGCGGCAACTTCGACGTCGTGATTCTCGACGTGCGATTGCCCGCGCCCGACGGCCTGTCCGTCTGCCGGAGCGTCCGCGCCGCCTCCAATCGCGTCCCTATCCTCATGCTCACGGCGCTCGACGCCGTGGAGCATCGCATTGCCGGTCTCGACTCGGGCGCCGATGACTATCTCATCAAACCGTTCGATTTTGGCGAGCTGCTGGCCCGCCTGCGGGCGCTCGTGCGTCGGCAGGCTGACGCGCCACCGGCGCGGATCGTCGTGGGCGACCTTGCCATCGACCTCGACCGGCGCGTGGTGCACCGCGGTGAACGCGAGATCACGCTTACCGCGCGCGAGTTCGACTTTCTGGTGCACCTCGCGAGCAACGCGGGTCGCGTGGTCAGTCGCGCCGAGCTCATGACGGAAGTGTGGCACGATGCGCGCGCCTCGTATTCCAACATCATCGATGTGTACGCGAGCCGACTGCGTCGCAAACTCGACGACGGGGAACAGGACGCCCTCTTCAGCACCGTGCGCGGCGCCGGATTCGTGCTCGACGATCCAGCCGCCGGCACCGCGCAGCCCGGGTGAACAGGCCGGGTTGGCCCGCCACGCTGCGCGCGCGGCTCACCCTCTGGTACACGATCGTGCTCGGAGTCCCGCTCGTGGCGTTCGCCGTGCTCGACTACTTCGTGTTCGCCACCGCACTGCGCGACGGCACGGAGCGCTTTATCAGTGAGGCGCTCACGGCGTTCACGCGCGAACTGGGTGCCGAGCGACGGGTGCACGGGGACCCGATCTCCACCATCGTCACCACGGTCGCCGAAGTGCGATTTCACGACCTGCGCATTGAGGTGCGCGACGGGAACGGCCGCGTGATCGCGTCCAGCGAGACGGAAAAGGCGCCCAACGACTGGCGCGTCGTTGAGCGCCCGTTGACGGTGGACGGCGGCTCGTATCGGCTCATTGGCGCGTACCCGCGCCGAGACGAGGACGCGGTGCTCGAGCGCATTCGCACCGTCATTCTCGCGGCCGTCCCGCTCATGCTCGCCTTCGCGGCCACCGGCGGGTACTTCTTGGCCAAACGCGGCCTGCAGCCGGTGTCCGACATGGCCGATCGTGCTGCCGAGATCAGTGCCAGCACGCTGCACGAACGCCTGCCCGTCGCCGGCGGGCGGGAGCTCACTGGCTTGGCACGCGTGGTGAACGCGCTGCTCGACCGGCTTGAGGAAGCGTTCGCCCAGCAACGCCGCTTCATGGCCGACGCGTCGCACGAACTGCGCACGCCCACCGCCATCGTGCGCACCGAGGCCGAGGTCACGCTGGCCCGTGCACCGCGCCAGGAACCGGAGTACCGGGCGTCCATGGAAGTGGTGCAGGATGCCGCGCAACGCCTCACGCGCATCGTGGATGACCTGTTTCTGCTCGCCCGGGCCGATGCGGGTCAGCTTGGCATGCACCATACCCCGTTGTACCTCGAGGAGGTCGTGCACGACGCCACGCGCGCGGTGGCGCACCTCGCTGAATCGCGTGGGGTCACCGTGGTGCTGCACGAGTTGGTGCAGGCCCCCATGCAAGGCGACGCCGATCTGCTTGGCCGCGTGCTGCTGAATCTGCTCGACAACGCGATCAAGTTCTCGCCCCCGGGTGGCGAGGTCGAGGTGCGCATGTCCGACGGCGTTGCCGGCACCGTGGATGTCACCATCGAGGACCACGGCGCCGGCGTTCCCCCCGAGGCGCAGCGCCAGATCTTTGATCGCTTTTTTCGGGTGGACGGCGTGGCGACCAACACGTCTGGCGGCGCCAGCAGCGGTACCGGCCTCGGCCTCGCGATCGCCCGTCGGATCGCCGAGTTGCACGGTGGCCGGCTCGAGCTGTCGGGGTCTGTTCCGGGGCGAACAGTGTTTTGCCTCAGCGTGCCCATAGAGCTGCCGGCAGGCGCCGACTGAGCGCCCTTGGAGCCTGAACGCCTCAACGCCCAAGGCTCGCGGTTCGTAGGAGAGCAGTCTATCATCATGAACTATTCATGAATAACGGGCCAGCCGGCCCGCCAGACCTCTTCTCACGTCCCCTCTGGAGCTCTGATCGTGCGCTCTGCCTACCTCGCCCTCGGCGCCACATTTGCCATCCTGCCGGCGACACTACCGGCGACGCTGCTGGCCCAGTCGCCCATCACCGGCCGCGTTTTCGACGCCTATAATCGCGCGCCGATCGCCGGCGTTCAGCTCACCACGACCACTGGCGGGTCCGCCGTGTCCGCCGCCGACGGCAGCTTCTCGGTGCCGTGCACCATCGGTATGGGCGTGGAGTTTCGCGTGTTGGGCTACGAGACGTTCCGCACCACCGTCGATGACTGCGCCCGCCAGCTCCTCAGCGGCCTCACCGCCGGCACGCAGAACCTGAACGCCGTCAGCGTGGTCGCCTCAAAGGAGGCGCTCAGCGTCTCCCAGCCGCTCTCCGTGTCCACCCTGTCGCGCCGAGAACTCTCGCGCGGCACGGGGCTCTTTCTGGATGACGCGCTGAACGCCGTCCCCGGCGTGCGCATGGAGCGGCGCTCGATGTCGGCCGGTCAGCGCATCACGATCCGCGGCTACGGCAACCGCACCAACTTTGACGGGTCGGGCTACAAGGCATTGCTCAACGGCGTGCCCATCACGGACGCCGAGGGTGTCACCATCCTCGATGACATCGACTTTGCGACACTCGGCCAGGTGGACGTGATCCGGGGACCCGCGTCGAGCCTCTACGGCGCCGGTATTGGCGGCGTGGTGAACCTGCAGACGCTCCGACCGGAGCGGGCGGGCAGCGCGATCGAGCAGGAAACGCTGGTGGGCGCCGACGGCATGCTGCGCTCGGATACCCGCTTCACAAATGTGGGCAGCTCCAGCACGCTGCTCGTGAACTACGGCCATCAGGACTACGACAGCTATCGCGTGCACAGCGCGTCCGTCAGGGATCACGTCATGCTGCTGGGCGATTTCCGGCCGTCTGATCGGCGCACCGTCTCCGGATTTCTCACCTGGGCGCATTCAGACGACGAACGCGCCGGCCAGCTGGACAGCGCGCAGTTCTTCAACAAGGAAAACGTGGGCGAGGCCCCGTATCTGAACAATGACGGGCACGTGGACATGGAAAGCCTGCGCACCGGTGTCACGCACAGTTACCGGCACTCGCCCCGATTCGAGTCGGTGGTCACCGGCTATCTCTCGGGCGTGAAGCGCGAGGACGTGTTCGCGGTGGGGCTGAACCCGCGTTCCAACCAGACCTTCGGCGCGCGCGCCGCGTTGAACTCCAGCTTCGTGGACGCACCGTTCCCGATCACCGGCACCACGGGACTCGACTTCCAGAAAACCAACCAGTTCGCGAAGGGCTATTCGTTCCGGGACAAGGTGTTGGGCGGGATCACCACGGATCTCGAGACCAGCACCATGCAGTACAGCGTGTTCAGCCAGTGGGACGTGGCGCTGCCGTCTGCATTCACACTCACGGCTGGCGCGAGTCTCAACTTCATTGAGTACGCGCTCACGGACCGGCTCACGAACTCCGCCAACCCCACGCACCGCGATGTGTCCGGCCGCAAGGTGTACGATCCCGTGGTCATGCCGCGCCTCGCACTGCTGCGCATGTTCGGCAACGATCGTTCGGTGTACGCGAGTGTGAGCCAGGGCTTCACGCCGGCTACTTCCAGCGACGCGGTGATTTCATTCACCGGCGAGGCCAACACGGGGCTCAAGCCCGAGCGCGCCACGCAGGTGGAAGTTGGAACCAAGGGGAGCCTGCTCGACCGCAAGCTCTCCTATCAGCTGGCGTTGTTCGACCTCATGATCACCGACAAGCTCACCAGCCAGTCGGTGTTCAACGACGAGGGTTCGCAGCTCTACGCCTACACCGTGAACGCCGGCGACCAGACGAACAAGGGCGCGGAGCTTGCGATGTCGTACACCGTCTTCGAGGCCCCCGCAGGCGCGCTCGAGCAGCTCCGGCCGTTCCTGTCCTACGCCTTCTCCGATTTCACGTACACCGACTTCAAGAGCAACACCAACAACAACGCCGGCACCGTGGACTACAGCGACAACGCGGTGGTGGGCGTGCCCAAGCACGTCTTCACGCTGGGCGCCGACGTTGCGTTCCGCGGCGGCGTGTACGCCACGGGCACGGCCGAGCACCGGTCCACCATGCCGATCACGTATGACAACGTCCATGAAGCGCCCAGCTACACGCTCGTGAACGCACGGGCCGGTGTGCGACGCGATCTCACGCCGCGCCTCGGCATTGACGCCTACCTGGGCGCCCAGAACCTCACGGGGGCGCTGTACTACGCGATGGTGTTCCTGAACGGCAACTACAGTAGTGGCCAGCCGGCCATCTACCTGCCGGGCCCCCCGACCGCGCGTCTGTTTGGCGGCGTGAAGTTGAGCATCCGTCCATGACACGCCACCACGCCCTGCGCCACCCGATGCGCAGCATGGCGCGCCACACCTCGCGCTCGCTGCCGCTTGCACTGCTGGGGCTCGCCTTGGGCACGGCTTGCGGTCGGTTCGGCAACGACGACCTCAAGCAGGGAAGCCCCGGTGACAGCGCCCAGCGCATCGTGTCGGTCTCCAAGCAGTACACCGAGATTCTCTACGCACTCGGCGCCACCGACAACCTCGTGGCCGTCGATGTCTCGAGCACCTTTCCCCCGGAGGCGAAGTCGCTGCCCACGGTGGGCTATCACCGCGCGCTCAGCGTAGAAGGGATGCTCGCCGCCAAGCCCACACTCATTCTCTCCGGCGGACCGTCCAACATCGGGCCGGACCACGTGGTGGACCAGCTCAACGCGCTCGAGATTCCCATGCAGTACTGGGACGTGCCCGACGATCTGGATGGTACCAAGGCGCTCATCCGGCAAATGGGGCAGACGTTCGGAAAGGCCGAGCGGGCGGATTCGCTGGTGGCCGCGCTCGAGGCCGAGATGGATCACGCACTCGATCCTGCGCGCGCGCCCGTGGACACGCCCAGCGTGGCGATCATTCACTATGGGCAGGCCATGAACATCTATCTCGTGATCTCCGGGAAGAGCGTCGCCGGCGAGATGGTGCGCTGGGCCGGCGGCCGCATGGCCATCAGCGACAGCGGCGGCATGCAGCGCATCACGTCTCCTGAGATGATCGCCAAGGCCAATCCGGACGTCATTCTGTTGACCGACTTCGGCTATGACCGGTTGGCCGGTCGCGACGACATTCTGGCCCTGCCGGGTGTGGCGGCCACGAAGGCCGCGCGCACCGGACGCATTTTCCGGATCGAGGAGCACGATATCATCTACTACGGGCCAAGAACCGGCCAGAACGTCGAGCTCATTCGCACGCTCCTGCATCAACCGGGCACGCCCGAGTGAGTGCATCGGGTCGGCAGTACCGGGGCGTGCTGCCGGCACTCTCCGTCTTGCTCGTGATCGTCACGCTCGCGTCCATCCGATGGGGCGCCGTGCCGATCTCGCTCTCGGAGCAGCTCAGTGCCATGACGGCGTGGCTGGGCCGGTCAGACACGCTCTCGCTCAACCAGCGAATCTTTCTGGAAATCCGACTGCCGCGCGCACTGCTCACGGTGTTCGTGGGCGCGAGCCTCGCGGTGGGCGGCGCGCTCATGCAGGCGCTCTTCCGCAACCCGATCGTGGAGCCCGGTCTCGTGGGCACCTCCAGCGGCGCCGCGCTCGGCGCTGCCCTCTACTTCGTACTCGGCGCCGCGCTTCGGGTACACCTCGGCGTCTGGACGCTGCCCATTGCGGCGTGTATTGGTGGCGGCTTGGCGACATGGCTCGTATTCGTGCTGTCCGGCTCCCACGTAACCGGGCGCAGCTCGGTGGTGTCGTTGCTGCTCACCGGCATTGCCATCAACGCGCTCTGTCTGAGTGGCGTGGGGTTTCTCTCGTACATCGCGCGTGATCCGCAGGCGCGCTCGATCACGTTCTGGAATCTCGGCACGCTGTCCGGTGCGAGCTGGCCGGCGGTCTGGATCGTCGGCGGCAGCACACTGGCCTGTCTGGTGGGTGCGCTGCGCTACGCGCGCCCGCTCAACGCACTCATGCTGGGCGAATCCGAGGCGGGCTATCTGGGCGTGAACGTCAAGCAGCTGAAGGCCACGGTGCTGCTCGTGAACGTGGTGATGGTCGCGGTGGCCACGGCATTCACCGGCGTCATTGCCTTTGTGGGACTGGTGGTGCCGCATCTGCTGCGCATGCTGCGCGGCGCCGACAACCGCTTTCTCATTTTGGGCGGCGCCCTCATGGGCGGCATCCTGCTCGGCCTCGCCGATCTCACGGCGCGTCTGCTGATCGCACCCGCCGAGTTGCCGATCGGCATCGTGACGTCGGTGGTGGGTGTGCCGGTATTCCTGCTGCTGCTGCGGCGGCGGCAGACGTATTTCTGAGGCCACGTATGCTCACTGGTACCGATCTCTGCTTTCGCGTGGGTGACGCGCGCCTGCTCGAGCAAGTGTCCGTATCGTTCGCGGCGGGCCAGCTGAGCCTGATCATTGGGCCCAACGGCGCCGGTAAATCCACGCTGGTCAAGGTGCTGTGCCGGCAGTTGCAGACCCAGCAGGGCGAAGTGCGCTACGCCAACCGGCTGCTCGGCGAGTGGACGGACGCGTCGCTCGCTCGCGTACGGGCCGTGCTTTCGCAGAACGTAGATCTGGCATTCCCGCTGCGCGTGTGGGAGGTGGTGCTCATGGGGCGTTACCCCCACTTCACGGGCGCGCCCACGCCGGCGGACGAGCAGGCCTGCGAGGAGGCCATGCGCTATTTCAACGTGCTGGACTGGTCCGACCGCGACTACCTCACGCTCAGCGGCGGCGAACGTCAGCGCGTACAGTTTGCCCGCATCATGGCACAGATCTGGTACGCTGCGCCCGACCAGTTCCGGTGGTTGCTGCTCGACGAGCCGCTCACGTTTCTGGACATCCGCTACCAGTTCGAGTTTCTGCAGCGCATTCGCACACTGCTCGCGGGCGGTGAGTTGGTGGCGGTGGGCGTGGTGCACGACCTCAATCTTGCCGCGCGCTTCGCCGATCACGTGGTGCTGCTTGCCGAGGGACGTGTGCTGGCCGCGGGAGCGCCAGCCGACGTGCTCACGCCTGATCTCGTGGAGACGGCCTTTGGGTTGCGCCCCGTGGTGCAGCGGCTTGACGATGGCCGCGTGCATCTGGTATTCGGCTAGCGGCTTATAGCAGCACGGGACGCATGAAAGACCTCTCGCTGAGGTGTGGGGTACCGCACAGACACCGTTCTGCACGTGTCCGTCTCCCCTGATTGGAATCCGTATGTATCCCACGCCCATGTCGTCTTCGTCATCTCTCCTGTCGGCCATCGGCCGCTCAAGACTGCTGGCGCTCGCCGTGGCGGCGCTTTCGCTCGCCCCTGCCGGCGCGCGGCTCTCCGCGCAGGCGCCGTCTGCGCAACCGCCCAACGCACCGCCAGCCGTCTCGCCTGAGCTCTTCGGTAGTCTCTCTTGGCGCAACCTCGGCCCCAACCGAGGCGGTCGATCCATCGCAGCTACCGGCACGACGGCCCGACCGCTCGAGTATTACTTCGGCGCAACCGGCGGCGGCGTGTGGAAGACCACCGACGCCGGCACCACATGGAATTCGGTGGGCGACGGCCAGTTTGCCACATCGTCGGTGGGCGCGATTGCCCAGTGCGAGGCTAATCCAGACATTGTCTGGGCCGGGATGGGTGAAACGCAGTTCCGCGGCAACGTGATTCCGGGCGACGGCGTCTACCGCTCCACCGACGCGGGCAAGACGTGGACACACATGGGCCTCGAGTCGGCCACCGGGCAGCAGATGATCGCCCGCGTGCGCATTGACCCGGCCAACTGCGACCGCGTGTTCGTGGCCGCGTTCGGTGATCCGTTCGGTCCAAGCAATGAGCGCGGCGTGTATCGCACCACCAATGGCGGCACGTCGTGGGAACGCGTGTACAACCGTGGCAACGCAGCCGGTGCTGTCGATCTCTTCCTCGACCCATCCAACCCACAGGTGATCTACGCCGGTTTCTGGGAAGCGTATCGCAACGACTGGTCGCTGCAGTCCGGCGGACCCGGCAGCGGCCTCGCGAAGAGCACCGACGGCGGTACCACCTGGACCGACCTGACGAAGAACGCAGGCCTCCCCACGGGACCGTGGGGCAAGGTGGGAATCACCGTGAGCGGCGCCGACCAGAACCGCGTGTACGCCATCATCGAAGCCGACTCGGGCGGTGTGTTCGTGTCCGACAACGCAGGCGCCACCTTCACGCAGGTGAGCGACGATCGCAATCTGCGCCAGCGGGCGTTCTACTACTCGCGCATTCTGGCCGATCCGAAGGACAAGGAAACGGTCTACGTCATGAACGTGCAGTTCCACCGATCGCGCGACGGCGGCAAGACATGGCAGACCATCAGCGTGCCGCATGGCGACAACCACGACCTGTGGATCGCGGGCGACAACCCGCAGCGCATGATCGAGACCAATGACGGCGGGGCCAACGTGAGCTGGAACGGCGGCGCGTCGTGGACACTGCAGCCGTTTCCCACGTCGCAGATGTACGACGTCCGCACCACGGCGCACTTCCCCTACCACGTGTGCGGTGGCCAGCAGGACAACAGCACCGCCTGCGTTCCGGTAGACGGCGACGGCAGCTACATGTACGCGCCCGGCGGCTGTGAGACCGGGCCGGTGGAGCCCGATCCCGCCAACAGCGATTTGTACTACGCCGCCTGCTACGGCGGCGCGCTCAGCTTCATGTCGCGCGTCACCGGCCAGCAGCGCGCGGTGAACGTGTGGCCCGTGAATCCGATGGGCAACTCGGCCATCGATCTCAAGGAGCGGTTCCAGTGGAACTCGCCCATCCTCGCGTCGCGCAATACCCCGGGCGTCGTGTACACTGCCTCGCAGCACGTGTGGCGTTCCGCGGACGGCGGTGGAAGCTGGCGTCGCATCAGCGGCGATCTCACCTACGCCGACCCCAAGACACTGGGGCCATCGGGCGGCGACATCACGCGCGACCAGACGAGCGTGGAGTACTACGGCACCGTGTGGCGTCTGGCCGAGTCACCGCATGCGGCCGGTGAGCTGTGGGCGGGCTCCGACGACGGCAAGTTGCAGCTCTCTCGTGATGACGGGGCATCGTGGACGGACATCACCCCCAGCGACCTGCCCAAGTTCAGCCGCATCCACGAAATCGACGTGTCGCCACACACGCCCGGCAAGGCCTATCTCGCGGCCGTGCGCTACCGCTCGCAGGACGTGAATCCGTATCTGTACCGCACCGACGACTACGGCCGCTCGTGGACGAAGATCACGGCCGGCATTCCCGTTGGCTCGTATCCGCGCACCGTTCGCGAGGATCTCAAGCGCCCCGGCCTGCTCTACGCGGGGACTGAGACCGGCGTGCTTGTGTCGTTCAATGATGGCCGCTCATGGCAGTCGTTGCAGCTCAACCTGCCCACCGTGCAGGTGCCGGGTCTCATCCTGCGAAATGACGACGTGATCATCGCCACACACGGGCGAGGCTACTATGTGCTCGACAACATCACGCCGCTGCAGCAGGCCACGGCGGACGTGAGCCAGCGCGACGTGTTCCTGTACAAGCCCGCCACGACCATTCGTACGCTCTCGCAGCCGGCCGAGTCCTACAATCGGGTGAAGCGCTACCTGCCGGAGATCGACTACGTGCTGGGGAGCGACGCCGACAGCGTCACGCTCGAAATCCTAGACGCCACCGGACGGGTCATTCAGACGTTTACGGGCGCGCCATCGGACAGCGGCCCGGCGCGTGGTGGCCCACCGCGGGTGAACGCGACGAAGGGCCAGCATCGCTTCACGTGGGACATGCGATACCCAGGGCCGCGCGACTTTCCGGGGCTCATCATGTGGGGCGCCAATACGCAGGGGCCGCTGGCCCCGCCGGGTCGCTATCAGGCGCGACTCACGGCCTTGGGCCAGACGCTCACCGAACCGTTCGAGATCGTGGCCGATCCGCGACTCACCACGGTGACCCAGGCCGACTTCGACGCGCAGTTCAGGCTCTCGTCGCAAGTGGCCGCGCGGGTGGACGACGCACACCGGGGCGTCCTGCAGGTGCGCAATGTGCGCGATCAGGTGAACGACCGGCTCACCAAGTCGGACAACGGGTCACTGCGCAGCGAAGCGACCGCCTTCAAGAACAAGATGGCGGCCGTGGAAGGCGAGATCTACCAAGTGAAGATGCAGGCCCGCCAGGATCCGCTGAACTACCCCATCAAGCTGAACAATCAGCTGGCCGCGCTGCGCGGCGTGATCGAGAGTGCCGATGCCAAGCCCACCGCGCAGGCGCAGGAGGCGTTTACCGTGCTCTCCGGCGAGCTCGAGACGCAACTCACGGCGCTGCAGGCCATCTTCGACGCTGACCTGGCAAAATTGAACGATCGGCTCCGCCGCCTGGGGCTGGAGCCGATCGTGGTGCCAGCCCTCACCGGGCGGCGCGTGATGTTCTGAGCGTGCCTGGAGGGATCAGCTGGCGCGGTGGCCGCACCGCGTCAGCTGCACCCTTCCACCCACTCCACTTCAGGCAGGCGGCCCGACCGGAACTGCAGCACCGCTTCGCCGTCTGTCTCGAAGACGAGCCGGTACGGTGAATCGGCGCCCTCCGGGCCCCAGGCAATGAGATACTTGCCGGTGGTGAACTTGTGCGGGCGAATGGAAATGCGCGTCGCGTACAGCGAGTTGATGCGCCCCTCGTTGTCGCCAATCCGCGCGCCGCTCGACGCCTGCAGGTCACCTGCGGTCGCCTCCACGCGCACCACCGTGTCCTGCACCACCATCACGCGGAGCCCCGCCGGCGCCGCCGCCCACTCCGCATAACTGCACTCGGCCGACGCACCCGCCGCCAGCGCGATCGTGCTACCGACGGCCGAACTCGCTTCCGCCAGCGTCTGGCCGGCGCGCAGCGGCCCGAACCCCTCGGGCGCCAGGCGCCACGTGGACGGGTCAGCGGTCTCGGCAGAACCAGCGGCGCCTGTCTCATCGCCGCCGGCCGAGTCACCGCCGGAGGAGCAGGCGGCGAGCAGCAGAGCGGCTGCGACGAGTGCGTACGGAACCGAACGAATAGTCATGTCTGGGACGCAGGGGAGGAGGAAGGAACGGACACGCACGATGCTATCATAAGTAACGCGTCTCCGGCAGCTGGACGAGATCGGCCGCGATGTCGGCCTCTCCGCCGAACACATCTCCACGACCGCCGACGCGGGTGCGCGCCAAACAGATGGAAGACTTCGCGGCACAAGCAGTCGGCATGCTGGATGCCGCTCAGGGCAGCGGAAACGCCTCCGTCTCCACGATCCCGTCCAGCACGAGCTGACTGAAGGAGCGGGCGAATTCCAACGGATCCACGTCAGCGGGCAGGACCCCCTCTGCCTGCATGGCCACCAGGTGTTCGCGCAGGGTTCGCGTGCCGTTGAACTGCGAGAGCATACTCGCATCGCCCATGCCCACCGGCATGCTGCTCACGAACGGCGCGTCCACGCGCATGTGCCCCTTCGTGGGAACCCAGGCGTCCTCGCCTTTCCCGCCGAGACGGTACTCGAGGTCGAGCTGCACGGCGGCGGAGAGCGTGGCTGGCGCATCCAGAATCAGTGCCGCGAATCGGTCGGCGTTCGACGCCTCGGCCCCCACGGCCAGCACCCAGGCGACGTGCGCCCACGTCGTGTGCGCGCTGCGCTCCACCGCCACCACGAACCCCGGTCGATTGGCTCCATGCCGGCGCAGGACGATGGTGCAGAAATCAACCGACTGGACGCCGAGTTCGCCCAAGCGCCGGAGTTGCGTGGAAGCGGACGACACCGCCTCCGAGTCCGACGCGCGCGACATGATTCGCCGACCAAAGTGTTCCGCGAGGTTGGTCGATCCGTTGAGCAGGAACACGAGATCATACTCTGATGACGCCGGACCGAGCATGGCAAGCACACGATGCGGCGCGTCGGCATCGGTGCGCGAGGAGATGATGCAGGTGCAGTGGAACACGCCACCCACCGCCAGATGGGCCGGCAACCCCTCAATGATCGCGCGCGTGACCTGCTCGCCATCCTCACCGCCATCACGATAGATGAACTCTGCTTTGACCGCCGGCACATACGGAGGATGCGCCACGATGGTCTGAAACTGGCGACCGGCCACGGGCTCCCAGAGATTTCCCTCGAGCGCCGTCATGTTGGCGAGGGCATTCAGCCGCGCATTGAAGGTGGCGAAGGCCGTGCTGCGTGCAGTGATGTCCACGGCGACCGCGCGCTCGGCGCCCGCCGACGCGCCGAGCAGCGCGGCGATGCCCGTTCCGGAGCAGAGTTCCAGATAGTCCGGCACCGGATCCAGCGGGAGCGTGCTCAGGAACACGCGCACGGACGCCGTAAGTGCCGGATACACCGCATCATCACCAAACGCCGCCTGCGGTATGACTCGTGTGTCCGCGACCGGGACCGTGCGATCAGAGACGATCCAAGGTCCCTGTGTGGGATAGAGCAGCACGGTGGCGATGTGCTGTGCGGGGTCCGTGGGGTGTGTCGCCACCAAGCCGAACGACTCCAGCAGCGCGCGCTGATCCGCGCCGAGCAGTTCGTCGATACGACTGGTTGATACGGCCTCTGAGTCCATGAAGAGCCGGACCAGCACGTCCATTGGGCGCTCGATCGGTACCGCGCCGCCGCGCGCGTGCCGCCGCATCACGAAGTCGTAGAGCGTTTCCGCACCGGTGTGGGTACACACCCCTCGTTCCGTGAACCCGTGATCGAGCAGCAGCGCGCGCAGACGGACAAACGCCTCGTCGTCCAGGATCCGCAGCGGCAAAGGGTTCACGAGACGCCCAGGCGTGTGAGCTCGGCCGACAGCGTCTTGATCATTTCGCGGTAGTATGTCTGCTGCTCGCGCTGTTGCGCCGTGAGTGGCTGCACGACGTCACTTGCTTCACCGTACAGCCGTCCCACGCGCCGAACGAGTTCACTCGTCTCGCGACGCACCTCGGCGAGCGTTTGTACACGGGCGGTGTCTGCGCCGCGTACCGCGGCGCCAGCGCGGGTGGCGAGTGCCTGCGCCTCACGACGGAGGCTACCCAACTCAAGCAACGTCGCGGTCCAGGCGGCGCGCACGTCGGCGGGCACATCGAGGCGCGGGTCCTCGCGCACCTCGAGTGTGCCGGTTGCGCTGTTGCCACCGGCCTGCACACGCACCGAATACGTACCCGGCACCACAAGGGGCCCGGCCGGGGCGCGCGTCGGTTCCTGTCCTGGCTCGTTGTGCGACAGGTTCCAGTAGGCGCGATTGACCCCTGTGCGTCCGGCCATCGTCATTCGCGCCACTTCCGCCCCGGTCGCATCGGAAAAGGTGAGCGTGGCTGAGCCCGCGCTGGCGAGCCAGAAATCCACGATACCGCCGGGCTCGGGGTTGTCGCCCTGAAAAAACATGTCGCCGGTGTGGCCGAGCTCACTGTTGTAGCGGATCTGCTCCGCGGGGCGTGTGGAAACCACGTGCACGCGGCTGGCCACCACCGTCGCCGTGAGCTCCTGCAGCGCGCGCGCATTGTCCAAGATCCACACGCCGCGCGAATGGGTGCCCACGACGAGGTCGCCATCGCGCGGATGGATGAACAGGTCGTTGAAGGCCATCGTCGGCATGCCCCCCCGCAACTCCGCCCAGGTCCGGCCGCGATCGCTCGACCAGAACAGCCCGAGTTCGGTGCCGAGGTACAGGACGTCCGGGTTTTTCAGGTCTTCGCGCAGTGTGCGCGCGACGCGATGTTCAGGCAGGCCACCGTCAATGCGCGTGAACGTGGCGCCGTTGTCATCGGTGCGATAGACGTAGTTGGCGAAGTCGCCGTTGCGATAGTTGTTGGCCACCACGTAGACGCGGCCGTCCACGTGCCGAGACGTTTCGATGCCATTGATCCACGCGTTGCGCGGCATGCCCGGCAGCTCGCCCGAGAGCTCGGTCCAGGTTTGTCCCGCATCGGTACTCCGCTGTACGTTGCCGTCATCCGTGCCCACCCAGAGCAGACCCTGCATGCGTGGCGACTCGGCGATTGCGCTCAACGTGGGCCAGTACGGGATGCCGTCGTCGAGCGAGCGGGTCTGCGCGGTGGGCATCTGCCCCATGATCGGCAGCGTGCGCCGGTCCACGCCGGTGGTGCGATCGCCGAGCGCGGTCCACGTGTTGCCCCGGTCGGTGCTCTTCCAGAGGATGTTGGTGCCGGCGTAGATGGTGTACGTGTCGTGGTGCGAGATGAGGATGGGCGCATCCCAGTTGGCCGGCGCCATGGCGTTGCCGAGTCGCTGCTCGGGTGAACCGAGGTCGCCCCAGGTGGTCCAGTTGCGACGATCACTGATGGCACCCTGCGGATCACCGGGTCGGATGCTCGTGCGCTCACCCGTGCGCAGGTCCACGCGCGACAGCCCCAGATACTGCGAGTTGGTGTAGAGCGTACGGTTGTCGCTGGTGTCCACCAGGTTGAAGAAGCCGTCGCCGCCACCCCACTTCATCCAGTCCATGTTCACGATGCCTTCACGACGATATGTGGCGGAGGGGCCACCCCATGAGCCGTTGTCCTGCAGGCCGCCGTACACGTTGTAGGGCTTCGCCATATCGTACGTCACGCGGTACCACTGGTTCACCGGCAGCGTCGGCAGGTACATCCACGTCTTGGCGCGGTCATAGCTGATGCCGAGACCGCCGTCGTCGGCCTTGATCAGGTGGTCCGAGTTGGCCGGATTCACCCACACGAACCGATCGTCCCCGTGCAGGGACTGCCGCAGCGAGCGCGACGTCTTGCCGCAATCGGTGCTCGTGGAGAAAAAGTTGATCATGTACAGCGTGCACGGATCGTTGGGGTCGATCGCGATCTGTGATCCGTACATCGGCCGCGGATTCCACGTGCTCATGAACTCAAAGGTGCTGCCGCCATCCTGCGAGCGATACAGACCGGCCTGCGGCTCCTCGTAGGCCGTGCTGGCCGTGTAGCGCAGTCCCTGCTCCACCGTCACGTACATGATGTTCGGGTCTTTCGGATAGATCGCGATGCCGATGCGGCCGTGTTCGCCGTCGGGAAGCCCCACCGTCACGCGCGCCCAGGTCTCGCCGCCGTCGGTGGACTTCCACAAGCCGCTGCCCGCGCCGCCGCCATTGAAACCGAACGGCGTTCGACGCCGCTGGTACGAGGCCGCAAAGAGAATGGATGCGTTGGTGGGATGCATCGCGACGTCCACGACGCCGGTGTTCTCATCCACCGAGAGCACGCGCGTCCAGGTGGCCCCGGCGTCGGTGGTGCGATAGAGCCCGCGTTCATCGTTGGGCCCCCAGAGCTGCCCCATCGCCGCGACGAAGGCACGCTTTGGGTTACCCGGATCGAGCGCGATGCGCCCGATGTGCCCGGAGTTGGGGAGGCCGACATGTTTCCATGTGGCGCCACCGTCCGCGCTGCGGTACACGCCGTCTCCCCAGCTCGAGCTCTGACGGCTGGCGCGCTCGCCGGTCCCCAGCCACACCACGCTGGTATCCTGCTGATTGAGTGCGATCGCGCCGATGGAATGCACTGCCTGATTGCCGAACTGCGGCGTGAAGGTGACGCCGTTATTGGTGGTCTTGTACAGTCCGCCGGTTGCGGAGGCCGCGTAGAACACGTTTGGATGCGCCTCGTATACCGCCAGGTCCACGAACCGGCCGGACATCGCGGCCGGCCCGATAGTGCGGAAACGCAGGCCATCGGTGATGGTGGTGGCCGGTGTTTGGGCCGAGAGCAGCGCAAAGTGCGGCGCCAGCACGGCACCGAACAAGACTGCGACGGACGGAAGCAACAAACGGGGCATGGCAACGGGGCAGAAGATAAAGGGCGACTGACTGCATTCTGCTGACCGCCGGAGTGAACGCAAGCCCCCAGCGGCCGGACAACGGCGACGCCGATATCTTCAGGGTGTGAATGATGCCTGGTTTCGTCGCCTCGTCGAGCTGTCGCCCGAAGCGAGTTATGTGGTGCGGGACAACAAGCTCGTGTATCTCAATCCCGCCGCGCTCCGGCTCTTCGGGGCGCGCGCCGCCAGCGAGATGCTGGGGCGCGACGTGCTGACGTGGGTCGCGCCGGAGTTCCACGCGCTCGCGCTGGCCCGTCGCCGTCGTGTGGAGGAAGAGGGCCAGTCGGTTCCGCTGGTGGAAAGGCAGTTTCTCCGGATGGACGGGACGCCCTTCGAGGTCGAAATCCACGCGGCGCCGCTCGAAGATGAATCCACCCGCGCGATCGTGGCCACCATCAGGGATGTCACCGCGCGACGCGCCCTCGAACGCCGGCTCAGACACGCCGAGGCCTCCGAGGCGGTGGGGCGCCTTGCCGGTGGCATCGCCCATGACTTCAACAACACCCTCTCGGTGATCCTCGGTCACGCCGAACTCGCCATGCTGGATCTGGACCCCGCGGCGCCCATTCGCGAGGATCTGCAAAAGATCGCCAACGCCGCACAACGGTCCGCCGCGCTGGCGCAGCAACTGCTCGCGTATGCCCGGCAGCAGGCCAACACGCCGCAGCTCCTCAACGTGAATCGCGTCGTGTCCGAGGCGTTGGACGAGCTGCGCGTGCAGCTCAGCACCGAGGTCGCGCTCGAGTGGGACGCCGCGCCCGATCTCTGGACGATCGCGATGGATCCCGCGCAGTTGCACCAACTCATCTCCAGCCTGTGCCTGAACGCGCAGGATGCGATTCGCCAGAAGCTGGGTGAGGCGCCCGGACGTGGCGCGATCCGTCTGTCCACGCGCAATCGCGACCTTCGGCGGGATCCGCAGGCGGGTATGCCCCAAAGGCAGGATGACGAGTTCGTGCAGCTACGGGTGTCCGACACGGGTCACGGCGTGCCGGCGGCCTTGCGCGAGCGCATTTTTGAGCCCTTTTTCACCACCCGTGAAGTGGGTGAGGGCACCGGCCTCGGGCTCGCCATGGTCCATGGGATCGTGCAGCAGAATCACGGCTTCCTGCAGCTCTCCAGCCCGCCCGGCTCTGGGGCGATTTTCGATATTTTTTTGCCGCTGCACCGCGAGCTGCCCTGAATCAGGGCGAACCCATCACCACCGCGAGACGCGCCACGAACTTCGTGGTGCGCAGCATTGACGGAATGTCCGCGAACTCGCCGGGCTCGGCCCGCGCACCACCGCGCTCACCGCCCAGCCCCACTGCCAGCGTGCCGCCCGCCAGCGCCACGTTGAGGTTGGACGAACCCGCTGTGCCGAGCTGCGGCGTCAGGCCGAGCGCGCGCGCGATCTGCACCGATGCACGCAGGAGACGCGATGTGTCCGCTCCCGCAATCTGACCGCCAGCCGTCTGCTGGATCACGCGCATGTCGAAGCGTGTTCCGGTCTCGCGCGCAACGCTGTCAAGCACGGCGCGCACGGCGGCCTCGTTGCGCGCGATCTCCACCGGCTGCAACGATCGGATGTCGAGAC
>JBBSPE010000002.1:0-69901 GCA_038259155.1 Gemmatimonadales bacterium
AGCGTTCGGGGGCAAGCGCGAACGCGGCGCATTTGCAATCACTGTGCCGCCGGGCTACAAGGGTGACGTGGTCTGGACGCTCCGGCACAACGGCGTGACGTATTCAGTACCCGGCCGAGCAACGAGCGACTACTACAAGCTCTCGTACACGCCGCAGGCCGCGGGATCAATGATGCCGAGTGTACACTTTGCAAAGGACGCACCGCCGGCCAGCGGTCGCGATGGTGTGATTGCTGGTCCGCTCACCGTTGCTGTGGGCGCAGCGCTCGACATTCGCGTGTGGGCGGAGGATCGCGGCGAGCGGGAGCCGATTCCCGTGAACCTGAGCTGGTTCAAACATCAGGGACCGGGCGACGTGGAATTCGAGCCACGCGCGGCAAAGACCGCACCCGGCGGCGGCGAGGCGGCCACGTCGGTGCGCTTCAGTGCACCCGGTGAGTACATGCTGCGCGTGCGCGTGGACAACTTCGGCATCACGGACAGCGCGCCGGGACAACAGTGCTGCTGGACGAACGGATTCGTGAAGGTGACGGTCACCAACTGACCGTCGCCGAACGGCCCGCGCCTCAGCGCGGCGGCGGCATGCTGATATGCAGCGACGGTCCGTGCAACGCTTCGCAGTAGGGCAGCAGCGTCGTTGCCCCCACCACCATCCCGGGCACGCGAATCGGGATCTGCGTGCCGGGATGCCCGCGCTGTCCGGGACGCGTGGCGTCTTCAATCATCACCTCGGCTTCGCGTGCCCAATGCTCACGCAGCGCCACCAGCTGCGCGCGCTGTGACACCGAGAGCAGCGAAAGCGCGTCGCGCCGGGCGCGCATCAATGCCGTCAACCACGCCGACTCTGCGCTCGCGAGCCCGGCCATGGCCTCGTGCAGCGCCGACGACGGCGCGGCCGAGGGCGACTGTCCGGGGGAAAGCGGAGGAAGCGGTGCCGCATCGCCAAGCAGATCGCTAAGCTGCGTTCGCCGTACCGCCGACTGTTCCGCATACACGACTTCTGCATCGCAGACGGTGCGCCGGAGCTCCTGCAGGCCCGAGACCTGATCCTCGCCGAGGTCGAGATATCCGCTGTGATAGAGCATCACGTGCGGACCACCGAGCACGAGTTCGAGCCGCGCGTCGCGCGCTGGTAATTGGGCGGCGTGTTCGTGCGATTGCGCGGCCAGCGGTACTGCAGAGGCCAGTATCACGGCGGCGAGCAACAGCGTGGACAGCCACCAGCGTTGAACGGCTGAGGTCGAACGCGTGGTTTGCAGGTGAGTGGGCGCAGCACAGTGCATGACGCAGAATCTGCACCGAAGTCGGCTGAGCGGAAGACATCGCGCATCTTCGGCATGTATTCGGCATGCATTCGGCAAGTCGCCGGCATTCCGTCAGCATGCGCTGCGCCCTAGCGAACACGCCACCGTGACCACAGCTTGGAGGCGCATTCGACTCACCTTCTGAACGTCTGGAGCAATTGATGGCGCGACCCTTCACGATCCGGCCGAGCGTGGCCGTCCTCTTTGCCGCAATGGTGCTCCCGGCCCTGTCAGGCGCGCAACAGGGCACCGGCGCCGAGTGGCGCGTCTACGGCGGCGATCCGGGGCACACGCGCTACTCCACCCTCGATCAGATTGACTCGACCAACGCCGAGTCGCTCGAAGTCGCGTGGCGATGGAGCGGGCGCAATCAGGGGCCGAACCCGCTCGCCGCGAGCCAGACCACGCCAATTTTTGTGAACGGCATGCTGTACGCCACCGCCGGTATGCATCGCAGCGTCGTGGCCATCGACCCAGCGACCGGCGAGACGATCTGGACATGGCGCATAGATGAGGGTGCGCGGCTGGAGGGCGCGCCGCGCGTGAACTCCGGACGTGGTGTGTCCTACTGGTCGGACGGGAACGGCGACAATCGCATCTATGTGGTGACACCGGGCTATCAGCTCGTCGCGCTCGATGCTGCGACCGGCCACGCAATCGAGGGCTTCGGTCGCAACGGCGTCGTGGACCTGCAGGAAAATCTCCGCACACGCGAGGGCGTGGCTCCGGATGGTTCGATTGGGGCGAGCTCGCCCGCTGCCGTCATTGGCGACGTGCTGGTCGTGGGCGCCGCACTGCACGTGGGGCTGCGTCCGCCGTCCAAGGTGAACATACCCGGCGACGTGCGGGGCTTTGACGCGCGCACCGGACGTCTGCTCTGGACGTTTCACACCATTCCGGAAGCCGGCGAGGTTGGCAACGAGACATGGCTGGAGGGCTCGTCGGCCTACTCGGGCAACGCCGCAGTGTGGGCACAAATTTCGTGGGACGCGGAGCTTGGCTACGTCTACCTCCCCACGGAAGCCGCGACGGGCGACTACTACGGCGGGCATCGCCCGGGCAACAATCTTTTCTCCACGAGCATCCTCACGCTCGACGCGCGCACGGGCAAACGCGTGTGGCATTTCCAGACCATCCATCACGACATCTGGGACTGGGACAACCCCAATGCGCCGATTCTCGCCGACGTGACGATCGAGGGCCGAGCGCGGCGCATCGTCGCGCAGATTACCAAGCAGGGGTTTGTGTTTGTGCTCGATCGGATCACCGGTGAACCCATCTGGCCCATTGAGGAGCGTGCGGTGCCCAAGGGCGACGCGCCCGGCGAGTGGTACAGCCCAACGCAGCCGTTTCCCACCAAACCCGCACCGTTTGAACGACAGGGTTTCAGCGAGGCGGACCTGCTCGACTTCACGCCGGAGATTTTCAGGCAGGCCAGGGAAATCGCGAGCCAGTTCCGCTGGGGACCACTCTATTCGCCACCCTCATTGCAGACCGCGGCCGACAGCACGAAGGGCACGATCACGTTGCCGGCGGCGACGGGTGGTGCCAACTGGGAAGGTGGCGCGCTGGACCCGGAGACAGGATTTCTGTACATCCCGTCGGTGACGGCGCCGTCGTTTCTCTCGCTCGTGGCCGGCGGCACCATGTCCGACATGAACTACATCGCCGGTGGCGGCCGCGGTCAGATTGCGCCCGGTGTTCCCATTGTGAAGCCACCTTGGGGCCGCATCACCGCAATAGATCTGAGCACCGGCGACCACGCGTGGATGGTGCCCAACGGCGACACACCACCCGCGGTAGCTGAGCGGCTCAAACTGCCGCCGGAGAGTATTCCGAATACCGGACGCAGTTCGCGCGCGGGACTGCTGGTCACGCGCACGTTGTTGTTCGCGGGTGAGGGCACCAACGGGACCGGCAATTTCTGGGTGTTGAACAAGCGCACCGGTGCACGCATTGCGCGGTTGGACATTCCGAGCGGCACCCAGACCGGTATTCCGATGACGTACCTGCACGAGGGTCGGCAGTACGTGGTGTTCGCGACCACGGGCGCGGGGCAGCCGTCAGAGATTGTGGCCTACGCGTTGCCGCGGTGACGACCGAGGCGCTTCCGCGCACGGTAGGCTTCTGGGGAACCGCGCTGTTCCCCGTAAATGGCATGATCGGCTCGGGCATTTTCGCCTTGCCGGCAATCATGGTTGCCGCCGTGGGCAGTTTTGCGCCGTGGATGATGCTGTTTGGCGCGGTGCTGATTCTGCCGTTGACGCTGGTCTTCGCGATCCTTTCCACCCGGTTTGATCGCAACGGTGGGCCGGTGCTCTATACCAGCGCAGCCTTTGGCCGATTTTTCGGGTTTCAGGCGGGCTGGACGCGCTATGCGTCCGGCGTGGTCGCAGTGGCCGCGAATACGAAGGTATCGGTCGCCTATCTCACGGTCCTCTTTCCGGTCCTGAACGATCCCACGCTCAAAGCGGCCGCGGTGATCGGCTTTCTCGTGTTCACGACGATCGTGAACTTGGTAGGCATGCGCACCTCGGTTGGAACGCTCGGCGTGATGACGGCGGTGAAGATCACCCCGCTTCTCGTGCTTGTGACTGTTGGCCTTGCCACCCGCGATCCGGCGGTCGGGTTCAGTCTGCCCCGGTTCAGCGAGTTTGAGAGCGTCGTCTTGCTCACGTTCTATGCGTATATGGCGTTTGAGAACGCGACGTTTGCCGCAGGTGAAACGCGAAATCCCGCACGCAACATCCCGTTGGCACTGGTCACCTCGCTGGCCGCGGTGACGCTGCTGTACATGCTGGTGATCTGGGCCTATCTCGCCATCGCGCCAACCGTGACCGGTGACGAGAGCGCGCTTGCTGCGGCTGCAGGAAACGTGATGGGCCAGGCCGGCGTGATCGCCATTTCTCTCGCCGCTGCATTTTCCATCAGTGCCAACACCTTGGGTGCCGGTATCGCGACGCCGCGCATGACCTTCGGCATGGCCGAACTGGGCACACTGCCCCGTGCGTTCTCGCATGTGTCCAGGCAATTCCAAACGCCGGATGTGTCGATCCTGTTCTATGGCGGCGCGGCCATCGTGTTCAGCCTGTGGGGCGGTTTTGCCGCGCTGGCTGTCGCGAGCACCTTGTCGCGCCTCGTGATGTATCTGCTGTCCTCGCTGGCATTGCCCGTGCTCGAGCACCGGGACCGCGCAAAGTCCCCATTCTGGCATCTGCCCGTTGCCGTGCTCTCGGCGCTCTCGACCTTGTGGGTGGCCAGCCACGCCAGCGCTGAGGCATTCCAGATGCTCGGCCTGATTCTGGTGGTCGGCACCGGGTTGTTCGTGCTTGCCACCCGCGGGAATCCCGTTCAGCCGAGCTGAGGCCGCACAAATCGGCAGTCGCACGCTACACGATGTGCGGCGGCGCGCGTACAGGATGACGGCGTCAGCAGTGATTCGCGTCCCCCCATTGCGGACCGCGAACGCTGGCACTAATTACTGAACCATATGGTTCAGTTTAACACATCGCGACTTGATACCTCGTTCGCTGCACTTTCGGACGCCACTCGACGCGGCGTCGTAGAGCAGCTCGCACGCACCGACGCGTCGATCACGGAGCTCGCCGAGCAGTTCGCTATGACGCTTACCGGCATGAAAAAGCACGTCGGCGTGTTGGAGAAAGCGGGGCTCGTCACCACGAAAAAGATCGGACGCGTACGAACCTGCCAGCTGGGGCCGCGACGATTGGAGGAAGAGACGGCGTGGCTTGAGCGGTACCGCCGGCGCTGGGACGAACGCTTTGACGAGTTGGACCGGGTAGTCGCAGAACTCACACGGAAGGGAGACGAGTGATGAACGCAGAAACAGAGAGTCAGCCGGGCCCCGCCAAGCCCCGCACCACGGTGGAACGGACGTCTGACCGCGAAGTCGTTGTCTCGCGCACCATCAACGGACCTGCGCGCATCGTGTTCGAGGCATTTTCCAACGCGGAGCTGTTCAGGCGCTGGTGGGTGCCCAAGTCGATGGGCATGACCCTGCTGTCCTGCGTGTTGGATGTTCGTGTCGGCGGCACGTACCGATTGGAATTCGACGTCGGCGCGCCCGAGCCGGCGGCGTTTTTCGGCACCTACGTCGACGTAGAGCCGTACTCGCGCCTCGCGTGGTCGAATGACGAAGGCGACGAGGGCGGGTCGGTGACGACGGTTGCTTTCAAAGAGCAGGACGGCCGGACGCTGTTGGTGCTGACCGAGACGTATCCGTCCAAGGAGGCACTTGACGCTGCCGGCACCGGAGCGGCCGAGGCGATGTTCGAGACGTTTGATCAACTGGATGAGTTGCTCGTCACGCTGGATCGGAGCGCCTGACTGTTCTGCCCCGTTGCAGCCCTGCTGCAGTGACCGAAGCGCAACAGCTGCGAGGTATGGTGATCGATTCCGCAGGGCGAGTTTGCGCCGATGACGGCGATCGGTGATTGCGAGGCTCGGAACAGAGGAAAGCAGGAGTGACGACCATGTCTTCGAGACTTGACGTCAGGCGCAGCTGGTTCGGTCTTGCAGCCGTGCTGACGCTGGTGTGCAGTGTCAGCGGGCAAGCACTTGACGGGGCTCGCTCGGCAGGCTGGACGTGGAGCGGCACCACGCGCCGACGCATCGTACGGCTCCAGAACCAGCGCGATCACGCCAGACTGACTCGTGGAGTAGCGGCGAATCGTTGAGCACCCCCATGTACCCCCTGCGAGGACAGATCAATCGCGGAGCTCACTTGTGAAAAGTGATGAACAACACCGACTCAACCAAGTCGATACACTTGCCGGGGCCCCTTCGATGAACCCCGCGGCGGAATGGCTGGAGACCGACGGCCTCGGTGGGTACGCGATGGGGCGTGCCGATGCTGTGCGCACCCGTCGTTATCACGCGCTGCTGACGGTGGCTCGGACGCCGCCGACCGAACGGTTTACGCTGGTCAGTGGCCTCGATGTCTGGATCGAGACTGCCGACGGTCAGTTTGCGCTGAGCACGCAGCAGTATCATGGTGGCATCGCATCGCCGGATGGTGTGTCGCGCTTGGTAGATTTTTCCGCCGTGCCATGGCCAACGTGGCGATATCGATTGCCGAACGGCGTTGAGGTGACTCAGGAGTTGGTGATGCGGCACGGATCACCCTTGGTGATGCTCGCGTGGCGTCTCATTCGGCCAATGGACGCGCGGTTGGTTGTGCGTCCATTCTTCGCGGTGCGTGATACGCATGCTCTGACGCACGCGAATGACGTGTTTGATTGGCGAGCGACAGTTGAGGGTTCGCGCCTCGATTGGCGACCGTACCACGGACTGCCGGCCGTCACCGCGATCACGACCGGCTCCTTCACCGCGGATCCACACTGGTATCGTGATTTTGAGTACGAGGAGGAGCGCGCCCGGGGTCTTGACTTCCTGGAGGACCTTGCCTCACCTGGAACGTTCCGGTTTGCGCTGGACGGCCACGACGCGTTGCTCGCGTTTTGCAGCAATACGGAAGGTGCGAGTGCCATCACGATCGATGAGCCTGTCGTGCTGTGGCAAGACGTGACCCAACGCGAGCGCGAGCGGCGCGGCGCATTCGCAACGCCGCTCCACCGCGCAGCGGATGCGTTCGTCGTGCAACGCGGCGACGGTCGCTCCATTCTTGCCGGCTACCCATGGTTCACCGATTGGGGTCGAGATACCTTCATCTCGCTTCGGGGGCTCTGTCTCGCAACCGATCGCCATGATGATGCGCACGCCATTCTTCTCGAGTGGGCTCGGCACGTCAGCGCCGGCTTGCTGCCGAATCGGTTCGCCGACTTTGGCGCAGCACCCGAATACAACTCGGTTGATGCGGCGCTCTGGTATGTGGTGGCGGTTGAACTGTTTCTGCGAGCCACCGAATCAGATGGGTCGGTGACCAGTCACGAGTTGCAGACACTCGGCGATGCGGTTGGGGCGATTGTCGATGGATACCGTCGGGGGACCAGATACGGAATTCGTGAGGACGAGGATGGACTGCTGGCGGCTGGCGTGCCGGGAGTACAACTGACATGGATGGACGCAAAGGTCGGCGACTGGGTTGTCACACCGCGTATCGGCAAGCCTGTCGAAGTACAGGCGCTCTGGATCAATGCCTTGCATGTCGCGTCTCGCTGGGATGAGACGATGGCTGCGGTCGCTGAACGCGCAACCACCGTGTTTGAAAGTCGCTTCTGGAATGACGCAACCAACTGCCTGAATGACGTCATCGACGTGAACGGCACGCTCGGACAGATCGATGCCTCAGTGCGCCCGAATCAGTTGCTGGCGGTTGGAGGTTTGCCGTGGACGGTGATCAGCGGTGCGCGGGCAGGCCTCATTGTGAATCGGGTTGAAGCGGATCTGTGGACCGATGCGGGGGTGCGCTCGTTGGCACCACACGAAGCGGAATACGTCGGGGTGTATGAGGGGGACGTTCGCCACCGTGATGGTGCATATCATCAGGGCACCGTATGGCCATGGCTCACCGGTGCGTTCGTGGACGCGTGGGTGCGGGTTCGCGGTGGTAGCACAGCCGCGAAGCGTGCGGCGGCTGGCCGGTTTCTTGCCCCGATGATCGCGCACTACGATCAGTCTGCGCCGGGCTTTGTAGGCGAGATTGCCGATGGCGATGCGCCGCACACACCGCGCGGCTGCCCATTTCAGGCATGGTCAGTGGGGGAAGCCCTCTGGTTGCAGGTGGTCGTGTTGCAGAGCGGACGCAAACAGAGTGGCCGCCCCAAGGTGAACTGATCGAAGCAGACAGCGGGACGCGGGAGCACGGCGGGGTGACTCACGCTGGTGAGCGCCGCGCCTGCGCCATGTGCGGCGTGCTGACAGGGCGCGTGCCAGCGCGTAGCTGGTGCGTCCACATAATACACGTCGGGAAAACTCGGATTCTTCGTGCCAGTGCTGGCCCACAGCGGTCACTGCCGACGCGCTCCTTTGGCCGCGAGCGCCGCGAACTCCGCGCCGTCGCAAACTTCCGCAAACCGCACGTACGCAAGTTTTGCGTTGGCAATCGCTGATTTCCCGAGCGTTGCCTACCCTGCGCTTGCCTCGGCCGCACCAGCCGCTAGCTGCGCCTCGAGCAAGGGGTCCACCACGCCGTCCAGGTGGCTCACGAAGAAACTCGCCACTGACGCGATTTGGTCCAGCTTGCCGCCCGCGGCGGCTCGCTTCTGCAGGCCGGCCATATATGCGTCGCTTGCGGCGGCGTAGCGTTCGGGAGAAAAGATGAGCGTCACATTGACGTTGATCCCATCGGCAATCGCCGCCTCAATCGCGCCAAGGCCCTCCAGCGTAGCGGGGATCTTCACCATCAGATTGGGACGTGCCACCGTTGCCCACAGACGGCGCGCTTCAGCCAATCTGCCGGCCGTGTCGTGCGCCAGACGTGGGGAGACTTCGATGCTGACGTAACCATCCTCGCCACCCGTGCGCCCGTACACAGGGAGGAACAGGTCGGCGGACGCCTGAGCCTCACAGGGGACGTGCGTGAGAGTACGTCGCATCGGTTGGAGTTGCTCCGCCCGTGCGGCTCAGCCGCTCGTTTGCGGCGAAGTGTTCAAGAATCTTGAACACGGTTTCTGCTTGACCAGGCACACCTGCGGCAGCCGCGATCTGGTTTGCCGTCTGCGGCGCCGTTGTAGCACGCAAGGCAAGGAGCACCTCCTGTTGAACGTCCAGCACCGCCGTGGCGGCCTTTTTGCCTGCTTCGACGCCTGGCTGGTGATATGCGTTCACATTCACCAACGACGCGTACAATCCAACGGCGCGCTCGTACAGGGCGATCAGCGCACCCACCGAGCGCGGGCTGACATCCGGCAAGGTCAGAGTGATGGATTCACGCGCATTCTGGTGCAGCGCTTCGCGTGTGCCAAGCATGAAGCCCAGCAGGTAGTCGCCGGATGTCACATTCGGTTCAACCTGCAACGGCGGGCCGTCCTGATCCGTGAGCACTTCGACAAAGGTCACAAAGAAGTTGTGCACGCCGTCGCGAAGCTGTTGCACGTAGGCATGTTGATCGGTCGACCCCTTGTTGCCGTAGACGGCGATTCCCTGATGCACGATAGCGCCCGACAGATCGCGTTCCTTTCCAATCGACTCCATGACCAGCTGCTGCAGGTATCGTGAAAAGAGCAACAGACGATCTTTGTATGGCAGCACCACCATATCTTTTGCGCCGCGACCATTGCCCGCGTGATGCCACATGAGCGCGAGCAGCGCCGCGGGGTTGCTCGCGACCGTGGTTTGCCGCGTGGCCACGTCCATTGCGCGGGCCCCATCAATCAGCGCATCGATCTCAATGCCCTGGAGCGCGGCCGGCAGCAAGCCAACGGCGGAGAACAAAGAAGTTCGTCCGCCAACCCAATCCCACATCGGGAACACGTCGAGCCAGCTGCCTGCCGTCGCAGTCTTGTGCAGCTCGCTGCCCTCACCGGTGACCGCCACCGCGTGCGGTGCGAAACGCAGACCAGCTTTTTGATACGCAGCGCTGGCCACGAGCATGCCGTTGCGCGTCTCTTTGGTCCCTCCTGATTTGGAGATCACGAGCGTGAGCGTGTTGGCCAGTCGGTCACCGAGGCGCGCAATCACGCGCGCCATGCCATCGGGGTCAGTATTGTCGAAAAAATGTGGTTGGAGCCGGTCGGCGTGGGTACCCAGCGCGTCGGCAATAAACTGCGGTCCCAACGCCGATCCACCGATTCCGATCACCAGCAGTTGCTCGAAGCGCCCACCACGTTCAGGGCAGATCCTCCCGCCATGCACCGCCGCAACGAACTGGTGAATGCGTTGCTGGGTGCTGATGATCACGTCAGCCAGCGCTGGCTCCGGAGCCAGTTCGGGAGCACGCAGCCAGTAGTGGCCCACCATGCGTCCTTCATCAGGGTTTGCGATGGAGCCGCCCTCGAGTGCCTGCATGTCAGCAAATGCGTTGGCCATGGGCGTGGCCATGCGATCCAGAAAGCCGTCGTCGAATCGCATGCGCGAGATGTCGAGCGAGATGCCAAGCGATTCGATCACGCAGAGATGCGCCCGGTAGCGCTCCCAAAGTTGGAAAGAGTTCATAACAGCTCCTTGGTAGAGGCCACCACGGCGTCCGCAGTGAATCCAAACTTCGTGAGTAGTTGGGCGAGCGGTGCCGAGGCGCCGAAGGTGCGCATGCCGACAACGCTCCCCGTGGCTTTCGTGTACCGCTTCCACCCAAAGGTAGACGCTTGTTCCACGGCAACACGAGCCGTTATCGACGGAGGAAGCACGGCGTTGCGACAATCCTTTGACTGTTTCTCGAACAGCTCCCAGCAAGGCAGACTCACCACTCGGCTGCGTATACCCTCCGCCAGCAGTCGCTCGTGTGCCTCGACACACAGCGCCACCTCGCTTCCCGTCCCGATCAGAATCACCTGCGGATCGCCGCCCGGCGCACTGGACAGGACATAGCCTCCACGATGCAGTCTGGCGGCCGACGCATAGCGTTCGCGGTCAAGTGTCGGCAACGCCTGCCGCGACAGGATCAGCGCCACCGGTTCGTGCCGAAGCGGTACAATGGCACGCCACGCTTCAACGACCTCATTGGCGTCGCCTGGCCGAAACACGTGCAGCCCCGGGATGGCGCGGAGCGATGCGATTTGCTCCACTGGCTGCTGCGTTGGGCCATCTTTGCCAACGCCGATCGAGTCGTGCGTGTAGATGTAGATCACTGGCAGTTCCATCAATGCCGACAGCCGAAGCATAGGCCGCGAATAGTCGCTGAAGACGACGAACTGCGACCCAAAGGCCCGTAGCTTCGGCAGGGACATGACAGATCTCGTTCCACTGACGGATGACACAATCCTCACGGTGGCTGCCAAGCACACTAGCCAACGCCGTATCCAGCAGAAATGCAGCGCCGACTCTGGGCGGATGTCCGAGCCAGCGCGCCGCCATCGTGATCTGCACGTTCTCGACGAACTGTCGATTCCAGATGAGTTCGAGGAACGTGTTGGCGACGCGGAAAAACACGAGGTTCTGTACGGCTTCTCCTCCGAGACAATGATCAATCCGAAATATCTGATGTTCACCGAAGGAACCATGCAGGATCGCGTTCAAACGCTTCGCTGACGTCAGATCGGTTCCGAATGGTTTCTCCAACATCAGCCGGACGTTGGCGTTCTTGTCGCCCCGGCTTGGCTGCTCGATGGCTGTCTCGAACAGGGTTTGCGGTACGGCAAAGTAGTGCAAGGGATTCGTCACGTCTCCAAGCGTGTCCTTCAGTCGGTCCACCGTTTCCGGCATCGTGTACTCGCCTTCCACGTAACGCATCAGCTGCATGAGTTTGGGAAACGCCACCGGGTATATACCACCGCCGTGCTTGGTCACGTTCTCGCCGGCGCGCCTTTTCAGCGCTTCCAATGAACCATCGCGTGCCACGCCAATCACCGGCACGTCAAGCACGCCGGCCTCTACCATGCTTTGCATGGCCGGAAAGATTTGGGTGTGGGTCTCATTTTTTCTCCGAGTGACCGCCGAACCCTGCACGCATCGCCGAGAGGACACGATTCGTATAGTCGGCTTCACCACGTGAGGCGAATCGGGAGAACAACGCCGCCGAGAGCACCGGTACCGGCACCGCCTCGTCGATGGCCGCCTTGATGGTCCAACGACCCTCGCCGGAATCGGAAACGCGGCCAGCATACTCCGTTAGATCAGGCGACTTGAGCAGCGCCTGCGCCGTGAGATCAAGCAGCCACGAGGTGATCACGCTTCCGCGGCGCCACAGCTCCGCAATCTGATCGAGCGGGAAGTCATACTGGTAGTGTTCGGGGTTTCCCAGCGGTGTCGTTTCGGCATCATGCTTCTGATCAGCGCGTCCAATGTTGGCGCTTTGCAGAATGCCCAACCCCTCGGCGTACGCTGCCATCATGCCGTATTCGATACCGTTGTGCACCATCTTCACGAAGTGCCCGGCGCCAGCGTGTCCGCAGTGCAGATAGCCATGGTCTGCGGTCCCGATGCCGGGTTGGCGACCGGGTGTTGGCGGCGCCGAATCTGTGGGCGGCGCGAGTGATGCAAAGACCGGCTCAAGGTGCGCCACGATCTTCTGTTCGCCGCCGATCATCTGGCAATAGCCGCGCTCCAGCCCAAACACCCCACCGCTTACGCCCACGTCCACATAGTGCAGCCCGGCAGCGGCGAGCTCCTTCGCGCGACGGATGTCGTCCACATAGTGGGAGTTTCCACCATCCACGATGATATCGTCTGGTGAGAGGTGCGGAATCAGATCGGCTATGGTCGAGTCAACCACTCCCGCTGGGACCATCAGCCAGACTACGCGAGGCGTGGAGAGTTCACGTGCCAGATCGGCGAAGGACGCGGCGCCCTCAGCGCCTTCCGCTACCAGCGCTGCCACCGCGTCGGGCGACCGATCAAAGCCTACTGCCTGGTGGCCGTCCCGCATGAGGCGGCGCACCATGTTGGCGCCCATTCGTCCAAGTCCGACCATACCAATGCGCATGAGTCCCACTCCGCTGAATTGTTGGTGTTCGTATACCGCCATCGTCGCCGAGGTGACGGTACCGGCAAGTATCATCGCAGCATCTGCTCAATGGTTCAACACTGCGGGACACGTATCGGCGGTTCTGAGCACTCGTTGCGGGGGGGGCGGGCCTGGCGGCCGTCCGCGCCCTGAGCGTCGCCTCGGCCAACGAGAGTGCGCCACCAGCCCGGTGAACAGTTCCTGTCCGCCGGTGCAAGTGTGAACTATCCTGTCGCTTCACAGCTAGTCCATCATCTGCTCGCCGGTGGCGTGGCACTGCTCCTGAGCGCCCTCCTCTGCCTTTCCGCCAGCCACCGCAGCCGTAGGCCGCTTCTTCCCACAAACCAGCGTCCAGAACACCATGGTCCCTTCGCTGCCGCCCGAACCCAATCTCGTTGATGTGCTGCGCGCCTTCCCGAGCGCCTGGCCAGCACTGTTTGACGCGCCCGACGCCGTCCTCTGAGCCGAGAGCCCGCTTGCCATCGGCGAACGCGAGCTCATTGCCGCGCCTGTGTCTGGATTGAACGGTTGCGAGTCCTGCGGGAGTGCGCATACTGTGTATGCGGAGTGCTACGGTTTCTCGCTGGCGCAGGCGATCCTGAATGCCGGCTGGCCAGAGCAGGCGATGATGGACACCGTCATGGTAGTAGCGCTGTTCAACTTCATGAACCGTATCGGGCGTACGGGCAGCAGCTGGGCATTGTGGTGTAAGCCGGCGGTCAGTCTGGCGGCCGTGACGAGCCGTGCGGACGGGCTTCCTCCGAACAGAGTCGAATCGCGTCCGCTCCGGCGAGACGAAAGCCACCGAGAAAGGCTTGTGCGTTGGAACCGAGTCGCGATCCGTCCGGCAGCGTCTCGATCTTTGACGCATTGCCGCCACCAATCACGATGTCCTCCACCAGCAAGGCATCTCGCAGCCGCTGGACCGCGTCGTGCACCCGCTTGTTCCATTTTTTCGGCCCCAGCCGATCGAGGCCGTCGGCACCGAGATAGTCCTCGAAGGAACGCTTTTTGCGATAGGGCAGTCGAGCAAGTTCGAGTGGGTGCGCGACGTCGTCGAGGATCAAGGCGGAGCCAAGGCCCGTCCCGAGGCCAAGAAAGAGCATGCGTCCGCCCTCGTAGCTCCCCACAGCCTGCAGCAGCGCATCGTTCACGACCGTGACGGCGCAAGGGAAGGCATGGCCGAAGTCGAACCCTTTCCATCCCCGCCCCAGGTTTGTCGGCTCCTTCGTGGGTACGTTGCAATTCACCGGTCCCGGAAATCCGATCACCACCGCGTCGTACTGCCATCCGGCGGCGAGTTGATGAATGGCCTCAACGGCCTGCGCCGCGGTCATCTTGGAGCCGGATTCTACATCGCGTTGCTCCGTCTCACCGGTCACGAGCATTTTGAGTCGTGAGCCTCCGATGTCGACGACGAGGATCGAGCTGGGAACGCTTGGCAAAGAGTTTTTGTCAGTCATGATGCGGGCGGCTCAGAAACTGTTGGTTCCCGCGACGCAAGCGGTAGCAACTCGGCGACCAAGGCGGTCCATCCGGTTTGGTGCGACGCGCCGAGCCCACGTCCATTGTCGCCGTGGAAAAACTCATGGAACAACAGCAGGTCGCGAAAATGCGGGTCGATGTGATAAGGCGCGTCGTCACCAAATATCGGGCGGTGACCACTGGCATCCGGCCGGAAGAGCGAGGTAAGGCGCCTCGCCAGCTCTTCCGCAACTTCCCGTATCGTGGTGAAGTGGCCTGAACCCGTGGGGTATTCAATGCGGAACTCATCGCCGTAATAGTTGTGGAACTTGAGCAGCGACTCGATGAGCAAGTAGTTGACCGGAAACCAAATAGGCCCCCGCCAGTTGGAGTTGCCGCCGAACGACCGAGTGCGTGACTCGCCAGGCTCGTACTGAATCGTGTGCGACGTCTCTCCCAGCGTCACCGTGTAGGGTTGGTCCTGGTGGGCCTTGGACAGCGCGCGAACGCCATGAGGAGCGAGGAACTCGGTTTCATCGAGCATGCGCGCGAGCAGGCGCTTCATGCGGTGGCCACGCAGGAGAGACAACAGATGGCGCTGTCCCCTACCGGGTTCCTGCCAACGGGACACCAGCCGCGCGAGATCGGGGCGTTGCTCCAGAAACCAGTTCAGGCGACGCGCAAACTCCGGCAGTGCCTGCAGCACTGAATCGTCGATGACTTCAACGGCGAAGAGCGGAATCAATCCCACCATGGAGCGCACCTTCAATGGTATGCGCTGTCCGTCGGTGAGGTGCAGGATATCGTAGTAGAACTCGTCCGTTTCATCCCACAAACCCACGCCGTCACCACCCATGTCTGTCATGGCCTTGGCAATCGCGAGGAAGTGTTCAAAAAACTTGGTGGCGATGTCCTGGTACACGGGATTGTGCAGCGCCAGCTCGAGTGCGATTTGCAGCAGGTTGAGCGAATACATCGCCATCCAACTGGTGCCGTCAGACTGATGGAGATGTCCGCCGATCGGTAGCGGCGCGCTGCGATCAAAGAGACCGATGTTGTCGAGCCCGAGAAAACCGCCCTGGAACACATTCCGCCCATCGGCGTCCTTGCGATTTACCCACCAGGTGAAGTTGAGCAGCAGCTTGTGAAAGACGCGCTCAAGAAACGCCAGATCTCCGGCATCGCCACGTTGCTCCCGGTCAATCTGGAAGACGCGCCACGTTGCCCAGGCATGGACGGGCGGGTTCACGTCACTGAAGGCCCACTCGTACGCCGGCATCTGGCCATTGGGATGCAGGTACCACTCGCGAGTCAGCACATCGAGCTGGTGTTTCGCAAACGCGGCATCGAGGCGGGCCAGGGGAATGGTGTGAAACGCCAGATCCCACGCAGCGAACCACGGATACTCCCATGCGTCCGGCATCGACAGGATCTCAAACGTGTCAAAGTGTCCCCAGGTATTGTTTCGTCCGTGACGTCGTTCGGCGGGAGGCGCCGGCTGAGCCGGATCGCCATCCAGCCATCGGCGCACGTCGAAGCGGTATGCTTGCTTGCTCCAGATCAGCCCGGCACAGGCCTGACGCTGGATGAGGCGCGCATCGGCATCGAGCGATCCATGCAGTCGCTCGTAAAAGCGGTCGGCTTCCGCGCGACGCCGATCAACCGTACTATCGAAGGCGTGAAACGGACGCTTCCCCTCCGCATTGGTCAGACGCATCCGCACCACGCGTGACTCGCCTGAGGGAACGTGCAACTCGTGAAGTACACCTGTTTTGGTGCCCTCTTCTGCTGGATTCACCGCGTCCTGACGCTGTTCAATGATTGCGGCGTGGAACGCATCCTTTACATGGCGTTCGTGTGAGTCCGCGCTGTTCCAGAGCCGCGCGCTGTTTGACTCATTGTTTGTGAAGAGCAGTGTGGGGGATCCGTCGGCGTGCACATGAACGGGCGCTTGCTCCGGCCGCGAGATCAGGAGCGATGCCGCATCGGTGCGCGACATGTTGGGTCGGCGCACATCGTGGTCCCACGACCACGTGTTCCGCAGCGTGATTTGAGGCATGACGTGACACGTGGCCGCGTCAGGGCCGCGATTGTGCACGGTCACGCGCATGAGAATGTCATCCGGCGACGCCTTGGCATATTCCACGACCACATCGAAGTACCGCTGCGTGTCGAAGATGCCCGTGTCTACGAGCTCGAACTCCCCATCATCGATGCCGCGGCGTGCGTTCTCCTGTATCAGCGTGTCGTACGGAAAGGCCTCCTGCGGATACTTGTACAGCATCCGGAGGTACGAGTGAGACGGCGTCGCGTCGAGATAGTAGTACAGTTCCTTGACGTCCTCACCATGGTTGCCTTCGGTGTTGGTCAAACCGAAGAGCCGTTCCTTGAGTATCGGGTCACGACCATTCCACAGGGCCAGCGAGACACAGATCTCCTGCGCGATATCGCTGAAACCGGCCAGCCCGTCTTCGCCCCATCGATACGCGCGACTGCGCGCATGGTCGTGAGGGAAGTACTCCCATGCGGTCCCGTTGGCGCTGTAATCTTCGCGTACGGTGCCCCATTGTCGTTCGCTGAGGTACGGTCCCCATCGCCACCAACGACCGTCAGCGTTCTCATCGATCCGCCGATCTTCCGCTGATCGATCTGGGGTTGCTTCGTCTGACACCTAGACTCCGAAAGACTGAGAGATTTGGTTCGGGAGCGCACGGTTCTGAACGCACCTATCCAACGGTTGTCACAGGAGTTCCGCGGGGCGATCGGCCGAGCCCCGGCTCACCGGACCGGGCTATCGGCGCGTTGGTAGTGCATGGCAACCACCCCGTTGCTGAGCGGCGTGGCGGAAACCAGCTCGAGCCGTCGCGTACACGGCAGCCCTCGTTCGTACAGGGTCGGACCGTGGCCAGCGACCCTGGGGTGGAGGAGGAACTTGTATTCGTCAATCAAGTCCAGACGGTCCAGCTCAGTAGCCAGCATGCCGCTGCCGAGGAGCACGCCGGCAGGGGTGGCGTCCTTGAGCATCTGCACTCCCGTCTGCAGGTCCCCGGCGATGTGGTGGCTGGTGGTCCACGGAAAGTCTGTTCGCGTGGAGGACACCACGTATTTGGGTTTGGCTTCCAGCTTGACTGCCCACGCGCGAATCGCCGGCGGCGCTTCCACGTCTCCGCGAGCAACCGCCGGCCAATAGCTCTCCATCATTTCGTAGGTGACGCGGCCCCACAGCATTGCGCCTGCTTCGTCCATGAGACGGGTGAAGAAGGCGTGTGTCTCGTCGTCTGCAATTCCCTCTTGGTGGTCGACACAACCATCGAGGGTGAGATTGAGGCTGAACGTCAGGAGTCCCATGGCGCGGACCTTATTCCGGGTGGCCGATCCTATCGCACATCAATGAGTTCAACGCGCTGGAGTTGGCGGACCCACCGTGCGGCGCGTCCGTCCCCCACGACGATCGCGCGCCACGGCCCTTGGTTCGCGGCGAGCGGTTGCCCATTGGCGCGACTGACCACGTACACTCGCCGAGCGCCAAGGCCCGGATCCAGATCTGCCAAGGCGATGGTGGCCGCGTACCCGTCGGCGCCGATGAGTACCACCACGCGTCGCAGCATGGGACCGCGCAACGAGTCGGTGGGACCCGCGGCGGCGAGCTGCAGGATGGCGCGCAGCTCCACACCTTCGAAGCGCGCCGTGACGCCGTGGTCGGCCGCTTCAACGTCGATGCGCGGCAGCGTGGCCAACTCAGTCGTCGACAGCTGGCGCTCTGACCCGTCCGCTCGGCGTACCGTGATATCCTGCGCCGCCATCGGGGATGTCGCGATCCCGAGCAGCGCCACAACCAGCAAGACTGCCTTCATTGATCCGGAGTTGAGTCTCGTCACGCTAAAGACAGCGGTATCTCGTGGAATCACCGCGAGCGGGGGGTTATGTCGCGTGAAGCCGCAGCAGAACACACGTAGCCTGGGCCATCGCGAGCGCTCGTAAACAATGTCTTCACAGCCACTTACAGCGCAAGTGAGCTCTTCCGTCGCGGCGCGCCACAGCGCAAGTATTGCAGCGTAACGCGAGTCGCCGCCGAGCACGGGCCAAGACGCAACGGCACCTCGCGACGACTGCAGGTCCAGCGGGCTTTGACCCCACCGATCGCCACGGTTCAGGACGTGCATCGCCAACTCGGCGCCATGGTTCGTGCAGCAGCGTCGCGCCGGCCGCGGGCGAGGATCTCTGGTGGCCGGAAACAGCCACCACCAAAACGCACAGTGGCTCGTCCGAGTTGGCTCGGAAAGTGCGCCGGCTATCTCCTGCGTGATGCCGCGCAGACTCGCGAATGGTGGGCAAAGGGTCCACAGCGCATCGATGTCGCGCGCTGGGTTCTGAGGCGGTGTTCATCCGCTGCAACGTCGGGGACGACGGCGTCCGGGGACGACGGCGTCCGGGGACGAGGGCTACGTGGCGCGGCAGCAGACCGCACCACTCACACGCGGGCGACACCGTAAACGACGCGCCCAGTGTCATCAGCATCCTGTCCTGCTGTCAGGCAATACCTCTCGTGTCGGCGGCGCGGTACATGGAACTTGGTATCATGCTACGATGGCTCGAGACGGTCTCGCGGAACGACGTTGGTCTGGTGGGGGGCAAGAACGCCTCCCTCGGGGAAATGCTCGCGCACCTGGTCGATGAGGGAATCCGTGTGCCCGGCGGCTTCGCGGTCACCGCCGACGGATACCGGGCCTTCCTCTCCCACAACGCGCTCGAGCCGCGCATGCGCGAGGAGCTGGCCCGGTTGGCCGCCGGTGCACCGCTGCATGAGGTGGGGCAGGCGATTCGTGCGATCATGCATGCGGGCGCGCTGCCGGCCGACCTCGCAGATCAGGTGCGCGCCGCCTACGTGGAGCTGGGTCGGCGCTCCGGACGTGAGAATCCGCCGGTGGCGGTGCGCAGCTCGGCCACGGCTGAGGATTTGCCCGAGGCCAGTTTCGCGGGACAGCAGGAGACCTTCCTCAACGTCGCGGGCGCCGGTGCACTCCTCGAGGCCGTTCGGGACTGTTTCGTATCCCTCTACACCGATCGGGCCATCACCTACCGAATCCACAACGGATTCGACCATCTCAAGGTGGCGCTGTCGGTGGGCGTACAGCTCATGGTGCGTTCCGATCGTGGCGCCGCCGGAGTCGCCTTCACCCTCGATACGGAAACCGGTTTCCGCAATCTGATCGAGATCAACGGGGCCTACGGGCTCGGCGAGAATGTGGTGAAGGGCACCGTGACTCCCGACGAGTGGCGTGTTTTCAAACCGTTGCTCCGCGAAGCGTCGTACACGCCGATTCTCAGCCGGTCACGCGGAGCCAAGCTGGTGAAGATGGTGCTCGACGCGGCTGGCACCCCGGTGAACATCGACACGAGCCCCGCCGAGCGTGAGGCGCTGGTGCTCGACGATACCCAGGTACTCGAACTGGCGCGCTCGTGTGTCCGCATCGAGGCCCACTACGGCATGCCCATGGACATCGAATGGGCACTCGATGGCGAGACGCGCGAAATGTTCATCGTGCAGGCTCGCCCGGAGACCGTGCGCTCCCACGACTCGAGTACGCTCACCACGTTCGAACTCGACGAGAAGGGGCCGCTCCTCGCCACCGGCGTGGCCGTGGGCCAACGCATTGCCGTGGGGCGGGCGTTCGTGCTGGAGAGTATGCGTGACGCCGACCGCTTCGAGGACGGCGGGATTCTCGTGGCGCGCATGACCGATCCGGACTGGGTGCCACTCATGAAGCGCGCCTCGGCCATCGTGACTGATGCCGGTGGCCGGACGAGTCATGCCGCCATCGTAAGTCGCGAACTCGGAATCGCGGCCATCGTGGGAGCGGGCTCGGCCACCACCACGGTGCCTGACGGTGCCATGGTCACGGTGTCCTGTGCCGATGGGCCTGTCGGTCACGTGTATGAGGGGTCACTCGCCTATCACGAAACTCAGGTTGAACTCAGCGACCTTCCCACCACGCGTACGCAGGTGATGCTCAACATCGCCGATCCCGAGGCGGCCATGCGCTGGTGGCGCCTGCCGGCGAGCGGTGTGGGGTTGGCGCGCATCGAGTTCGTGATTGAGCACATGTGCAAGGTGCACCCCATGGCGCTGATCCGCCCAGACGCGCTCACGGCGGAGGTGCGTGCACAGGTGGACAAAGTCACCGCCGGCTACGCGCACGCCCCGGACTTTTTTGTGGCGCGCATGGCCGAAGGGATCGCAACGATCGCGGCTTCGCAATGGCCGGATCCGGTGATCGTCCGGTTCAGTGACTTCAAGACCAACGAGTACGCCAATCTGTTGGGCGGAGCGGCCTTTGAGCCACACGAGGAAAACCCGATGCTGGGCTTCCGAGGTGCGTCGCGATACTACAGCGACGCGTACCGCGACGGCTTCGGGCTCGAGTGCCAGGCCATTCGGCGGGTGCGCGAGCAGTTCGGGTTCCGGAACGTGGTGGTGATGATCCCGTTCTGCCGCACGCTCGACGAGGCCGATCGCGTGATCGCGGAAATGGCCAAGCACGGCCTCGTGCGCGGTGAACGCGACCTCGAGGTGTACGTGATGGCCGAGATTCCGAGCAACGTGATTCTCGCGCGCGAGTTCGGCGCCCGGTTTGACGGCTTCAGTGTTGGCAGCAATGACCTCACGCAACTCACCCTCGGCGTCGATCGTGACAATGAGGCGCTTTCGGCGCTGTTCGACGAGCGCAATCCGGCGGTGACCCGCTCCATCGAGCTCCTGATCCGCGAAGCCCACGCCGTGGGGTGCAAGGTGGGCATCTGCGGGCAGGCGCCGAGCGACTATCCCGAGTTTGCGGAGTTGCTGGTGCGCGCCGGCATCGACTCCATCTCGCTCAACCCTGACAGTGTCGTACCCGTGCTGCGGCGTGTCGCGGCCGTGGAGCGGGAGCTCGGGCAGAGCAGTCTCCGCTAGTCGCTTTCGGACGCGGCGCGCGGCGTTATTGGTGAGCGTGGTGCGTGTCCGCCAGGCGAACCGCAGGCGCACCCGCGTAGGTGGCGTGCGGTTGCAGTACCGCCCCCTTGGGCACCACGCTGAGCGCTCCCACCACCGTGCCGGCTCCGATGGTGCTCCCGATCCCCACTACGCATCCAACACCGAGTGTCGCGCCGCGCCCCACATATACCGCGGCGGTCTTGAGCATGCCCCGCTCCACCGTGTGCCCGGACATATGCGTGTCCGAACCGATGACCACCTCGTCGTCGAGCGTGAGCAGGTTGTGGTCCATGAGACTCAAACTGTTCACCCACACGCCACGTCCGATACGGGCGCCGTTCCAGCGCATGTACATGGCCCAGAACGGCGTAGAGCGGAACACCGGCCCGGCGAACTGTGAGGCGACGTGCGTGGAGATCATATAGCGACCCCAGTTGAGCACTGGCCAGGTCATGCCACGCAGCGGCTCGTCGAGATTGGGCGCCGTACGCCAGCCCAGCAGGCGGGCACCGAACGCCGAGTAGCCGAGTACTCCCAAAGCGAACACGATATATCCGGGAATGGCGAGGGCGGCCAGGAACAGCACGCGGCCCCAGGGCGGCACCGTGGACAGGCGCGCGCCCCAGCTCCAGAGCGCGACGGCCGGTAGCGCGGATACTGCCAGAACGGTGGTCTCAAAGACCACCACGGACACCATCGCCCACAGCATGCGAAGTCGAGGCCCGAACCCCTCAGCCGTACTCCCGGGTATCACCGTCATTATGAATGCCCCGTTGCGTGCGTCTTCCGTGAATACGTCCCCGATTGGTGAGCATACTCCGCCCAGCGGGGGTGAGCCAGCGGCGTACCCGTCACGCGCCGTGTCTTCGCTCACGCACCCGTCGCTCCGGTGGCACGGGACCGGCGCTCCGCTCATCTACGTGCCCGGCATTGACGGCACCGGGGAGCTGTTCTTCTCGCAGATTCCTCGGCTTGCCCCAACGCATCGGGTGGCAACGTACCGATTGCGGGACAGCGCCGAGCACATGGACGAGTTGGTGCATGATCTGGCCGATGTGGTGCGGCAGACGTCACCCTCGGGCGAACCGGCAACGCTGGTGGCCGAGTCTTTTGGTGGCGCGCTGGCGCTGAACTTTGCGCTTGTGCATCCGGAGTTGGCGAAGTCCCTCGTGGTGCTCAACTCGTTCGCCAGCTACCATGTGCCGTGGCAGCTGCAGGTCGCGATCGGCGGGCTCAAGCTGCTGCCTTGGGAATTCAGCCGATGGCTCCAGCAGTTTTCCGCCGAGCGGCTGCATTCCGCGTCAACGGCCCGCGCGGACATCGAGCGGGCGCAGTCACTCCGCGGGGCCTCGACGCGTGAGGGATACCTCAACCGGCTTCGCATGTTGGCGGCCTATGACGTGCGCGAGCAGTTGGGCCGGCTGGAGACGCCCACGCTGTTTCTGGCGGGAGACCGCGACGCACTCATTCCCTCTGTGCAGCAGGCGCACTTCATGGCCGGCCGCGCTCCCGACGCGAGTGTGAAAGTTCTGCAGGGACACGGGCACGCGGCGCTACTGGCCCCTGAGGTTGATATCGGGGCGCTTCTGGCGGAGTGGACAAAGTCGCGCTCACACGTTGGCGGGGACGTTGCGCAGGTTCCCTTGCCAGGCAACGGCTAGATTTGCGCAACGAGACCCTTGTCACTCCATCGCAACCTTCTTTCTCCCTGCCGCACCCATAGCCCTACCGCGCAAACACCGCCGGATCGCTGATCACCCACTGATCGTGGTTCGGCCACCAGCTGAGACGCGCCGCGGGGCGCAGCTGGATGACGCGCGTACCGGCGGGCACCGGCGCCCAGTACTGCGCCACGGGATCGCTGTCGCGACTCACTCGCTGCTGCGCAGCCGCTCTCCACGTGGCCCCACCATTGGTGGAGAATTCCACAGCCCGGCCTCGGCTCACAAACCGCAGGTGCGCCCCCACCGGTGCCGGGGCCGGCAGCGTGATCGTTCCGCCCGCGTCCACAAACAGACGCGGACTTGCCCGCAGCACGGTGAAGGGCCTCGACGGCGCAAGGCGCACGTCGTCCCAGTGCCAGCTATTGGGCGCGGCACAGCCACTGCACTTGAGCGGCGTGTAGGAATAGTGCGCGAACTGCACCAACGCCTCCGTCATCGGCAGCGGGCGATCCAGCGGCGCGTCCACAAACCAGAGGTCGAGCTCCGGCATGCCGACGCGCACACGGTCCCTCGACACCCGAATCTCAAACGCTGTTCGCACGGTGGCGCTGGGCGGAATCACCTCGGCCAATGCACGCCACCCCTCACAGGGCAGCGGTGTGATCTCGAACTCGCGGATCACGCTCGCGCAGAATCCGCCGGTTGAGGTCATTTCCACGAACAGTCCGTTCGCCGGCACGCTGTTGAGATCGGGCGCCGAATGCGAGGCCGGCACCGCGAGCTGGTCATCCCACGGTGTGAGCCAGACGCCCACCCAGTCGCGGGACGAACGGCTGAGCGTGGACAGCGCGAAGCGCACCACGGCCTCACCCTGATCGAGCGCGAGCAGGCGATCGGGCGTGAGCACCACCGCCCCATAGCCGTCGGCCCGAAGCGATGTCATGATGTGGTTGCGACATCGATACACCAGCTCCTCCCACGCAGTCACGCGGTGCGTCGCGGGAAAAGCACCGCAGTCCATACCGTGATGCGCATCGAGCGGCTGCGGCGCACGCCAGGTGTCCCTGTCCCGCGACGTGAGCTGCACATCCCAGCCGGCTTCGTTGAAGGGCAGCGGAGCGGAAGGCGACCCGTCAAATGTGAACGTGCCTGTTGTGGCGGGCGGCCGGCTGGAATCAGACGGCGCCGTAAGGTCCGGCCCGAGGTCGCGTGGGTCCCCCTCAGCACCGCAGGCGGCGAGCGCGACGGCAGCGAGCGCCAGCACGGCAACAGACAGCGAGCGGTGAACGGAACGGTGCATAGGACAAACCTGCACTGAACGAGTGCAACAATAAAGAGCGGGCCCTTCGAAAGTTCGAAGAGCCCGCTTCCTACGTCAATGGCCGACGTCACATCGGCCGTTCGGACAAGGCAGGGTTCGCTACTCGCCCTCCATGTCAAACGCAAACGCATCGGCCTCGCGCACCATGTCGAGCCAGCTCTCGGCGCCGGCCTCACCGAGCGTGTTCGCGCCTCCACCCGTCTCCGCCGTGGCGTACAGGGTACTGAGGGTGAAACTCAGGGCCCGGTCAGTGCCCTCCGGCCAATCGGGCATGGACAGACCAGCCGCCACCCGACGCAACGTGGGACCGTTTTCGCCCAGCAGCTGGGCCGCACGCAGTTCGAGCGTGCCAATGGGAATGTCGAGATCGCGGGTGACCAACTTTCCATTGTCGTCGCGCCACGCGGAATCGCCCATCGCACCGCGATCGGACCAAATTCCGAGATGACGGACCACTCCGGTCCGCATGTCCTCCAGTCGCTCGCTCTCCACCGTGGCCGCCAGGGCCAAGGCCAGCGCATAGGCGTCCGCCGCTCCGTAGAGCGTGACCACCTCGCGCCGAGAGCGTGTGCCGAAGGGGAGCACGGGAAGTGAATTCACGTGCGCCATAACCGGCGAATCGGTCCGACCATTCTCCAGTCGGACGAGTACATCCATGGGATCCTCCAAGGGGATGTGGTGAAGGCGCGGGCGCCCGAGGTCCGCCTTCGCGGGGCTCTTGGGTACAGACGTCGCACACGCCATATTGCAACGTACCCCGTGCAAGGATGGTGCCGGGTAATCCGGGTCACGACCACTGCAACACGCCGGTCACGAAAAATCCCGGTCTGAGCGCGCTGTGCGGGGAGCCCACTGCAAACACGCATCCAACCCGGATGCGCGGTCCCTGACTACATGCCAGGCGCAGTCGACGTACGCTGTTCGGGTACCCCTGACGCCCAAGGGGTGACCAGCAGCGCCAGCGCGAGTGCCAGCGCGAGGGGCAGCGCGCGACCGACAGAGGTCACGACGGCGTACCCGATGCCCAAGGCAGGGGGCACAAGCCACAGGTTGAACAGCACGAACGCGACCGGCACGAGAAGCGCGGCCAGCGCAAACGCCCAGCCACGAAACTGGCGCGTGATGAGGCCCAGCAGCGCGCCCCACACCAGCGCGATGATGACGTGATGCACCACGCCGACCGCGGTCGCGAGGATGGGCAGCGCGGTGCCGCTGCTGGCGTCCGACTCGAGCAACATGCGACCCGCATTGCGAAATGCCTTGGTGGGGTCGCCGTCGTGACGGCCAAACGCAGTCAGCGCACCAGCGCTGGCCATCGCCACCAATAGTCCGGCGGTGCCGAGACGCGACTTTCGCTGCAATGCCATGGTATCAAGCAATCGGGTTGCGACGGCTGGCTCAAGGGCGATGCGGGCGAAAGGCCCAATCCTCGCGCGACGGCACGGCGCAAACACTCGGCTCAACAGTTCTGCGGTGTGTCGCGTTAACGCCTCCTGGCGCGCGCCGTCCATACAGGAGACCGGGGTCGTACACGTATCCCACCTTGCCAGAGTCCACATGCCAGACATTCGCCCGCTTGCCCGCTCCGGGCCCACCGCCCGACGCATCGCGATCGTTGCCGTCGCCGCGTTGATCACATCCGTCGCGTCCAGCGCCCAGGCGCAATCCGCCATGTCCCCAGTCGCGGGACGCGAGCAGACCGCCGACCAGCAGGTCCACCACGCCCTCAACCGCTTGGCCTTCGGAGCTCGGCCCGGCGACGTGGAGCGGGTACGCGCCATGGGCGTGGACGCCTGGATCGAGCAGCAGCTGCATCCGGAGCGCATCACCGACACAGCAACCGAGCAGTGGCTCACGCGCTTCCCCACCCTCACCATGAGCGGCTCGCAGTTCATGGCCCAGTACCCGCCGCCAGGGCAGTTGCAGCGGCAGTTGGCGATGCAGCAGCGTGGCGGCGGCAAAGTGCCCGGAGGCACCGTGCCCAGAGGCACCGTGCCCGGCAGCTCCGTTGCAATCTCGCCCGCTGATTCGGTGCGTCTGCGCGATGCTCGGCGCGCCACGGCCCGCGCCAGCAGCGAGCTGGCCGTGGCCCGCACCGGCCGCGCGGTCATGAGCGAACGACAGCTGCAGGAAGTCATGGTGGACTTCTGGGCCAATCACTTCAACGTGTTCGCCGGCAAACCCCAGACGCGCTACTACATCGCGGAATACGAGCGCGAGGCGATTCGCCCCAACGCACTGGGCAGCTTCCGCGCGCTACTGGGCGCGGTGGCAAAAAGCCCGGCCATGCTCACCTACCTCGACCAGTGGCAGAGCGTGGCCGACAGCGGACGCCAGACGCTCGCGTCGGTGCGACAGGCTCGCGCTGCGCGCATGCGTGCGGCCAGTGCCAACCGTCCACGCGGCATCAATGAGAATTACGCCCGCGAGCTGATGGAGCTGCACACACTGGGCGTGGATGGCGGCTACACGCAGCAGGATGTGATGGAAGTGGCGCGCGCCCTCACCGGATGGACGCTCTCGCGGGGCGCCGGACAGGGCGGCAGTTTCGTATTCCGTCCCGACGTGCATGACGCGGGCGCCAAGCGCATCCTCGGTCAGACGTTCCCCGCCGGTCGCGGCCAGGACGACGGCGAGCGCGTGCTCGACCTGCTCGCAGCGCATGCGAGTACGGCGCACTTCATTGCCACCAAACTCGTGCGCCACTTCGTGAGTGACGAGCCGCCGGCAGCGCTCGTGGACCGTGCGACGGTGGTCTTCACGAAGACCAAGGGTGACATCCGCGAAGTGATGCGCACCATCATCACGAGTGACGAGTTCTTCGCGACCGATGCGTATCGGGCCAAAGTGAAGACGCCGTTCGAGCTGGTTGTGAGCGCGTCGCGCGCGCTGGGTGGTCTGGCCGACCCCACGCCCGCGACGGCACAGCTGATCGCGCGCATGGGGCAGCCGATCTACGGCCGCTCCACGCCGGACGGCTATCCGGACACCGCGGATGAATGGATCAACACCGGCGCCATCCTGAACCGCATGAACTTCGGGCTCGCTGTGGGCGCCAACCGCCTGCCGGGCGCTCGGCTCAACCAGTGGGAGACGGCGCGGACGCTGCGTACGGAACCGGCCGAGGTTCAGGTGGACGGCCTGGTGAGAGCACTGCTTGGTGGCGACGTGTCCGCCGACACACGAGCGATTCTGCTGAGTGGTGAGAATCCGTTGCTGGCGCGCGCGCCGACCGGCAGTGATTCGATTTTCCGTGCCGATCCGGACGCCGAAACGAATGACATGAAGCGCATGAACGGATTTCCCAAGCTCGTGGGACTCGCCATTGGCGCGCCCGAGTTTCAGCGTCGCTGACCACCCCACCTGAGATAAAGGACACATCAATGCAACGCCGAGTCTTTCTGAAGTCGGGGGCGATGGCGCTGGTGACAATGGGACTGTCGCCGTCGTTTCTCCGTCGCACCGTGATGGGGATGTCGCTGCCCAAGGCCGCACGCGGCAAGACACTCATCTGCCTGTTCCAGCGCGGCGCGGCGGACGCCCTGAATGTTGTGGTGCCGTTTGGCGAACAGGCCTACTACACCGCGCGTCCGCAGCTCGCCGTCGCCGCACCCACGCGTGCGGCCGCAGGTACCGGGGCTATCGATCTGGACGGGTTCTTCGGGCTGCACCCGGCACTGTCGCCGTTCAAGCCGCTGTATGATCGCGGCGTGTTGGTGCCGGTGCACGCGGTGGGCAGTCCAAGCGCCACGCGCTCGCACTTTGACGCGCAGGACTACATGGAGTCGGCCACCCCTGACCTCAAGGGCACGCGCAGCGGTTGGCTCAATCGCTATCTCGCCACCAAGGGCACCTGCGAAGCTGGCTGCGACGCGCACGCGTCCCCGTTTCGCGCGGTGTCCATGACGCAGCAGACGCCGCGCATTCTCGACGGTGACGCGCCGGTGGTGGCCATGAACTCGCTCCAGGAGTTCAGCATCCGTTCGTCCGGCGGTGATGCCGCGGCGCGACTGGAAGCGCTGTATCGCACCGGCAAGGCCGATGTTGTGCACGGCTCGGGCAGTGATGTGTTCGAAGCCATGAAGATGCTGCGATCGGCGAACCCGTTGCAGTATCGCCCCGTGACGGGCGCAAACTATCCGCGGTCGGCGTTCGGGCAGCGGCTGCAGCAGATCGCGCAACTCATCAAGAGTGACGTGGGCCTCGAGGTCGCCTTTGCCGACGTGGGCGGCTGGGACACGCACGTGAACCAGGGTGGCGCACAGGGACAGCTGGCGCAGCGCCTCGGCGACTTCTCGCAGTCCGTCGCAGCACTCGTCACCGATCTTGGCGATCGGATGGACGACGTGGTCATTCTCACCATGTCGGAGTTTGGCCGCACCGTACGCCAGAACGGTACCAGCGGCACCGACCACGGCCACGCGGGTGCGATGTTCGTGCTGGGTGGAAACCTTGGCGCGCGCCAGCGGGTTCTCGGAACATGGCCCGGTCTCGAACGCGAACAGCTCTACGAGGGACGCGACCTCGCACTCACCACGGATTTCCGAGCCGTGTTCAGCGAGGTGACGTCGCGACACCTGGGCGGCAACGCGCTCGGTGATGTATTTCCCGGATACGAGGCGCGACCGGACGCGTGGCTCGGACTGCTGCCGAGTGCGTAAGTCGCCCGCGGTCGCAACAATCGCCGGAGCGCTGTTTGCAAAGGGGACAGCACGCCGGCGCCTGCTCCATGGGCATCTCATGGTCGGTCTGCTTGTTGGTTTGTCCGCGTGCGACGGGATGGCCGGCGGGACGACACCGTTCGAGCCACGACCCACGGACCGGTGGGCGGCGGTGGACAGCGTCATCCGCGCCACCATCGCGACCGACGGCGGCAGTGGCGACCTCACCCTGAGTGTGTACAGCGCGCAGGACTCGCTCGTATTCGAACGCAGCTACGGCAACTTCTCGCCCACCACCGCCGTGGCCGTGGCCAGCGCGTCCAAGCTTGTGTCGGGCATGTTGCTGTTGGACGTCGTGTCGCGCGGTGAGCTGTCGCTTGAGAGCACCACGGGTTCTGTGCTGGGTTGGTCCGGCGCGCACGGCACGATCACGCTGCGCCAACTGCTGTCGTTCACTTCGGGCATGGACAGCGAGAATCTGTGCGCGTTCAATCCGCTCGTCACGCTCGCGAGTTGCGTGAACGCGATTGAGTCGGTGCCCTTGGTGGCCTCTCCCGGTACGCGTTTTGATTACGGCAGCACGCACCTGGCCACCGCTGCGCGCATGGCGGAGGTGGTCACCGGCAAAAGCTGGGCGACGCTGTTTCGTGAGCGAGTCGCCGATCCGCTGGGTCTGCCAGCTGCCGTGCGCTACTACGCACTGCCCAACCAGTCGCTCGGCACCAGCAATCCACTCGTTGCGGGCGGTCTGCGCGCCTCGGCCCGCGATTACGCCGCACTGCTCGCACTTGCTTTTCACAAAGGCACCTACAGCGGTGTGACCGTGGGAACGCCCGCACTTTTCGACCTGCAGACGCGTGAGCCCTTTCCCGCGGTGCAGATTGGCAGCTCACCGTCCGTGAACCTGGGCGTCCCCTTTCGGTATGGGCTGAGCGCTTGGCTCGAGTGCACCACGCCGGCCACCGGCTGCACGGTGATTTCCTCAGCCGGCGCGTTCGGCTTCACGCCGTGGCTCGATCGTGCCGAGGGGTACTACGCAACGCTGGCCATGGAGCGGCTGGATGGCGCCGGCACCGGATTCAGCGTGCGGCTGCAGCAGTCGCTCATCCCCTTCATCAAGACCGCGCTGCGCTGACCGTTCCCGTGTTTCCGGGTTAGAATGATCGCATGACTCCTTGGGTAACCCGACTGATTTTTGCGAACGTCGCCGTGTTTCTGCTGCAGAAGGCCATGCCAGCGGTCACGAGCATGCTGGCGTTTGTGCCGGCCTACATTCTGGTGCGGCCGTGGACGCTGTTCACGTACATGTTCACGCACAGCACGATTGGCATTTCGCACATCCTGTTCAACATGTTCGCGCTGTACATTTTCGGCCCACGGGTTGAGGCACGGCTGGGCGGGAAGCATTTCATCCGGCTGTACCTGCTGGCGGGCGTGTCAGGCGGCCTGCTGTCGCTGTTCTTCACGCCGTTCGTGTCGATTGTGGGCGCGTCCGGCGCGGTGTTCGGCGTACAGCTCGCGTACGCAATGTTCTACCCACGGGACAAGATTTATATCTGGGGCGTGATCCCAGTGGAGGCCCGGGTGCTGGTCATCCTGATGACCGTCATCACGCTCTACGGTGGCTTCTCCGGCGGTGGTAATGTGGCGCACTTCGCCCATCTGGGCGGCTACGTGGGCGCGTACGCGTATCTCAAGTGGCTACAGAAGCGGGCGCCGAGCAAGCAGTGGGAAGCCAAGCTGGCCGGCCCGCCGGCCGCGAAGGTGGCGCTGGGCAACTGGAAAGGCGTGAACCTGGAGAGCGTGCACGAGGTGAACCGCGACGAGGTGAGTCGCATACTCGCAAAAATCCAGATGCAGGGCGAAAGCAGCCTGACATCACAGGAGAGGGTCTTTCTCGGTCACTTCACGCCAAAGGACGCGTAACGCACCTCGCGCCGGCCATCATTGCCGACCCGGCCCGCGACCTCGACGCCTCGTGTCCTCGCGCGCCTTGCGTTTGGCCTCCTGGGCAAGGCGCTCGAGCAGCGCATTGCGGAGCTCTCCTTCGCCGATAGCCTCGCGCAGGGCGTCCACGGCGGCGTCGATGACCTCATCGGGATCTCCGTCGAAGTCACGATCGAATGAACCGTCGCGCACTCCGTCGCGCACTCCATCAAGCACACCGTCGAGCGACCCGGTAAAGCGAAACCAACCGCCATCGCACGACTCGGTGGGCTCGGCCCCTGGTTTGAACCACTCCTCCTGCGACTCGCCACACCAGCCGTTGGACAGCAGGCCAGTATTGGCGTCGATGGTGCGCGACACCAGCGTCGGCGGCGCAACCCAGGCGCGATCGCGTTCCGGTGAACGCCAGCCCGTGCGCATGAACTGCGCCCACACGGGCGCCGCATAGCGGCCTCCGCTGGCGGCAGCACCCAGCGAAGTGGGCGTGTCGGCGCCCAACCACACGCCGGTGATGAGCGTGGGCGAGTAGCCCACAAACCACGCGTCGGCTCCTTCATTCGTCGTGCCCGTCTTTCCGGCGACTGGTCCGCGCACACCGTATTCGCGCACCGCGTGTCCCGTGCCCTGATCCACCACCGAGCGCAGCATGCTGGTGACCAGAAACGCATCCTCTACACTCAGCGCACGCTCGCGCACATCGGGAGCGCGCTCCCACAACACGCGACCATCTGCGGTTTCGATGCGCGACAGCACGTGTGGCGTCACACGCCAGCCGCCGTTCGCGAACGGGGCATAGGCCGCCGTGAGCTCCAGCGGCGTGAGCGAAGCGGCGCCAAGGGCGAGTGACGGCACGTCGGGCAGGGTGGACGTCACGCCGAGCGCGCGCGCCGCGCTGATGATGCGCTCGTTGCCGATGTCCTGCGCCAGCCGCACGGTGGCCGTATTGGACGAGCGCACGAGCGCGGTGCGCATGGTCATGCGGCCATCAAAGTCGTCACTGAAATTGGTGGGCGTCCACATGGTACGGCCGGATTTGATGGTGACCGGCTCGTCGGTGAGCATGCGGTTGCCGGCGTAGCCGTTGGCCACGGCCGCCGCATACACAAACGGCTTGAACGTGGACCCGACCTGACGACTCGCGAGCGTCGCCCGATTGAAGCCGCGCGCGTCCACGGCGCGACCACCGGCCACCGCGCGAATGGCGCCGTTGAGCGGATCAACGGCAATCAGCGCGCCCTGCGTGGGATTGTCGCGCGCACCGCGCCGAGCGCCGTCCACACGCTTGGCACCCGCCGCAATCGCACGCTCGGCCGCCCGCTGCGCACGCACGTCGATGGTGGTGAACACGGCCAAATCGTGCGACCGGTCCGCGCGCGAGATCACACCCGCGTCCTGCAGCGAATCCAGCGCGTCGCGCACCACGTCCACCGCCCACGTGTGCGCCGGCCACTCGGGACTCCACGCCCGCCTGGGCACGCGCACCGCACGACCACGCACTTTCGCGGCGGCCGAGGAGTCCATGATACCGGCAGTGGCGAGCACGCCCAGCACCACATCGCGGCGCGCCTGCGCACGCTCGGGATACTTGCGCGGCGAATACGCCGATGGCGCCTTGGGCAAACCGGCGAGCAGCGCCGCGTCGGCGACGGTCGCCTTCGAGATGCTCTTGCCCAGCAGATCGCGGCTCGCCGCCTCGATGCCCCACGTGCCGTTGCCGAAGTAGATCGTGTTGAGATAGCGCTCGAGAATCTCGTCCTTGCTGAGCGCGGACTCGATGAGACCGGTGTAGCGGACCTCGAGAGCCTTGCGCCGCCAGCCACGTGTGGAGGAGGTGAGAAACGCGTTGCGCGCGAGCTGCATGGTGATGGTGCTTGCCCCCTCGCGCACGCCACCGGCACGCACGTTGTTCACCATCGCGCGCAGCACGCCACGCACGTCAATGCCGTGATGGTCGCGGAACCGCCGATCCTCCACCGCAACGAACGCCTCGCGCACGTGCACCGGAATCTTGTCGAAGGCCACGGGAATGCGACGCACCGGATCGAGCATGCCGAGTAGTTCGCCGTCGTGCGCGAGCAGCCGGTCACCGGCACGTGGGCGCCACTCGCGCAGTTCAGCCGTTGTGGGACAGCCGGCGAAGCCGCACGTCTGCCACCAGGTCGCGCCGGTGGCCGAGGTGAGCGCGATCAACGCCGCGGCGCCGGCCCAGACGCGCCGATCCTGTCGAGCGCGCGCGGCCAGCGGCCGCAGGCCGTCCACGACGCGATCCGCCATGCGGCGCAGGAAGTGGAGCAGCTGCCCTGCCCGTGGGCGCGGTGCGCCACTAGCGTTCGGTTCGTGTTGCATCACCGTGTTTCGACCCCGCTCCCGATGTCGAGTTTCGCCCACAACGCCGTGCGCGTCGAGCGCCACCTGTCCAACAACTTCTTCATGCGCCCCACGGTGCGTGCGCCGGGACTGTTCCGTGGGTTCAGCGGCGTCCGGGCAGCCGCCGTCTGGCTGACGCTTTCGCTGCTGGCGGCCTGCGATACCTCCACCCCAGACGCGCGATTGTCCGCTTCCGCGCCAATCGCGTCGCCGGCCACGGAGGCACCCGTTCCCGCCTCCGTACGGTTGGACGCCACGAGTGGTGACACGGTTCGTCCCAGTTCTTCAGATCCCCGGACAACGCCGCCTGCGGCTGTGGCGAGCTCGACCGTGGCGGGCCGCTCCCAGCCCGTGGACAGCGCCACCGCCGCACGGACACCCGACGAATACGGCCGCATCCCCATTCTCGAGTATCATCTCGTGGTGGACGAGGACGGCAGTTACGCTGTGAGCCGCGAACGCTTCCGGGCAGAGCTCGACACGCTGTACGCCCGCGGCTACCGCCCGATCAGCCTGACCGAGCTGCTGGACAAACGCATCGACCTGGCGCGCGGGCTCTCGCCGGTGCTGTTCGTGTTCGATGACGCCTCGCCCAGCCAGTTCCGGTACGTGCTGCGCGACAGCGTGCCCGTGATCGACTCGAGCAGCGCGCTGGGCATCTGGCTGGCGTTCGCGCGCGACAAGCCGGACTGGCGCAATCGCGGCCTGTTCTGCCTGCTCTCGGGCGCCGAGGCGGGCCGCTCGTTCTTTGGCAACAAGGGGATCGAGGGGCAGGAAACCGCGTGGCGCTTCGCCAAACTGCAGCAGCTGGATTCGCTGGGCTTCGAGTTGTGCAATCACACGTTGTGGCACGCGCGACTGGACAAGTACGCGGACGGATTCGTGCAGGAACAGATTGCGCGCGGCGAGCTGGCGATCGACTCCGCCATTCCGGGCTATCGTGTACGCGGCTTCGCGCTGCCATTGGGCATGTGGCCGAAGAATCGCGCGTTGGCGTCGCGCGGCTCGTGGACCGACCCCAGGTCAGGGCGCGTGGTGTCGTATGACTACGACGCCGTGTTCGAAGTGGCAGGCGGACCGGCGCGCAGTCCGTATGATGCCAAGTTCACCCCGCAATCACTGCCGCGCGTACCGCTCTTTCGGAACGCTCCGCTGTCCACCACGTTGCGCTCGCTCGAACGCGACAGTCTTGCCCGCCGCTACGTCAGCGACGGCGACCCGAACACGGTCAGCGGCCGGCCGCGGCCATGAGTTCGTCCCACCGGTCGACGGCGCGCCGCAGGTGGGGAATCACAATGCTGCCGCCCACCACGAGTCCGATGCTGAGTGTCTCGAACACCTCGTCGCGCGTGACGCCTTCCTCCGCGCATCGCACGATGTGGTAGGTGATGCAATCGTCGCAGCGCAGCACGAGCGAGGCGACGAGGCCGAGCAGTTCTTTCGTCTTGACGTTGAGTGCGCCCGTGTCGTAGGCGCGACCGTCCAGCGCGAAGAACCGATTGATCACCAGGTTGTTCTCGCCGAGGATACGCGTGTTCATGCGTTCGCGGAACTCGCGGAACTCCGCCAGGGCGCGGGACGCGTCCGCGCCAGCGGCGCTTGCGCCAGCGGCGATGGCGCCAGCGGCGATGGCGCCAGCGGTGGACGTCAGTTCGGGTGCCGAGGGATCGCCGGTGGCATCGGGCGCCGGCGCGGGTGGGTGGGTGTCGTGGTCGGGGCTCACAGCGTCCACTTGCGCAGGGTGGTCAGCGCCGTCTCCAGCGCCGCTTTCTGCTGCTCACTGGTGGCGAGTGCGAGCAGCTGTTCGTAGGTCCGGATAGCGAGCGCCATGGCTTCCTTGTCCTGCTCGGCGCTGGCCAGCGAGGCGGCGTTGTCTGCCAGCGCGGCCTTGGCCAGCTGGTCGTCGGGAAACCGTTCGGTGACCTGCAGCCAGCGAATGGTGCGATCGCGCTGATTGCCCTCAGTGAGGGCCCACATGTGCCAAGCCCCACGGTTCTTCGGATCGGCGGCGATGGCGCGGTCGGCAAGCACGCCCACGACTTCCGGTCCCCGTCCGCTCAGCCAGTAGGCGTTGGCGAGGATGACAAGTGCACGGGCGTTGGTGGGTTGTTCGTCCACCACCCGTTCATAGATGGGGCCGGCCACTTCGGGCATTTCGCGCCACGGTTCAACGGCGGCGATGAGGGCGTCGGCGGTGGTGCCGTCGCGCAGAGTGTGGAGGCGTTCCATGAGGACGCCCAGATTTCCGGAGCCTTCGTAGGCGGAAACGGCCTGCTCGATGCGTGACCGGAGGTCAGTGGGTGGAGCGATCATAGCGGTCAAATGTAGCGGGCGGACGCGGCGATCGGGACAGTCGCATGGCGGCCGACGGTCCGTCGGTGGGCGGACCGCCGTGACGCGGTCTGCAGCAATTCGTCTCTTTCGTGACGTGGGGTGGCTTGCGCGATTTGGCCCGGTCTGCAACATTCCTTGCGTCGTTGGCGTAGAAACGTCAACGAAGCGAGGTCAACGAACGTACAGACCCCCGAAGGTCCCCGGCCAGCCGGCGGAGTCCTGTCACGCGAACGGCGTGGCACCCGCTCACGGGTTTGCACCTGCTGGTCCTGAGACGACGACGCAGTGCGTCGGGACATCCCCACTCGGTGTCAACGTCCCCTGCGAAAACGGATGGGTTCTCCCCCGTCCGCAGCACGACGGCCAGTAGCCCATCCGTCCTGATCATCAGTACCAGTTCCAGTCCCGCGGGAGCTTCTGCTCCCTCGGAAAGACTGATCCCGTGCGACATGCACGAATCGGCGCACCCGCGCCGAACGCCGGATCGGTGTATGCACGTGGTGCATCCACCCGTCCTCCACGCCCCACGCAGTACAGCATGAACGAACCCAAGCGCCCCTCTCGCCGTGGCCGTCGGCCCCGGACCCGTGATGCCCACGCTGCCGAGTCTGGCGGCGAACCGAATCCCTACCGCGATGCGCCCGACGCCAGTGGCGTCGCCACGGAAGCACCGACTCCGAAGCGCCGAAGCCCGCGCGTCAAGAAGAGCGCGCCCGACGCGGCGGCGGACAATGGCGCCGCTGCGGCAGGCGCACCCGCCGAGTCGCCGACTGCGGCGGCGGCGCCGGTGGATCAGGACAAACCGAGTGCGAGGCCCACGGACGGCCGTCAGGACCAGCGCCACGAGACGCGCAATGAGACGCGCAATGAGACGCGCAATGACAATCGCGCGGATACCCGAGGCGAAAGCCGTCAGGACAGTCGGCCGGAGCAGCCGGGCGGTGGCCGGAACAACCAGCGCCGGAACTCGCGTCGGGGCCGGGGCCGCTTCCGCAAGGAACGCGGCGGGGAACGTGGCGGGGAACGTGGCGGGGAACGTGCGCCGCGCGAGCAGCGTCCTCCACGTGAGACGCGTGAACCGCGCGATGCCGCGCCGCCAACCGTGGTCGAAGGTACGGTCACCGGCTGGTTCGACCTGCAGCGTGACGCGGGCTTCGTCCGTCGTGCCGAACATTCGTATCTTCCGGAGCCCACCGACCCGTTCGTGCAGCCCGGCATGGTGCGTCAGCACGCGCTGCGCCGAGGGGACAAGGTCGAGGCGAGCTGGGGACGTGACCATCGGGGACGCGCCGTGCTCGTCGAGATTACGTCGCTCAATGACGGCCCGCCGATCATCGAGGGCAAGCGCCCCGATTTCAACACGCTCACGGCAAGCTATCCGGACCGCAAGCTCACGCTCGAGACCGAGCAATCGTCCAAAAACGGCCCGGAACTGACGCGCCGCGCGATCGATGTCATCGCGCCCATCGGATACGGTCAGCGGGCGCTCATCGTGGCGCCGGCACGGGCCGGCAAGACCACGTTGCTGCAGGCCATCGTGGAAGGCGTCGCCACGAACCACCCCGAGGCTTCGCTGTTCATCCTGCTGGTGGATGAGCGTCCGGAAGAAGTCAGTGAGATGATCGACTGGGGCTACGGCGAGGTGGTGGCGTCCAGCTTCGACATGCCGGCGAAGCGACACGTGGAGGTGGCCGACATGGTCCTCGAGCGTTCGCGTCGTCAGGTGGAACAGGGGAAGGATGTGGTCATCGTGCTTGACTCCATCACGCGTCTCGCGCGGGCACACAACACGGTGGATCGCGGTACCGGACGCACGCTGTCCGGCGGTCTCGATTCCTCGGCCATGCAGAAGCCCAAGGCGTTCTTCGGCTCGGCGCGCATGATCTCGCCCGAAAACGGCGGCGGGTCACTCACGATCATTGCCACGGCGCTGGTGGAAACCGGCTCGCGCATGGACGACGTGATCTTTGAGGAGTTCAAGGGCACCGGCAACTGCGAGATCAAGCTCGATCGCAGTCTCGCCGACCGGCGCATCTACCCCGCGTTCGACATCGCCGTGAGCGGCACGCGTCGCGAAGAGAAGCTGTACCGTCCGGACCAGCTCCAGAAAGTGCATCTGCTGCGCCGCGGGCTGGCACAAATGCCGCCACAGGCCGGCATGGAATGGCTGATCAAGCGCATTGCCGGAACGCCCAACAACGACTCACTGCTCGACGGGTTGTAGCACACGCGTTGCGCAACGAATCGGGAGACCACGAGAAGGGCGGGCCATCGACGGCTCGCCCTTTTTGTGGTCTGCACCCGCGTCGGACAACGTGCCCGCGGAAGACTCCCGCTAAAGCTCGCAGCGCGCGAGCCGATACCTCGAAGAGGACCCTTCGTGATCATCGATCGCGGACCTGCGCCACTGGCCGCTCCCCTTTTCCCGCTCATTGGCATGTTTCGCTCTCTTACGCTCCGCGCCAAGATCCTGGCCCTCCCTGCGGTGGCCGGCATCGGTTTCCTCGTGACGCTGGCCGTCATCATGACCCTCGGCCTCAAGGCCCAAGGGGAACAGCAACTCATAGAGACGGGCTATTCGCCTGCCTTGCAGCTCAGCCAGCGTCTTGAACGTTCGCTGGAAGACTATCAGCGGGCGCTGCGCGACGCCGTGGGCGCGAGCGACAACGCTGCCGTAATCGCCGCCGACTCGCTGTCAGCGAGCTTCGCGAGCATCGCGGACTCCCTGCGCTCGAATGCCGTGGTGCAGCCGGAGGCTGTGGACAGCTTGTCGTCCGCCTTCACGGAGTACGCCCGGGTGGCGAGAGAGACGAGCCTCGGGATGATTTCCGGCGACCTCGAACTCGACCTCGTGTCGGGCATGCAGGCCATGCGCTCGCAGTACGCGGCGCTCGCCGATACGCTGTCCTCCCGCACGATCACGGAAGAGGCGCGCATTGCGACGGCCTTCGCGACCGCCCGCACCCTGCAGCGTTCGACGCTGTACGGATCGGCCGGTGTGCTCGTGATCGCCCTTGCCCTGCTCGCGGTGCTCACCGTGGGCACGCTGCGGAATGTGCTCGGCGCGTTGCGCGAACTGTCCAACGCAGCGAATGGCATCGCCATCGGGCGCATCGAGCAGAACATCGACATTCACACCAAGGATGAAATCGGCGCCGTGGCCGACGCGTTCCGCGGCATGGTCGCGTACATCGGGGACATTGCACACGCCGCAGATCGTCTCGCGGTGGGGGACCTCGATGCTGCCACCGTCACGCCGCGCTCGGAGTCGGATGTGCTGTCGCGCAATGTGAACCGCGTGAGCGAGGCGCTCCGCACCGTAGTCGGTGAGATCAGCAGCACCATTCGTGGCGTGGAATCCGGCAACCTGTCCACCCGCGGTTCGGCCGCCAAGGTGGAAGGGGCCTATGCGGACGTGATCAAGGGGACAGGCGCGATGCTTGACGCCGTGAACGCCCCGATCGAAGAGGCGCGCACCGTGCTGGCGCGCGTGGCAAAGCGCGACCTCGCCGTGCGCATGGAAGGGGACTACAAGGGTGACCACGCGGCCATCAAGGACTCGCTCAACGCGGCGCTCGCCAATATCGGCGAGGCGTTCGCCTCCCTCACGTCCGCCGTCGCACAGGTGAACGCCGCCGCGTCGGAGATCGGATCGGGCAGCCAGGACCTGGCGAGTGGCGCGTCGGATCAGGCCGGCTCGATCGATCAGGTCTCCAATCGTCTCGTGATCGTTGGCGAACGGACGAAGGCCAGCGCTGCGGATGCGCATGAAGCGCGGGCTGCCATGGAGCGGGCGCGGACCGACACGGAACAGGGTGTCGAGCGCATGCAGGCACTCGCTGAAGCCGTGACGGACATAAAGAAGTCCGCCGACTCCACGGCCAAGATCGTCAAGACCATTGATGAAATCGCGTTCCAGACGAATCTGCTCGCGCTCAATGCCGCGGTGGAAGCGGCCCGCGCGGGTGACGCCGGCAAGGGCTTTGCGGTGGTCGCGGACGAGGTGCGCAGTCTTGCCATTCGCGCGGCCGAAGCGGCGCGCAACACATCCGCGCTCATCGAGGAATCGGTGCAGAAGACGGAAGTGGGCGTGAAGCTCAATGACGGCGTGCGCCGTCGTCTCGAAGAGATCCGGACCGGCGTGGAGCGTGCGAGCACCATGATGGCCAACATTGCCGACGGTGCGCGCGAGCAGGAGCAGGAGCTGGAAGAGGTGACGAGCGCGATCTCGCAGATCGCCCGGCTCACCCAGCGGGTTGCCGCGAACGCCGAAGAGTCGGCAAGCGCGGCGGCCGAGTTGCAGGCACAGGCCGGCGAGATGCACGACATGGCGTCGCAGTTCATCGTGGACGCCAGCGCCTCACGTTCCGAGTCACGCGGTGCGCACCCGACGACTCAGCCGTCGGCAGCAGCTGCGGCGCGATCTGCCGCTCCAAGCCAGCGCAAGTCACGCGCGGCCACGCCAGCCGTCGCAGCCGGACGGCGCGGCGCTACGGCGTCGTCACGTGTCACCGCGAAGCAGGCGGCCACGGCGCCGAGTGACGCCGAGAGCCTCATCCCGTTCGACGACGAAGACTCGGATATTTTCTCCGAGTTCTGATCGCCGCGCGTCGCTACGGCGACGCGAATCGGTCCAACAGCGTCGCCGCAGCACGCATCCCCTGACGGAAGTTCTCCTCGGAGATCCATTCGTCAGGGGCATGTGCGTTCTCCCCCGGCAGTCCGAAGCCCATGAGCAGCACGGGCGCGCCGAGGATGCGCTCGAAATCGCCCACTACGGGAATGGACCCGCCCTCTCCTGTGATCACGGGTGCCGTGTTGAACGCCGCTTCGAGCGCAGCGACGCCGGCGTCGTGCAGCGGGCCCTTGAGGTCCGCTCGCCAGGGCCGTCCGCCGTGCATGGCCGTGACCGTGGCCGCCACGCCTTTGGGCGTGACACGCGCCACGTGCTCCCGAATGAGCCCTTCGATTACCGCGGGATCCTGATTGGGCACCAGACGACAGCTCACCTTGGCCATGGCCACCGCGGGCAGCACCGTCTTGGCACCCTCGCCGGTGTAGCCGCTGAGCAGGCCGTTCACTTCACACGTGGGACGCGTCCACAACCGCTCCAGCACACTGAAGCCAGCTTCGCCGCCGAGGGCGGGCGCGCCCACCTCCTCGCGAAATGACTCCTCGTTGAACGGCAGCGTACGCATCTGCGCGCGGACCGCGTCCGGCCACGCCTGCACCTCGTCGTAGAAGCCGGCAATCGCCACACGCCCCTGCTCGTCGTGCAGCGTGGACAGAATGTGCGCCAGCGCCATGGCCGGGTTCACCACTGCGCCGCCGTACATGCCGGAGTGCAGGTCACTGGTGGATCCCCGTACGTCGATCTGCACGTACGCCAATCCCCGCAGCGACGACAGAATGCTCGGCACGCCCGGCGCGAACATCGTGCTGTCGGAAATCACGACGCCGTCGCAGCGCAAGCGCTCGGTGTTGGCCTCGAGATACTGTTCGAGATTCGCACTGCCAACCTCCTCTTCACCCTCGGCAAGCACGATCACGTTCACCGGCAGGGTGCCGCGCACCGCGAGGTGGGCCTCCAGCGCCTTCACGTGGAGGTAGAGTTGCCCCTTGTCGTCCACGCTGCCGCGCGCGTAGATGCGGCCATCGCGTACCTCCGGCGCAAACGCGGGGGAGGTCCACAGCTCCAGTGGTTCGGCCGGTTGCACGTCGTAGTGTCCGTACACAAGCAACGTGGGAGCGTCCGGCCGCGCACGGCGCCATTCCGCCAGCACGAGGGGATGACCGGGGGTCTCCTCCAGCGAGGCCGTGAAGCCCGCGTGTGTGAGACGCGCCGCCAGCCATTCGGCCGCGCGCCGACAGTCGCCACGATGCTCGGTGCGCGCGCTGACGCTCGGAATGCGCAGGAAGTCGAACAGCTCGTGCATGGCCTCGCCGTGGTGCGCGGCGAGCCATTGATCGAGATCGGTCGGTACGGTGGCGGCGGTGGGAGCGGTCACGGGATGTGGAGTCTGAGGGAAAACGGCGTGATGGGTGTCTACGATCGCATCGCAGTGAGTACGCGGCCACCGACGGCAATGCCGGCCAGCGTGGCGAGCAGCGCCAGCGCGAGGCTGCCGCTCACATACAGAGCGGCACGCGCCATGCGCCCTTCCTGGGCCAGCGTGATGACTTCGGCGCTGAATGTGCTGAAGGTGGTGAAGCCGCCGCAAAAGCCGACCGTGAGCGCGATGCGCCATACCGGATCGACGGCGGGCGCGCTGAGTGCGCGCGCCAGCAGTCCAATGAGGAACGAGCCGACCACGTTGACAACGAGCGTGCCGATTGGAAACGCGGCCGTCGGGCGCAGCAGCGCGAGCCCCACGGCATAGCGAAGCACCGAGCCGGCCGCGCCACCCAGCGCGACGCCCAGCCAGGTCATGTTCATTGCGCGCTCATTCCCGCTTCACTCCCATGTGCTCACCCCCATGGGCGGTATGTCCACGGCAATGCGGTAGAGCCACAAGCGGCGTTGCGTCACCACGCCGCCATTTCGCGTGAGGTCCACCGTGGCGCCCTGTCGGTGATCGCGAAACCAGGTGCTCACGACCGTGGCCAGCGAGTCGCCATGCGGCGTGGCTTCGAACGCCACCACCAGCCCGTCGCCGGGATGGACGCGGTCGTGCGCCGTGTCCCACAGGTCGTACTGGTTGCGGCGGGACGCGAGATTGAGCGCGAACACGGTGGGCTGGTCCGGCAGATGAAAGGCCAGCTCTGACGCGTCCTGATAGCGGTTGGCGGCCACCCAGATGTTGGCACTGCCGTCAAGGAACGGGTCGCGGCGGGCCGAGTGGGCGGCCTGTGCAAGGGCGTCCCAACCATAGGCGCGTCCGATCGGATCTCGGCGCGGTTCCAGCGGCAGCACGGGGCGCCAGGCCTGCAAGGCCACCACGGAGAGCAACACTGCCGCCAGCGCCACGCCCGCCTTGTACCATCGACCATAGGCCCAGCGGCCAGCGCTGGCTGCGAAGAGCGCGACGGCAGCCGGATAGATCGGGGCCGGCCAGTTCGCCTCCACCGACCGCTGCCAGGCACTCACGGCAAACACGCCAAGCGGGACCAGCGAGACCGTGGCCAGCGCGAACCGGCGCACCAGGATGTCGTGCGGCGACAGGCGCTTCCGCACCTCCCAGCCGTCGCGGAGCGCCAGCAGCACCGCACCCATGAGCAGCACAAACAAAATCGGGGACGCCAGCCCCAGCTGACCGCCCAGCAGTTCCAGTTCTCGGCCCAGTGGCGACCCGCGCGCCGGCGAGAAGCCATGCGAGAGCTGGAAGCGGAACGACACCCAGCCGTAATACCAGTTCCAGACTACCACGGGCGCGAACAGCAGCGCCGACACCACCGTGGCCACCCAGGGGCCCGCTTCCGCGAAGCGTTTGCGCAGGGCCGGATGCAACAGGAACGCGATCGTGACGGCGACAGGCAGGATGGCCGCGGAGTACTTGGAGAGGAGCGCCACGCCGAGTGCGGCGCCGGTGAGCACCCACCAACCGAGTGCCGCGCCCGACCGCAAGAGCGACCCGATGGCACGGGTTAGGCAGAGGCAGGTCACGGCGACTGCCGCCAGAAACGGCGCGTCGGGGGTGGCGAGTACGAAACCGAGTGTGGCGAGCGGGAGCACCAGCATGAGCACCGATGCGCGAACGGCGGCGCGCGGCCCGCCCAGATGCGAGGCGAGGGCGATCAGGGCGCCGTGCGCCACCCCGCCCATGACCCATGGGCCCACCCGCACGCCGAACAGTGTGTTGCCGAACAAGTGCGTGCCGGCGGACAGAAGGAGCGCGATGCCCGGCGGATGGTCGAAGTAGCCCGCGTCGAGGCGGCGCGTCCACTCCCAATAGTAGGTCTCGTCCGGCAGGAGGGGAACGAGCCAGGCGAGCACGGCACGTACGGTGGCACCGGCGAGCCACCAACTGAGCGCGACGCGCCAGTACCGCCGGCTGGCAGACGGCGAAGGAGGCGACAGCGGGTCGTCGAATTGTGGCACACCCAATACTCGCACCCTGCCCGCGCAGGGCACACCCCCCAATAGGTTGCGGAGTGTTCCAGCCGCACCGCGAACTCCGCTCCTTTGCGCGGGTAGACACCGAGGGCGCGACTGGGTCAGCTTGTGAAGCGTCTGCAAATAGCTTGTGCCCGTGGCGTGACGGTTACCGTGCTTCGTCTCCGCGCGTCCCTGATTGTGGTCCCCCGTCCGGCCAGGTGGCCGTGCACGGGCTTTCCGAGTCATTCCTCCCAGTAGCCAGGATAGACCTGCATGCGGGTCATGCCCACTTTCGCCGTTTCGCCTGTCCGTCGCGCGCTCGTTGCCGCGGCGGCGGTCGCGTCCCTCCTTGCGCTCTCCTCGTGCCGTGAGCTGATCACCGGCCAGAAGGAGGCGAAGTCCGTTTCGATCGCTCCCGTGAACTTCGAGGTGCCCGTCAACGGCAGCGTGAGTGTGATCGGAACGGCGTTCGACAAGGACGGCAACACCATCGGCGGCAAGACGATCAGGTACTCTTCGTCCAACTCGGCGGTGGCGACCATCACCGATCAGGGTCTGGTGATCGGCGTCTCGCCGGGCCAGTCGATCATTGCCGCCGAAGCCAACGGCGCACGTGGCGAGACCACGGTCACCGTGGTGCCCGAGGTGCCCAGCAGCATCCTCGTCACACCGTCGCCGGTGACGCTGCGCGTCAACAACACGCGACAGTTCACCGCCACGCCGCGGAACGCCAGCGGCACCCCGATCGCCGGGCTCAACGTCACGTGGCAGTCGAGCAACTCGTCCATTGCGAGCGTCTCGTCGTCGGGCGAGGTCACGGCCGTGGCGTCGGGGAATGTGGTGATCGCGGCATCTGTGAACTCGGTCAGCGGCACCTCGCAGGTCACTGTGACGGAAGTGCCGATTGGCAACATCACGCTGGCGCCGCTCACCAAGAGCGTTCAGGTGAATGAGCCGTTCATTCCCACGGTTACGCTGAGAGACAGTGCGGGGAACGTGATTTCCACGCAGGGGCGCACACTCAGCTGGACCAGCTCCAACGAGCTCAACGCGACGGTGTCCAACTCGGGCGTCGTCACCGGGCGGCGCGTGGGGACGGCCACCATTACGGCGGCATCGCCCGCGAATGCCGCAATCAACGGCAGCATGGACGTCACGGTGCGTGAGCAGGTGGTGAGCACCGTGGTGATCACGCCGCGTACCGGCTCGCTGCGGCTCACGCTCCCGCGTCAGCTCAGCGCCCAGTTGCGGGACTCCATCGGGCAAAACGTCACCGGTCGTGTGGTCACGTGGACCAGCCTGACGCCCACTATCGCCAGCGTCAGCAGCAACGGCAGCGCCACGGGCTTGTCGTTGGGCACCGCCCGTATCGCGGCCCGCGTGGATGACGCTGCTGATACGGTGAGCTTTACCGTGACCAAGATCCCGGTCGGTGAGGTCACCGTGTCACCGCCTCAGGCAAGCGTGATTCAGGGCCAGACCGTTACGCTGTCCGCCGTCGTCAAGGACTCGGTGGGATCGGAAGTCGACGACCGACCGCTGGTGTGGCTCACGAGCAACCAGAACACGGCCAGCGTAGTGAACGGGGTGGTCACGGGCGTCAGTACGGGTACGGCCACCATTACGGCCACGGTCGAGAACCGCAGCGACAACGCCACCGTCACGGTACTGCAGATCGCGGTGGATTCCATCCGGCTGGCCGATCCGGCCGATGTCGCGTTCAGCCTGAACGGCGCAGCACCTGGCAACGCCAAGCAGGTGCAGCTGGAACTGCTCGACGCGCAGGGCGCCACCGTATTGGGCCGCAATCTGCTCGTGACGTCCTCGTCACCAAGCGTCGCGAACGCGGCGTGGAACCAGAACACCCGCATCCTCACGGTCACCGCCACCAACGGCGCGCCCACCGGTTCTACCACCATCTCACTGCGCGCGCTCAGCCAGAACGGCAATCCGGAAGGCAAGACCACGCAGATCACCGTCTCGGTCACGGCCGCACCGTGACCACCACGCCGTCGTTCGTTCGCGGCCTCTTTGACGGCGAGCTGCACGACGGCCTGCTCTTCCCCTACCCGGCCCCGCTTGACGAGCGGGCGCCGGAGGACGCAGCGACCGCTCGGCGGCTGATCGCCGAGCTGCACCGACTCGTGGAGACCGGCGTCATTGATCCGGCGCTCATGGATGAACGCGAGGAGATGCCGGAGGCAGTGATCAAGGCACTGGCAGCCTGCGGGCTCCTTTCCATCTCGATTCCGCGCGAGTACGGTGGTCTGGGGCTCTCCGCCTCCGGATACGCGGCGGTGGCCGGCGCGGTGGCCAGTGTGGACGCGTCACTCGCGGTGCTGATTGGCGTGCACTGCGGGCTGTGCTCCAAGGCCATTGTGCTGTTCGGCAACGATGCGCAGAAGGCGCGCTATCTCCCCATGCTCGCGCGCGGCGAAACGCTGGGTGCCTACGCGCTCACGGAGCCGGAAACGGGCTCGGACGCGCAGAACATCGTCTCGCGTGCCGAGCGCGCGCCCGATGGTCAGGGGTGGCTGCTTTACGGTCGCAAGCACTGGATTGGCAACGGACATCGTGCCGGTGTGATCGTGACGTTCGCACAGACGCTCGTGGAACGCGACGGCGCCATGGTGCGCCGACCCACCGCGTTCATGATCCGGCCGGACATGGCCGGATTCCGGGTGCACGGCACGGTGCGCAAGCTCGGCATTCGCGCGAGCACACAGGCCGAACTCGTATACGACGGGCTGTACGTGCCCGACGATCACGTGCTGGGCGAAGTGGGCAAGGGCTTCAAGGTGGCAGTGCACGCACTCAACGCCGGCCGACTCTCCCTCGCGGCTGGCTGCACCGCCGGCGTCAAGCAACTCATCAGCGAGTACATCGCGTATGGCGAGCTGCGCGTGCAGTTCGGCGCACCGCTTGCGTCGTTCGAAGTGACCCAGCGCAAGGCAGCCACGCTGGCGGCCGACGCCTACGCCGCCGATGCCATGGTGGGCGCGCTCGCGGCCGCCCTCGATGGCGACAACGTGGATGCGTCGCTCGAGGCAGCCATTGCCAAGGTGTTCGCGTCGGAACTCATCTGGCGTGCGACCGACGAAATGGTGCAGCTCGCGGGTGGACGCGGCTTTGTGAAGCCATGGCCGTACGAGCGCTATCTGCGCGATGCTCGCATCAATCGCATTTTCGAGGGGGCCAACGAGATCCTCCGGCTGTATGTGGGGCTCAACGGCGTGCAGGGCCCAGCCGCGCAACTGCAGGAGCTGGCCGAAGCGCTCAAGAGTCCGCTCCAGCATTGGGAGCGGGTGGCGGAATACGCCGGCGATCGCGTACGGTCGGCGTTCGGGCGGCACGCCAAGTTCTCGGTGGCGATGCATGCGCGGCTCGAAGCGCACGCGGGTTACGTGGAAAAACACACCGCCGAACTCGCGCAGTCCACCGAACGCGCCGTGATCCGGCACAAGAAACGCATTGTCGAACGACAGATGGTGGTGGAGCGGCTGGCCGACATGGCTGCGGAGCTGTACGCGCGCACGGTCACGATCGCGCGCACCCAGCGGCTGATCGAGGAGCGCGGCGTGGAGGGTTGCGCGCGGGAGCTCGACCTGTGCGACCTGTTCTGCGTGACATCAGGACGTCGCTTTCGCGAGCTGCGCATCGCCCTGCAGGAGGGCGGTGAGACCATCGATGATCGGCGCCGGAACATCGCGGCCGCGCTTCGGGCCGACGAGGGCTACCACATTACTGCGGCGCTGCTGGACGTGCCGGCTCTGCAACGTCCAGCGCCGACGATGACCCCTCCGCCTGCGCCGGGCACGGCCGCTCAGACCAACGAAGGCGCGAAGATCGCATACCCCCATGGGGTACCGGAGTCCACAGCGGCGCAGTAACGTGTGGCATGCGTTCCTCGTTGCTGCGTCGCCCGTTGTCCGCCCTGCTTGGCCTGCTGCTCATTCCCGCGTTGACGGGAATGTGGGCCTGTCGCGCACCGGCAGCGGCCCACGGCACGCACACCGGCGCCGCCACAGCAGCTGGTGCATCCGAAGCATCCGCAGCGGCTGGTGCATCCGAAGCATCCGCAGCGGCAACTGCAGCGGCTCCCACACACGCTCACGCTCAGGTGCACCAACACCCGATGGCCAGTGATGCGCCGTTCGCACCGATCGTGGGCGAGTTGGTGATTGACTCCGGCGATGCGTGTTGCCCGACACCCGGCCTGCCCACGCACTGCACGACCTCCGCCGGCTGCGGAACAGCATTGGCGGTGGCCAGTGGCATGCCATCGCCACGAATCGTTCCGGCGTGGCGCGCCAGCATCGTGTGGCGTGCGTTCGCACCGCCTGGTCCGTCTCCCGCTCCCGACGTCCCACCTCCCAGGGCGTAAGTGATCGCGCGGCCAGTGTCCCGACCTGGTGCGCGCCGTTGGATTTGTGCTCCGGCGGACCTGTGCCGCCGTGGAGCGACAACGCTGCTTCGCGTGCCCCGAGCGCACGCGCAACTCACCTCCCGGAGCTTTCATGTGCAGGTCTCTGCGCGCGTCCATTCGCGCGCGCGTCTCTCCACCCGTTTGTTGTACGCGAGTGCACGCCGCCGCTTTGGCGCTATTGCTCGCGATCTGGGCCGTCCCCGCGGCGGCACAGACCGACTTTCTGAACACCGACGGCGGTCGTCCGCTGCACGTGCAGGATGCGATGTCGGTGGATTGGCGCGCGTTCGAGCTGCAGTTCGCGCCGCTGAGCATCGAGCGCCATCGGGAAAGCCAGTGGCTGGTGTCCATCGAGCCGGAGCTCGCGTTCGGTCTGTGGCCGCGCACGCACGTTTCCATAGGCCTGCCCCTCGTGTCGTTGCCCAAACCGAGCCCCGCCGTGTTTCAGCTGTTCGGCCGCTCGGCAGGCCAGGCCCGCCTGTCACGCTCGGCGAGCATACCGGCGCGCGACGTGATCATTGATCCGTCCGTGCCCTCCGCCGGACAGACGGGAGGTCTCGCCGGCGTGCACCTCTCGGTGTTCCACCAGCTCAACGTCGAAACGCGCATCCCGGCCTTGGCCGTGCGCGGCGCAGTGTTGCTGCCCGCGGGTCCGTTTGGTCCGGCGCGGGCCATCCCATCGATCATGGGCATCGTCACGCGCACGCTGCCCGCGCTCGGCGCCGTCCGCGTGCACGGCAACGCGTCCGTCGCGTTCGGGGATGCGCCGGAGACGTTGGGTGTCGGCCAGTTCGCCGCGGAGGAGCCGCGCTGGATGGCGGGCGTGTCGATGGATCGGGCGTTTCCGCTTCAGTCCACGCTCATCGCCGTTGAAGCCGTGGCCGAGCAGGGCATGCGGGCCGACGACGTGGTGCGCTGGCGCAGCGGCGTTGGTGTGCGGCACCAGTTTTCCCCGCGCGTGGTGCTCGACTTGGGTTTCGGCCGCCAGCTCACGGGTGCCGACTCGCACTGGTCGTTCACCGCAGGCAGCGCCATCGAGCTTGGGCTCGGCCGACGCATTTTCTGACCCGATCCGGAGGTTACATGACTCGATTGACACGAGCGGTCGCCGGTATTGCGACCGCACTGATGATAGGCCTGCCGTGGCAGGCGGCGCACGCGCAGTGGGTGACCACCGCCGAGCAGTTCTATCCGGGCGGCGCGTGGAACTGGCGGTTTCTGCGCGTCTATCCGAACTCGGCGCGCCTCTTCAACGCGTTCGACTACGGGCACGCCATCCTGTACGAGGTGCTGTGGCGCCAGCCGGCCACGCAGGCCATTCCGCGTCTGGAGGAACGGGAGTTTGATTTTCTGGTGAACAAGCTGCTGGTGAATCCTCCGCGCATTCCGCTGGCGGAAGAGTCCGTGATGCCGTCATACGCGCGGTTGGCGCCGGAAGCGAAAATGATGTTCGAGTGGGCGCACATCCTGCACCGGCAGATCTACGACATCTGGGCCGATGGCCGGATCAGCACGGACGAAAAGGACGACGAGGTCGCGCGTGTGTTCGAGGCGTACCTGACGCGCCGCGATCTCGCCTTCAGCACGAAGCCCAAGAGCATGCGGCTCATGCAGGAAATGCCCTACTCGCTCGCGTTCCGGAAGCAGTATCCCAAGTTCAACGGACTGATCTGGGCCTACCACTGGCTGCAGGTCGGGCTGTACGAACCCATGATCGTGGCTGAGACGCCGTTGGCGCGCGACTCGCTGGTGCGGGCCACGACGGATCGCTTCCGGGCCATGATCGCGGAGGCGCCGTCGCGCATGCCGCACGTGATGCCAATGACGGCGGCCGTCGCGCCCGCGTTCGCCGCGCGCTACCCGAGCATCGCCATCGTGTTCGACAACCTGCATTCAATGCACGATGTCATCAGCGATATTCTGGCAAACGACAGCGTGCCGCAGAACGCCAAGCGCGCAGAAATTCTGCTGGCCGCGTCACGCTATCGCGACAGTACCTCGTATGTGATGCCCGACTCGGCGTGGCGCACGATGGCGCGCGAAATGGGTATCGAAAATCAGGGCGGCCCGGCGGTTGGATTCGGCGCCACCTTTCCGACGCCAACCGTCACGCGTGGCGCCGTGATGCAGCACGATGATCGCACAGGCCGGCACACCGGTATGGCGTGGGGCGAGATGCTCATGGAGGGCATGGACCACTCGGGCCGCCTGATGCCGCGTGACACGCTGCCCAATGCGCGCTCGCTCACTCCCGCGCGTTCAGTCTTCCGACGCGAGTAGGCCAAGCCGGAGTGCCAGCTTCACGTAGTCGGTGCGATGCGCGATCCCCAGCTTTTCGTTGATACGCTGCTTGTACGTGTCCACCGTTTTGGGACTGATGGAGAGCCGCGAGCCGATCTCGGGTGCGGTGTGGCCTTCGGCAAAGAGCTGAAGCACTACCTGCTCGCGATCGGTGAGCCGCTCGAACCGCGCGCGATCATCGGAGTGTTCGTCCTTGCGCGCCAGGCCGCGTGCGAGCGCGCGGGCGGCCGACGGCTGCACGTAGATGTCGCCGGCCGCAACGGTGCGTACGGCGTCCACCAGCTCGCGCTCGGCCACCGTCTTGAGCAGGTAGCCAGCGGCACCGGCTTCGAGCAGGGCGACGAGGTGTTCGTCTTCGTTGTGCATGGTGAGCACGAGCACACGCTGCGTGGGGGGCGTGCCGCGTTCGATCACGCGATCAGCCGCCAACTTGGCGAGCTCGCGCGTGGCGGTGAGTCCGTCCATTTCCGGCATGGACAGATCCATCACCACCACGTGCGGATTGAGTCGGGCGGCCAACGCGAGTGCCTCCTTGCCCGTGCTCGCCTCGCCGACCACCGTGATGTCCTTGGCGGTCGCCAAGACGGCCGTGAGGCCTGCACGCACGATGGCGTGATCGTCCACGAGCACAACGCGAATCAGATCAGGACGCATGTCGTAATGTCGCGCCGACCGGGTGCAAGCTCAAGGCGGTATCAGCGATCGAGTTGCTCGAACACCGTTTCGCGACGCGGCGATTGGCGTTCCTGGCGCGGTGGCGAGCGCTTGAAAATCCAGAACAGGTAGACAAAGGACGGCAGCAGGATGAGCGTACCGATGCCGAGCACCCCGAGCACGAGCTGCTGTGTGATACGCGGCGCGGCAAGCGATGTGATGCTGTGCGAGGGTGGCAGCAGCCAAGGGAATTGTGACCACGCCCATCCCCACAGCAGGAACGACGCCTGTGCGGCTGCGGCCACCACTGCCAGGAGCCAGCGCCGTCGCCACAGCGCCCACACCCCACCCAGTCCGGCGACCGCCGTGGCGCCGTGCATGCCGATTGCCACCGTCCCCGAGGTGAGGCCCACGAACACCAGCGGCGCTTCGCCGCGAGCGGCGAGAATGGTCAGCGTGCCGCAGACGAACACCGCCACGGCGGCGAACAGCGCGCGGGTGCGGAAGTCCTCCATGAGAGCCGGGTCCTTGCTCTCCCACGCCAGATAGACGGCGGCCAGGTGCGCGAACAGTGCGAGCGTGAGCACGCCGACGGCCACAGTGAACCCGTTCAACCACGGGTCCACGTACACCGTGCGAAATCCGAGCGCGGGATTTACGACGTCGAGCGGCACGTTGCCGGCGGCGACCGCGCCGAGACACATGCCGAGTACCACGGGGGTGACCACGCTGGCGATCGCGAAGATGCGTCCCCAGCGTCGTTGGACGACGTCCTCCTTGCTGTCGTAGCTCCGGAAGGTGAAAGCGGAGCCGCGCAGCACGATGCCCACGAGCATGAAGGAAATGGGGACGTGCAGCGACGTCGCCAAATGGGCGAAGGCGCGCGGAAAGCAGCTGAACAGGAGGACCACCACCAGAATCAACCAGACGTGATTCGCCTCCCAGATGGGCCCGATGGCCGTCGCGACCGCCGAACGCTGCGTCTCGCGGCGCGGACCGGTGGCGAGCAGGTCCCAGACGCCGCCACCAAAGTCGGCCCCTGCCAACAGCACGTAGGCGTTGAGCGCCAGCACCATGACGCCGGCCACCGCGTGCGGTAGCGTGAAAATCGAGTCCGTGTTCACGCGCGGCCCGGCACAACCAGCTCCTCGGTGAATCGGGCCGCCCCCGGGGCGCCCACGTGCGTCTTCAGGATCTGACGGTACAACAGCCAGACCACCGCCACCGACAGCCCGATGTACAGCAGCGTGAAGGCGAGGAACGGCACCACGAGCCCGGGCATGGGCGTGACCGCGTCCGCCGTGCGCATCACCCCTTGGATGATCCACGGCTGTCTTCCCACCTCGGTGACCGTCCAGCCGGCCTCGATGGCGATGAAGCCGAGGGGTGCCGTGGCCACCAGCGCGCGCAGATACCACACGTGGTCGGGCAGCGGCGTGCCGAGCCCGTGTCGGCGTCGCCAGGTACGCCCGATCGTCCACACGCCAACCAGCGCCATGAGCACACCGCACGCGACCATGAGCTGGAACGCCACGTGCACCACGCCCACCGGTGGACGATCGGCGGCGGGCACCGCGTCGAGTCCGGGTACAGCGACGGACGCGTCACCATGCATGAGCAGCGAGATCGCGCCCGGCACCTCGATCGCGAATCGGTTGGTGCCCGTGGCGGCATCGGGCCAGCCGCCGATCACGAGCGACATGGGACCGGTATGGTGATGCGCCTCCATCGCCGCCAGCTTCACTGGCTGCTGCTCCGCCACCACGCGCGCCGCCAGATCGCCGGAGAGCGGTTGCAGCAGCGCCGCCGGCACGCCCACCAGCAGGCCGATGTGCACCGCGGCCCGATGGAAGGCCGGATATCCCGTGCCGCGGCGCAGGGCCAGCGCGTGGATGCCGGCCGTGGCGAAGCCCGTGGCGGCGTACGCGGCCAATGTCATGTGCAGCACCTGCGAGAAGGCCGCCGGATTGAGCATCGCGGCGATCGGGTCCACGTTGCTGACCACGCCGTCCGTGAGCGTGAAGCCGGTCGGACTGTTCATCCAGGCATTGGCGGTGACCACGAACGCGCCAGAGAGCGCGCCGCTCACGGCCACGACGACGCCCGCCGCGAGGTGTGCGCGCGTCGAGATGCGGTCCCAGGCATACAAATAGATGCCCAGAAAGATGGCCTCGGTGAAGAACGCGAGGCCTTCCAGGGAGAACGGCATGCCGATGATGCCGCCCGCGTGCTCCATGAAACCGGGCCAGAGCAGGCCAAGCTCGAAGGAGAGCACCGTGCCGGACACCGCGCCCACGGCGAACAGGATGGCCGTGCCCTTGGCCCAGCGCTTCGCCAGTTCCTTGAGCAGCGGCTCGCCGCGCCGCAGGTAGCGGTACTCAGCGATCACCATGAGCGCCGGCATGCCGATGCCGACCACAGCGAACAGGATGTGGAAGCCGAGCGACATCGCCATCTGACTGCGTGCAGCAAGCAGGTCGTTCACGGAGCGCTGGCCCGGCGCGTGCCGTTGCCGGCTGCGCGCGCCCTCAACCGGCCATCGCCGCCTTGAGGCGTGCGCGCATGGTGAACAGCTCGGCGTTCTGATTCGGATTCAGCTTGATGATGTCCTCGAGCAGCTTGAGGATCGTGGTGTCGTCCTCCACGCTCGTGGGCTCGGCGCTCAACCGCACGCCGAAGCCGAAATGCTGGCCCGGCAGGAGAATCATTTCTTTTTCGAGCGCCACGTCGCTCATGTCGTCGGCGATGCGGACGGCCACGAAGTTCTTGCCGACCTGTTCCATGTAGCACACGCGCAGCCCGTTGGCGGCCGCGGGCCATGGCTGGTATGGGTGCATCCGGCCATCGGTTCCGCGGAACTCGCTGGTCGTGTTGCTCAGCTCGGGGAAGTTGGTCTCGAAGGCACCGACGTAGAGCAGGGCGTGTCGCATGACAGAATCGGGCAGAAGAAATGGAAATCCGGACGGCGGAATCACCGCGCCGTCCGGTGCTACAGGGAGGAGCACGCCGCTCAGGCGCGCTTCTTGCTCGCGTTGGACTTGAAGCGTGCGCGCATGTTCAGCAGCTCCGGCCCTTGGTCGAGATTCTTCTTGGCAATGTCCTCGAGCAGCTTCATGATGGCAATATCGTCTTCCACGCTGGTGGGCTCGCCACTCAGGCGCACGCCAAAGCCGAAGTGCTCTCCGGGCACCAGCACCACCTCGTTCTCCAGGACCACGTCACTCACATCATCGGCCACGCGGACCGCCACGAACTTCTTGCCCGTCTTCTCCATGAAGCAGAAGCGCAGACCATTGGCACTGTCCGGCCACGCCGGGTAGGGATGCATGCCGCCGTCGCTGCCCTCGAACGTAGTGGTGGTGTTGGTGAGGTTCGGGAAGTTCCGTTCAAAGGCACCGACGTACATGAGCGCGTGTCGCATAGGTCTCTGATGGGGTGAGAGGATGGCCCGGGACGCCGCGGGGACGCCGTGTTCGGGAGGAACATTACGCCGAGGAGGCCAATCCCGCACCTCCGGCGAACGGTCTGGAGCATCGAAGCCGCCACGTTCGCGACAGTTCGGGGGTGGTGGGCTTGTGTTTCGCACGGCAAAGGCTGACCCTTCCACGACAGGTTTTCACAGGGCTCTTCCCGCGTTCCTTCCCCTGTCCAGGAGCTGACGATGCCGTCATCCCCTCTCCCGATCAGCTCGCTGCAGTCGCTTACCATCCCGCTCGAGCGTGATGTCTTTCTGCGGTCCATGCTGCGCGAACTCGCCGGCACTTTGCAGGACGTCGTCGGGCTGGACGAGGCCGGTGGATTCATCAGCGTGGTGGGACAGCGCATCGGCGACGATCTCAACGCCAGCTACCGGACCGCGCTCGACGTCCCGAGACTGAACCGTCCGCAGGTCGCCGAGGTGCTCGTGGACCTCAAACAGCGCATCCAGGGCGGATTCCGGGTGGTCGAACAGGACGACACGCGAATCGTCTTTGCCAACACGGCCTGCCCATTCGCCGAGAAGGTCATTGGCCGGCCGGCGCTCTGCATGATGACGTCGAATGTATTTGGCAGCATTGCGGCGGAGAATCTGGGGTTCGCCAAGGTCGTGCTCGAGGAAACCATTGCGCAGGGCGATGCCGGATGCCGTGTGGTGGTGCACCTGCAGCACACGCCGGAGTGTGAGCTGGCAGAGGGACGCGAGTACTTCCAGGGCTGAGCACGTGATCCCCACGCAGTTCGTCGCCGTGACCGAGTGGCTGCCGGAGGCGATGATCCTGATCACTCGCGAGGGCATCATCACGGGAGCGAATCGCGCCGCTTGCCAGCTGCTCGGGATCCCGGCGTTGCCGACGGAGCCCTTCTCCATTCACGACGCACTGCACGAGAGCAGCAGCGATCTCCGGGGCTATCTGCGCGACGCGGCGCGGACGCGCCAGCCCATGCCGGGACGGCTGACGCTTCGGGGAGACGAGGGAGCACCGCTTCCGTTCCGCACCACGGCCCGCCTCGTGCAGCCGGCCGGTCCTGATCGGCGCGCGCTCTTGCTGGTGCACCTGCTCCCCAAGGGGGGCGCGCACACGCAGTTCAAGCTGCTCACGGAACGCGTTGAGCAGCTGAGCGTCGAGATCCAGCGGCGCCAGCGCGCTGAAGAGGAACGGCGCACCCTCGAAACGCAGATGCTGCAGACCCAAAAGTTGGAGAGCCTCGGCGTACTCGCTGGCGGCATCGCGCACGACTTCAACAACCTGCTCACCAGCATCATTGGCTACTGCGACCTCGCCCGCGGAGAAGTAGCGCCAGCGGCGCCAGCGGCGGCGTTTCTGGACGAAGCCGTGAACGGGGCCCGTCGTGCCGCCGAGCTCACGCAGCAGATGCTCGCCTATGCCGGCAAGGGGCGCTTCATCGTGGAGCCGGTGGTCCTCTCCTCGCTCGTGGACGACATTGCGCGCCTGCTCGAGGTGTCCATTTCCAAGCGCTGCGTGCTGCGCTATCACCTGCTCGCGGAACTGCCGGCCTGCCAAGCGGACGCCACCCAGATGCGGCAGGTGATCATGAATCTGATCATCAACGCATCCGACGCCATCGGCGATCGCAGCGGAGTCATCTCGCTCACCACCGGCGTTGCGTGGTGCGATCAGGAGTACCTCACCGACAATCATGTGGACGACGACCTGCCGGAGGGACTCTATGTCCATTTGGAGGTCGCAGACACGGGGGTGGGCATGACCGCCGAAACGCGCCGGCGCATCTTCGATCCGTTCTTCACCACCAAGTTCACGGGACGCGGGCTCGGACTGGCGGCGGTGCTTGGCATCGTGCGCAGTCATGGCGGCTCTATCCGGGTGTACAGCGAGATTGGACGCGGCACCTCGTTCAAGATCCTCCTGCCCGCTATTGACCAGACGATTTCCAGGGACGCGACCGGCACCGCGGCCGAACCCGAGTGGAATGGACGCGGCACCGTGCTGGTCGTGGACGACGAAGAAAGCATTCGGGGCCTGACGAAACACATGCTCCGCAAGGTCGGCTTCGATGTGATCACGGCGAGTGACGGCCGCGAGGCACTGGAGCTGTTCCGGGCTGATCCGTCGCGCATTGCGCTGGTGCTGCTCGACCTCACCATGCCGCATCTCGATGGCGCGGCCACGTTTCGCGAGCTCCGCCGCATCCAACCGGGCGTTCGCGCCATTCTCATGAGCGGTTACAACGAGCAGACGGTTACCGCACAGTTCGCCGGCAAGGGCATAGCCGGCTTCATCCAAAAGCCGTTCCGGGTCTCACAGCTGCGGGACGCCGTTCAAGCGGCACTGGGCGAGCCCGTAGCGCCGCTGGCTGAACGCGCCGCTCAACGCCCCGCTCAACGCCCGATCGAAACCGGTTAAAACGATTCGACCTGCTCGCTCCGTCCAACAGGGGTACGCCGGCCTGATTCGCGCGCCGACCGTTTCCCTCGCCCAGCTGCCCATGCGCTCACGTCTGCCTCGTGTTTCTGCTTCCCTCGTCGCCCGGCTCGTCGGCGTCGCCGCACTGCTCGCGCTCGCCGGCGCCGGAACCGCCCGCGCCCAGGACACCCGCACGATCCGCTTCGAGTCCAGCGACATCGCCGTGTTCAACTACGTGGGCACACTGCGCGTGAGCGGTTCCACCAGCGGGAGTGCAGAGGCCGTGGTCGCCCTGCGCGGCGACAACCGGGACCAGCTGGAGATCACCCGTGGCGACGTGCGCGGCCGAGAATCGCTGCGCGTGCGCTACCCCGACGGCCTCATTCGCTCGCCCGATCGTGCTCGGGGTCGCACCATGACCTGGGTGCGGGACGACGGTACCTGGGGCGACGGCGACGGGCGTCGCGGGCGGCGCGTGGAGATCAGCAACGACTCGCGTGCCCTCGACGCGTCCGCCGATATCGAACTGCGCGTGCCGCGCGGCACCACCGCGCGCGTGTACCTGCTGGCCGGCCGCGTGGACGTGCGCAACGTGGAGGGCGAACTGCACGTGGACGTCGCCGCCGCCAGCATCAGCGCCCTCGGAACACGCGGCGCGCTCTGGCTGGACACCGGCTCCGGCGAAGTGGACGTGAGCGACGCACAGGGTGACCTCTCGCTCGACATCGGCAGCGGCAACGTCACCGTGCGGAACGCGCGCGGCGGCCGGCTCAACGCGGACACCGGCTCCGGCGACGTCACGCTCGACGGGATCACCTTCGAGACGGGCAACTTTGACACCGGCTCCGGCAACGTGCGCGTGACCAACGCCGAGGTACAGCGCTCCGTGTTCGACACCGGCAGCGGCGACGTGCTCGGCTCGTTCCGTACGTCGCCCGCGTCCATCAGCATGGACAGCGGCTCGGGAGACGTGACCGTGGAACTGCCCAAGGACGCAGGCCTTCAGGTGAACCTGTCCACTTCCAGCGGCGACATCAGCACCGATTTCCCCATCCAGGTCACCCGCCAGTCGCGGCGCTCGCTACGCGGAACCATTGGCGACGGACGGGGACGCTTGGACGTGGAGTCCGGATCCGGCGACCTGCGCCTCCGGATCCGGCCGTAGTCAGCCGATCACCTTGGGCTTGGCAGGCTTGGTGCCGTTGAGCCTGGGCCGCGGGCCGTTCCCGACTTCCACCGTGAGTGTCTTGAGGAAGTTCGTGATCCGCGCGTAGTGCGGGTAGTCAATGAACTCGGCCTCGTCACTGCGCTGGTGATAATCGCCGTGCAGGCCAGTGAAAAAGAACGCGATGGGCACACCCTGTCGGGCGTAGTTGTAGTGGTCGCTGCGTCCGTAGATGTTGTTGTAACCCGCCCACGCGATGGGCTCGTCCAACTTGTAGTCCAGCTGCAGCGGCCGTGACTGCTTTTTGTTCACCGACTGCACCATGTCGCCGAGATCCTTCGAGTCAAAGAACGATCCCACGACGGCCAGATAGTCGTCTCCGCCCCCCGGAAGGTCTTCCGCGCGCCCGCGACCGATCATGTCCACGTTGAGCTGCGCGACCACGGAGTCAATGGGTACGGTGGGGTTGCGCGTGAAGAACGCCGAGCCAATGAGCCCGCCCTCCTCACCCGTGTGCCACACGAACAGCGTGCTGCGCTTGGGCTTGACCGGCATGGCCATGATCGCCTCGGCCACCTCGAGCACGCCCATGGAGCCAGAGCCGTCGTCGTCGGCGCCGTTGTTGATGGAGTCGATGCGCGGCGTGGGATGTACGCGGCGAATGCTGTCCATGTTCACCACGAACTTGGACGTGACGTCGATCGTGGGCTGCGCCATGTCGTTGGCGATCTGCCACTTGATCTTCTGATCGTTGAACGCCTTGATCGAGTCCTTGTCCACGGGTCCGGCAAAGCCGACGTGGTCGTTGTGGGCGCCGATGGCCATGTACTGATTGCGGAGCACCGGATCGCTGCCGGGAATGTAGGCCACCACGTTTCGCGCGAAGTCCGTGGGCACTTCCACAAAGTCGAGCGACGCGGTGGCTGTGCCGCCGGTGTTGCCAGCCACGAGCCCGTCAATATTGCTGCGGGCGAACAGCCGCGCGGCCGCGGTGCGCGTGATGCGGAACGTGGCCTGCGGCTGCAGGGCGTCGAGCTGCGCCTTGAGCAGCGCGATCGAGTCCACCGCCTCTGCGGCGTCTGCCGCACGCGGCCTCGCGCGCGCGCCGCCAGCTTGCGATGCCACCGTGGGTTCGTTGATGGCCCGCCGCTCGGCCGGCGAGAGGTCTTCCAGATCGACGGTCGCGATGGCTGCCGCGTCAGCAAAACGATCCGGTCCGGCGTTGAAGCCGCCGCGACGACCGCCGAACGCCTGCGTCCCCCGACCGGAGCCCGCACCGCGCGTTCCAGGCGCCGGCAGCAGCACCACAAACTTGCCCGCGGCCTGCGCCGCCGAGATCTGTGTGGTGGTATCTCCCTGCGTTCCACCAAAAATCACTTCGGCGTCCGCCACAGCGCGGGGCGCGCGGGCGCCCGGCACGGCCACGAACTCGTCATTCCACGCGATGGGGTTGCCGTCCACCGTCAGGCGCGAACCCGTGGTGAAGTAGCGCAAATGGTACGGCAGCACCTGGAAGTACGTGCCGTTGTCGCCCGCTGGCAGCAGACCCAGGCGCTTCACCTCGGCCGCGATGTAGTCCGTGCCCTTCTTGTTGCCCAGCCGGCCCACCTGCCGCCCCATCATGGAGTCATCGGCAAACTGATACAGGCGAATCTGCAGGTCGCGCGGCGTGATCTCCGCCGTGGTGGGCGTTGGCGCCAACCGTTCCGGATTGCCGTAGCGGTTCACCGCGGGTGCCGACTGCGCGTACAGTGCCAGCGGGGCGGCGAGGGCGGGCAGGGCGAGCATCAACGCGAAACGGCGAGCGGACCAGCGGGCGTGGCCGAACGACAACATGCGAACTCCGGGGGAAGGTGCGGGTTCAGGGGCTGAATCCTGAAGTTTACGCGATTTGGCCGGGGGACGTGCAAGAGAATCCCTTGCGGGCAATGGCACGGGACGTGTCACCCGCCCATATTCGCGGCCATGCCCCAGACATCGCAACGACTCGACCAGATCTCCGAATCCGTGATTCGGTCCACCACGCGGACGGCCACCCAGCACAACGCGATCAACCTCGCGCAGGGCTTTCCCGATTTCTCGCCGCCCGCCGCGCTGTTGGACGCGCTGGCCGTGGCCGCGCACGGTCCGGCGCATCAGTACGCCGTCACTTGGGGCGCCCCCAGATTTCGTGAGGCGCTGGCCGCCAAGATCACGCGCGACAGTGGCGTACCCATTGACCCGGAACAACATCTCGTGGTCACATGCGGCAGCACCGAGGCCATGATGGCGGCCATGATGACGGCCTGCAATCCGGGCGACAAGGTCATCATTTTCTCGCCGTACTACGAGAACTACTTCGCCGACACCATTCTGGCTGGTGCCGAGGCGATCTGGGTACCGCTGCGTCCTCCCACCTTCGATTTCGACACCGAAGAGCTGGAGCGCGCATTCGCGCAGGGCGCCAAGGCAATCATTTTGTGCAATCCGGGCAACCCCACCGGCAAGGTGTTCACGCGCGCCGAGCTCGAGACCATTGTGGCGCTGGCCACCAAGTACGACGCCTATATCATTACCGACGAGCCGTACGAGCACATGGTGTACGAGCCGGCAGAACACATCTACACGCACGCCCTGCCGGGCGCCTTCGAGCGCACCATCGTGTGCAACTCGCTGTCCAAGACGTACTCCATCACCGGCTGGCGCATCGGCTACGTGCAGGGCCCGCCCGACGTGATTCGCGCGGCGCGCAAGGTGCACGACTTCCTCACCATTGGCGCCGCCGCGCCGCTTCAGGAAGCTGCCGTCACCGCGCTGCAGTTTCCGCCGTCGTACTACACGGAACTCCGTGACTTTTATGCGGGGCAGCGCGACCTGTTTCTGGGCTACCTGCGGCAAACGGGCTTGTCGTTCACCGAGCCCCAAGGCGCGTATTACGTGATGGTGGACGTGTCACCCCTCGGTTTCGCCAATGACGGCGACGCCTCCGATTGGTTCATCAAACACATTGGCGTGGCCGGCGTCGCGGGATCAAGCTTTTTCCGCGAGCCGGTGCACGACTACATCCGCTTTCACTTCGCCAAGCGGGCGGAAACGCTGCACGCGGCGGGTGAGCGTCTGCTCAAGGTGAAGGAAGGGCGACGATAGCCCCTATTTCGCCGCGTCCAGCGTGGCCTGCATGCGCTTCCGGAACCGCTCGGCAATCTGCTTGCCCATTTCCGTCTGCGTGGCCACCCACTCGGCGTTCCGGAACCCGGCCGGGCTGACCTGCGCGCGGTACTCCGCCAGCCACGGCTCAATGCGCGAGTACAGCAGCAGCCCCTCCCCGTTGCTCTCCATCATGAACTCGGCGTGAATGACGCCGTGGCGCGCCATGCCGTAGGTCATCTCCCAGAACGTGGAGCACTGCCGGAACGCCGCGTTGAGCGGATGGTCGCCCTTGATGATGGCCTGGATGTCCTCGAACGACTTGGGGTGAAAGCCCGCAATCAACGCGGATCGCGATTCGCGCAACACGCTTTCGCGGCGGAGTTCGTACAGCTTGAGCACCAGCTCGGCATCGTGATGATCGGGAAATTCCTTGACGGACATCAATAACTCGGCAGTGGCGTGACAGAGCGTGGCCCAAACGCGTTGGTGCGCCCGGGTCGCGTGGAACGCCGCAGTATTGTGCGCTGCAGGCCTGACGGCAAGCAGCCTGCTGCGCTTGCCCTCCCGCACCACAGGCGGCAGAATCGAGGATCGTCCGCGCATTGGGCCACCGCATCTCGAGTGCGCGCCCGTGTCCGGCCTGCCCCGCTTCCGCCCGACTGGAGAACCCGTGTTGCTTCGCACCACTGCCCTGCTCGCCCTCAGCTGCGCCACCACTCTGGGGGCTCAGCAGCCCGCCGCCCGCGCTGGCGGCCGCGCCGCCGAGAAGCCGTTGCCGCTCGAGGCCACGCGCAACTTCACGCTCGACACGCGCGAGGGCACGTGGCTGTCGCTCGACGTGAGCCCCGACGGCCAGCAGATCGTCTTCGACATGCTCGGCGACCTGTACATGCTGCCGTTCGCCGGCGGCGAGGCTACGCGCCTCACCGATGGCATGGCGTTCGACACGCAGCCGCGATTCAGTCCGGACGGCAAACACGTGGTATTCATTTCCGATCGCCTGGGTGCCGACAACGTCCACGTGCTCGATGTGGCCACCCGCGAGGTGAAGGGCATCACCAAGGGCACGACCAACGTGTATCTCTCGCCCGAATACTCGCCCGATGGCAAGTACATCGTGGCCAGCAAGGGCGGCTTCCGCGGCGCGCGTCCCACATTGTGGATGTACCACACCGACGGCGGCAACGGCCTCGCGTTGTACAAGGCGCCCAGCGGTGCGACCTCGGTGCAGCAGGCAGGCGCCGCGTTCAGCCCGGATGGCCGGACCATCTGGTTCACGCAGCGCAACGGCGCCTGGAACTACAACGCGCAGTTTCCGCAGTACCAGATCTGGACGTACAACCGCGAAACCGGTGAGCGTGAACAACAGTCGTCGCGCTACGGCTCGGCCGTGCGCCCAACCGTGAGCCCCGATGGCAAGTGGGTGGTGTATGGCTCACGCTACGAGGAGAAGACCGGCCTGCGCATTCGAGAGCTCGCCACCGGCGAGGAGAAGTGGCTGGCCTACCCAACACAGCGCGACGAAATGGAGACGCGCGCGCCCATGGACGCGCTGCCCGGCATGAGCTTCACGCCCGACTCCAAAGAGCTGGTGGCAAGCTATGGCAACAAGATCTGGCGCGTGGCTGTGGACGGCAGCGGGCAGACCGAGATTCCGTTTCACGTGCAGGCCACGGTGGCTGCTGGTCCGGAGCTCGCGTTCCGCTACCCCATTTCCGACAGCGCGCAGTTCACCGTGCGACAGATTCGCGACGGCGTGCCGTCACCGGACGGTCGCATGCTCGCGTTCGTGGCCATGGATCGGCTGTATGTGATGGACTGGCCCGCGGGCACGCCGCGTCGCGTGTCGGCGCTGAGCGAGATCGAGGCCGAGCCCGCGTGGTCGCCCGATTCGCGCTCACTCGCGTGGGTGACGTGGACCGAGAGCGGCGGCAAACTCTACAAGGCCGGTGCCGCGCGCGGTTCGGCGGTGGTGCCGCTGAGCCGAGGGCTGTCCACCATTCGCCAGCCCGTGTGGTCACCGTCCGGTACGCGCATTGTGGCCACCACCACGGCGGCACAGGGGCGGCGTGACCAGACGGGTGTCACGGCGCCCACCAACATCGTGTGGTATCCCAGCACGCCTGCAAGCAACACTGGTAGCGACGCCGTGCTCATCGCGCGCGCCGAGCGTCGTGAATCACCACACTTTTCGCGCGACACCACCCGCATCTACTTCTCGTCGCGCAACGGCCTGGTGTCCATTCGCTGGGACGGCAGCGACGAACAGACGCATCTGCGCGTGACCGGCCCCGGTGCCAACGGCGGCGGCGACGATCATGAACTGAACGTGTACGACCGCGCGGTGGATGAACTCGAGGGGAATCCCGTGGTCGAGGAACCCGGCTCACCCGGCCCGCCCGCGTCGCTCACCCTCATGTCACCCACCGGCGATCTGGCGCTCGCGCAGGTGAACCAGGATTTCTACACGGTGGTGGTGCCACCGCGCGGCACCGAAGCCAGCGTGAGCGTGGCCAACCCGGCCACTGCCATCGTGCCGGTGCGCAAGCTCACGGACATCGGCGGACAGTTCCCCGCGTGGTCGTCCAACGGACGCCGCGTACATTGGTCCATTGGCACTGCGCATGTAGTGTACGACCTCGACTCCGCCTCCGCGCGTGAGGCGGTGATCGCGGAATCGCGTCGTGACTCGTCGGTGGCCGACAGCTTGCGCCCGGCGGCGTACACGCCGGTGGAGCGACGCGTGCTCGTAATGGCCGATCGCGACATTCCGCGTGGCGCGGTGGTGATGCGCAACGCACGTATCATCACCATGAACGGTGATGAGATCATCGTGCGCGGCGACCTGGTGGTGCGCGACAATCGCATTGTGGCAGTTGGTGCAGCAGGCTCCGTGGCAGTTCCGAGTGGTGCGACGGAGATGGACATGGCGGGCACCACGATCATTCCGGGCTTTGTGGACACGCATGCGCATTTGCGTGCGGAGCGCGGCAGCATTCACGAAACGCAGCCGTGGGCGTATCTCGCCAACCTCGCGTATGGCGTCACCACCACGCGCGACCCGCAAACCGGCACCACGGATGTGCTCACCTACCAGGACCTGGTGGACGCCGGACAGATCATCGGCCCGCGCGTGTACTCCACCGGCCCCGGAGTGTTCAGTCAGGACCGGATCGAGAATCAGGAAGACGCGCGCAACCTGCTCAAGCGCTACAGCAGCTACTACGACACCAAGACCATCAAGATGTACGTGTCGGGTGTGCGCCAGACTCGGCAGTGGATCATCACGGCTGCGCGCGAACAGCGGCTCATGCCCACCACTGAAGGTTCGCTTGACGTGAAGCTCAACCTCACGGAGACCATTGACGGATATCCGGGGCTCGAGCACTCCATGGGCATCACGCCGCTGGGTGACGACGTAGCCAAATTCATGGCGTGGTCCAACCGCACGTACACGCCCACGCTGCTTGTGAACTACGGCGGACCATGGGCGGAGAACTGGTACTACACCAACGAGAATCCGTGGGGCGATGAGAAGCTGCAGCGCTTCACGTCGTACGAAGATCTCGCGCAGAAAACGCGTCGGCGCATGGCCACCATGCCGGGCGGTGGCACGGCCGGTGGCTGGTTCCGCGACGAGGAGTATGTGTTCCCGCAACTCGCGGCCGACGCCACCAAGATTCTGCGCGCCGGCGGGCGCCTGGGTATTGGCAGCCACGGTCAGTTGCAGGGGTTGGGCTACCATTGGGAGCTGTGGAGCATGGCCAGCGGTGGCATGACCACGCACGAGGCGCTCAAGGTGGCTACTTCGTACGGCGCGCAGGCGATTGGTCTGCAGGGCGACGTGGGGTCGCTCGAAGTCGGCAAGCTGGCCGATTTGCTCGTGCTGGACGCCGATCCACTCGCCGACCTACGCAATACGAATCGTATCCGCTACGTGATGAAGAACGGGCGTCTGTACGACGGCAACACGCTGGCCGAGGCGTATCCCACCAAGCGCGACGGGCCGGTCGTGCCCATCCGCCCGATCATGCCGGACACCAAGGCTGGCACAGGGCGGTAGATCGGGCGATCCGCGCTTCGGTTCCGCTCAGCGTTGCAGCGCGGAATCCGGCAACGCAAACGCCACGTACGTCCCACCACTCGGCGCCCCGTTTTTCCCACCGCCGCACGCGATCACCAGGTACTGCCGGCCGTTCACCATGTAGGTGGACGGCGTGGCATTGCCGGCGGCTGGCAGTGTCGCCTCCCACAACAGCGAGCCATCCTGCTTATCGAAGGCGCGGATCTTGTTGTCGTACGTGGTGGCGGCAATGAACAGCAAGCCGTTCTCCGTCACGATGGCGCCGCCGTAGTTGTCGGTGCCCGTGTTGGTGATGCCCTGCGCCGCCAACTTGGGATACTCGCCAAACGGAATGCTCCAACGGATCTCGCCCTTGTTGAGATCAATTGCGTTGAGCGTGCCCCACGGTGGCTTGATGCCCGGATAGCCTTCATGATCGAGAAAGATGTCAAAGAATGCCGTGCGGTACGGCAGCGCGAATGGCGTGGAGCCCACGTTACGCTTGGATGAATCGCGACCGGTGATCAGGTAGTCCACGACGTCGTTCACCGCGCCGCCGTCCATGGCGCTGGCAAACGCGGGCATGCGCCCGGTGCCCTCGCGAATCATGCTGCGGATCTCATCGCGTGAGCGTCGTTCACCAATGTCCACCAGCGATGGGCCAATGCCCGTACCCTGACGCTGTTCACCGTGGCAACTCGCGCAGTTGGCGGCGTACAGCGATTCGTCGCTCCGCGGCACGAGTTTGAGCAACCAGGCCATCTCGTTCGAGTTCACGTACAGCAACCACGTGCCCGGATCGAACGCGGGACCGCCCCATTCTCCGCCGCCGTCCACTCCGGGAAAAATGATGGTGCCCGTTGCGTTGGGCGTCTGGAACGGATGCGTGGTGCGATACGCACTAAACGTTTCGAGTGCGGCCGCACGTGCTTCGGGCGTTCTATCAGTGAGACCGTCTTCCGTGAGCTCCTGTCGCGCAAACGGCGGCGGCAACACCGGAAACGGTTGCGTGGGCGACGTCCACTCGCCCTCGAGCGTGGCGGACGGCATGGTGCGCTCCTCAATGGGGAAGAGCGGCGTACCCGTCATGCGGTCCAGCAAAAACACGTGTCCGGTTTTTGTGATCTGCGCCACCGCGTCCACCGGCTGGCCGTCATGCTGCACGGTCACGAGCGTGGGCTGCGCGGGAAAATCGCGGTCCCAGAGATCGTGTCGCAGTCCCTGAAAGTGCCAGATCCGCTTGCCGGTGCGCGCATCGAGCGCCAGCACGGTATTGGCGAACAGGTTGTCACCCTTGCGATTGGCGCCGTAAAAGTCATACGACGCCGAACCGGTAGCGGCGAACACCATGCCGCGTTCGCTGTCGATGGTCACGCCGCTCCAGGCGTTCGCGCCGCCAGCCACCTTCCACGCGTCCTCGGGCCACGTGTCGTACCCGAACTCGCCTGGGTGTGGAATGGTGTGAAAGCTCCACCGCAGCGCACCGGTGTTCACATCGTACGCCCGGATATCACCCGGCGCACTCGGCAGCGCCTCGGGCACCGAGCTGCCAATGATGAAGAGGTCCTCGAACACCACACCGGGCGTGCTGGCGCTCACTGACAATCCCTCCACGGGGCGGCCAAGTCCGGCGCGCAGGTCCACCCAGCCACTGTCGCCGAAGCTTTTCACGGTGGTGCCCGTGGCCTTATCAAGCGCGTAGAGGCGGTTCCGATAGTTGAAGATCACGCGATTGCCGGTGACCACAACGCCGCGATGCCGAATGCGCGACGTGGCTGGCTTGCCGTTGTTCGGGTCAAACATCCAGAGCCGCTTGCCAGTGGCCGCGTTGAGCGCGAACACCTGCAGTTTGGGCGTGGTGCCGTACAACACGCCGTCCACCACCACGGGGTTGGCCTGCATTTCGGAGCCCTCAAACGCGTCGCCGGTGTCAAAGGTCCAGGCGACCTCGAGCTGCTGCACGTTCTGCGGCGTGATCTGGGCGAGCGTGGAGAAGTGCGTGTGCGCCTCATCACCGCCGTACACGGGCCAGTCTGCACTTTTGCCCTTCGAGCAGGCGCCAAGGGCCGCGGAGAGCACGATCACACGGATCGCGGTGCCGATGGGGTTCGCGCCCCTCGAGGCGTGTGGCGGGGAACCAGCCGCAGCGTGGGCGAAACTGGACGAGCGGACGGCAGTAGGCGAGCCAGCGGTCATGGCGGATTTCGTGGAGGGTGGCCGGATTCTGGTCAATGAACGCAGCCCGCGGTTGTTTCTGCAAGTGATTGGTGCTAAACTACTTGAGTGGGTTTGATACTCACACTCCGGGTCTCCGCCTGACGCGTTGCAGACCCGGTCGCCGCACGGCAGCCATCGCGCGCTGTGCTGCCCTCTTGCTCATCTCAGACAGGAGCATGCCTACATGGCGTCACGCAAGAAAAAGAACAGCCGAAAGAACAACAGCCGCAATCAGGCGGTAAGCCGAGACGACAGCGCCCCCTCGCGCGCACAGCCCACGTGGGCCGGACCCATGGGACTTGGCGCTGCGACCCATTCGATCAGCACCTCGCGGGATGACCACGGACTTCGACTCGCGACCCTCAGCACATTGCCCGAGGTATCGCTCGACAGCATGCCCGACGTCCGCAGTTGGCCCGTGGAGCTCGCCGACGGCACCACCATTGGTAAAGTCACGCGCATCATCGTGGACCAGACGCAGGACTTCGTGCCGCGCTATCTCGACGTCACGGTGAATCAGGATGTGCTCGTCGGGCGCAGCGTGCCGTCGCATGACCTGCTCATCCCCATCGGCTGCGCGCGACTTTCCACCGAGGGCAATACGGTGGTCATTCACGCCCTCGACCGAAGCGCGTTTGATTCCGTACCGTTGCTCGCACCGGGGGCCATCGGGCTGGACCACGAGCGCATGGTGGCCAGAGCGTTCGGCCTGTCGAGTCCGGTATTCGACGCGGACACGCTGTACGCCACCGAGGCCTTCAGCCTCACGGACTTCCTCGCCAGCCGGCGGGACGTCACGGTCTGAGGGTGAAAGTAGACCGGACGGCCGTGCGCTTGCCCAGCACGGCCGTCTGAGGGGTAGCAGGAGCTCGACGCCCCTGTCGCATCGAAACGCGCGACAGGTCACATTTGGGGATCCGCCGTTTCCTGCCCTCCCGAGGTCCTGCATGAAGGATTGTCTGCGTGTTTCCCCGCGCCTGCTCCCCGCGAGCGCGCATGTGGCGCTGTTCTCCGTGGCCGCATCCGCCATTGCCGTCTGCGCGTTCGCCGCTCCCCTCGCGGCCCAAGCCACAGTCTGGCCTGACGAGGGCCCGCGCACCTGGGCTCCCCGCCCCACCGAAGCCGCGATCACGGCCAACGACCTCCGCACCCGACTCTACCAGTTCGCCGACGATTCCATGATGGGCCGTGAAGCCGGCACGCTCGGCAACATCATGGGCACCGACTACATCGCAGCCGAGTTCAAGCGGTTGGGTCTGGTTCCGGCGGGCGAGAACGGCACCTACTTCCAGAATCTCGAGTACGGCCGACAGGCGTTTGATGAAACCAAGGTGCGCCTTGATGTGGCGGGCAAGCCGATTGTACCCGGCACCGATTGGGTGCCGCTCACACCCAACGCCGCCACCAGCGTGACCGGTACGGCAGCGCTTCGATCGGTGACCACCGTATACGGCGGTGCGTACGGCGACAACGCCACGCGGCTCTCCGCCGACATGGTGCGGGGCAAGGTAGTGGTGTTCACCATGCCGGCCGCTGCGACGGGCCGTGGTCTGCCGACGGGCAACTACACCGCCGCGCAGGATGCGGGCGCCTCGGCCATTCTGCTCATCACCGAGTCATTGCCAGCCACGTCATTCCGCGAGCGCGTGGCGGTGTTGCCCACCGTAAGCGGCACCACGAGCGGCGCGGCCATCACGCCGGCCATTGCCGCGCGTCTGTTCGGCAAGCCGGCGGCTGATCTCGCGGTTGGCGCCACAGGCGCGGCGGTGTCCGGCACGTGGACGTACAACCTCACGCCACTCGACTATCCGGTGCGGAACGTGCTGGCCGTGCTGCCCGGTGGTGATCCCAAGCTCAAGGGTCAGTACGTGATCGTGGGTGCGCACAGCGACCACGTGGGCATGGTGCGTGGCACGCCGCCCGAGCACGACTCGCTGCGCGCGTTCAACACCGTGGTGCGTCCACAGGGTGCGAACGATCGCGTGCCGATTGATTCTGTCACGCCGGGTCAGTGGGCGCAGATCAACGCGCTTGTCGCAAAGGCGCGGGCTGTGCGTCCGGCGCGTGTGGACACCGTGATGAACGGCGCGGATGACGACGGCAGTGGCACCGTGGTGATGCTTGAGATCGCGGAGCGCATGGCAACCGGTCCGCGTCCGGCGCGGTCCATCCTGTTCAACTCGCATGCGGCCGAGGAGAAGGGATTGCTCGGCTCGGCGTGGTGGGCGGAACATCCCACGGTACCGCTCGACTCCGTGGTGGCCGCGCACAACATGGACATGGTGGGCAAGGGGCGCGTGACGGACGTCAAGTTTGGTGGCCCCAACAGCATCCAGCTGCTCGGCTCGCGCAGAGTATCGCCCGAGTTCGGTGACATGATCGACTCGCTCAACGCCGTGCGCGACGAACCCATGGTCATCGACTATTCGTGGGACCGCACCAACCGGCTCAATCGCTTTTGCCGGAGCGACCAGGTGAGCTACATCCGGAA
>JBBSPE010000003.1:0-64055 GCA_038259155.1 Gemmatimonadales bacterium
CCCGATGCCGATGTGGTGCGGGTGGTGTGGTCGCTCGTCCCGCCTGTCGCACTCGATGCGGAGTTCCCCCTCTTCTTCATCTATACCTCCGGCTCCACCGGCAAGCCCAAGGGCGTGGTGCACGTCCACGGTGGCTGGACCGCCGGCGTGGCGCACACCATGGCCGTGAGCTTTGACGCGCAGCCCGGCGATGTGATGTATGTCGTGGCCGATCCGGGCTGGATCACGGGGCAGAGCTACATGATCAGCGCGGCACTGACCACGCGCGTCACCAGCGTGCTGGCTGAGGGCGCGCCGGTGTTCCCGTCGGCGGGGCGATTCGCGTCCATCATCGAACGTTACGGCGTGAAGATCTTCAAGGCCGGCGTCACGTTCCTGAAGGCCGTGATGACCGACCCGCAGAATGTCGAGGACGTGAGGCGCTACGACCTGTCCTCGCTGCGCGTGGCCACCTTCTGCGCCGAACCCACCTCGCCCACGGTGCAGGAGTTCGGGATGTCGCTGCTCACGCCGTGGTACATCAACTCATACTGGGCCACAGAGCACGGCGGGATCGTGTGGACGCACTTCTTCGGGAATGGGGATTTTCCGTTGCGCGCGGACGCGCATACGTATCCCCTCCCATGGGTGATGGGTGACGTCTGGTTGCCGGATGGCGCGCCGGATTCCAACGGCAGTGTGCCGGCGAGAGTCGCCGACATTGGAGAGAAGGGCGAGATCGTCATCACCGCGCCCTACCCATACCTCGCGCGCACCATCTGGGGCGACGTGAGCGGGTTTGCTGTGAAGGACAACGCCGTCGTGCCCACGTGGCGTGGTGACGTCGACCGGTACACGAGCACCTACTGGAAGCGGTGGCAGGGCACGCTTGCGTACACGCAGGGCGATTTCGCGGTGCGCCATCCCGATGGTGGCTTTTCGCTCCATGGACGCAGTGATGATGTCATCAACGTGTCCGGCCATCGCATGGGCACGGAAGAAATCGAAGGCGCTGTGCTGCGCGACAAGCAGCTCAACAAGGACTCCCCGATCGGCAACGTGATCGTGGTGGGCGCGCCGCATCGCGAGAAGGGACTCACCCCGCTTGCGTTCGTGACCCTCGCGCCGGGTCGCCGCCTCACGGCGGACGATCGCCGCCGCTTGATCGAGCTGGTGCGTCAGGAGAAGGGTGCCGTCGCGGTGCCGGAAGATTTCCTGGAGGTGCCGGCGTTCCCGGAAACACGCAGTGGCAAGTACGTGCGCCGGCTCGTGCGCGCGCTGGTGGAAGATCAGCCACCGGGCGATCTGAGCACGCTCCGCAATCCGGAGTGCATCCCGGCACTGCAACGCGTCATTGACGAATGGAAGGCGCGCCAGCGGGTGCGGGAATCGCAGCGCATTCTTGAACACGGACGCTACTTCCGCGTGCAGTATCACCCGGTGGGCACGCGTGATGGCGTCGCCGTGCGGATGGCGCTCGTGACGGTCACCAATCCGCCGGTCAACGCGCTCAATGAGCGTGCGCTCGACGAACTCGTCACGGTGGTGGAGCATCTCAACCGACGCGAAGATGTCGCCGCGGTGGTCTTCACGGGCCAGGGCACGTCGTCCTTTGTTGCCGGCGCCGACATTCGCCAGCTGCTCGAAGATGTGCACACGGTCGAAGAGGCCGTGACCACGCCCAATGTGGCGCATCTCGCGTTCCGCACCATCGAGCGCATGGCCAAGCCGTGTATCGCGGCGATCAATGGCGTGGCGCTGGGCGGCGGCATGGAGTTCGCCCTTGCCTGTCACGTGCGACTCGCCGAGCGCACGGCGTTGTTCGGTCAGCCGGAGATCCGACTGAACCTGCTGCCGGGGTACGGCGGTACGCAGCGACTCACGCGGCTGCTCGCCGATCGTGACGGCGTCGAAGGAATTGTGCAGGCCATTGAGATGCTGGTGGGTGGTCGCACGATTGACGCCGCCGAAGCGGCATCCGTGGGCGTGATCGATGAGGTCGTCCACGATGCCACTGATGTGGTGGCGCACGCGTCCGCGATGGTGCGCGACTTCGTGGCACACGGTGCGCGCAGCCGACTGGGCGCGCAGTTCGCGCAGGTGCAGGCGCGACGCGTGGCGTGGGAGAAGCCCGCTGCACTCGACCTGGATCCGGTGCTCTCGCTCGCGCCGGTCACACGCCTGCTCGCACAGGCGGAGCGTGTGGGACGTGCCGTGCACGTGGCCCGCGTGCTCGACGCGGTGCGTACCGGGTGGACGCAGGGGCTCGTGGCTGGTTTGGCGCACGAAGCGCGATTGTTTGCGGAAGCGGTGATTGATCCAGATGCGGGCAAGGCGGGCATTCGCGCCTTCTTTGATCGCGCCAGCGCGCCATTGCCAGTGCGGCGAGGAGCGCTGGTGGACACCGAACGCGAAGAAGCGCTTCGTGAGCGCGGTGCGTTGCTGCCGGTTGGCACGCCGTTCTTTCCGGGCCTTACGCCCATCCCGGAGTGGCAGTACGGCCTCGGTGTCATCAAGTCACCCGACACCGGCGCGCCACACCACGGCGAGCCCAAGGATGTCGAGCATCAGGTCATCGTTCCCGTCGAGACGCCGGGCCCGAACGACGTTTTGCTGTACGTGCTGGCGTCAGAGGTGAACTTCAACGACATCTGGGCCATCACGGGCATTCCGGTATCGCCGTTCGACTCCCATGATCGCGATGTGCAGGTTACCGGTTCGGGCGGCGTGGGCCTGGTGGTGTCGCTCGGCGAAGCCGCCAAGGCCGACGGTCGTGTGCGCGTGGGCGACCTCGTGACCATCTACTCCGGACAGAGCTCGCTGCTCTCGCCCATGGCGGGGCGCGATCCCATGGCGGCCGACTTCCGCATTCAGGGTTACGAGACTTTCGAGGGCAGCCATCAGCAGTTCCTGCTCGTGCAGGCGCCGCAGTGTCATCCGCTGCCGCCGGACGTCACACTCGAAGCGGCTGGTTCGTACATCCTGAACCTTGGCACCGTGGTGCGTGCGTTGTTCACCACGTTGCAGATCACGGGCGGCCATACCATGTACGTGGAAGGCTCGGCCACCGGTACGGGGCTTGAGGCGCTCAAGACGGCCGTGGCCGCCGGCGTGCAGGTCACGGGCTTGGTGTCCAGCGAGGAACGCGCGCAGTCGGTGCATGGCTACGGCGCGGTGGGGGCAATCAATCGTCGCGCACCGGCACTCAAGGACTGCTTCACCATGGTGCCGGGCGACGCGGCCGGCATTGCCGCGTGGGAACAGGCCGGCGAACCGTTGCTCGACGCGTTCCGCGCCCAACACGAGGGGCGGCTTGCTGACTACGTGGTCTCCCACGCCGGTGAGCAGTCGTTCCCGCGGAGCATGCAACTGCTGGCAGACGGTGGTGCCCTCACGTTCTACGGAGCGTCCACGGGCTATCACTTCACCTTCGCCGGCAAGTCGGGCTCCGTGCCCGTGAACACCATGTACGAGCGCGCCCAGCTGCGCGCCGGTGAAGCCGTTTTGGTGTACTACGGACCGGGACTATCGCCGGACGCGTTGGTGGACCCGGTTGGCATCGAAGCCATCGAAGCTGCCGCCGCGCGGCGCGCCCGTATTGCGGTGGTGTGCTACAGCGATGCACAGCGTGAGTTCGTGCGGTCGCTCGGATTCGGCGATCAGCTCGCGGGTGTGGTGGCGATTGATGAACTCCGACGCCGAGCCTCGGTGGATTTCGAGTGGCCCGAGACCATGCCTCCGCTGCCCGACGTTCGTCGTGATTCGGTGGCGTTCAAGGAAGCGGTGCGCGCATTTCAGGAGCGCACCATCAAGCCGCTCGGTCAGGCCGTCGGCAAGCTGCTGCGCTCGTCGGACAATCCGCGCGGCGCGCCGGACCTCGTCGTGGAACGCGCCGCGCACGATGCGCTCGCGGCATCCACCGCGCTCGTGCAACCGTTCAGCGGACGCGTGATCTACGCCGAAGATATGTCCGCGCGCCGCTACAGCTTCTACGCCCCGCAGGTCTGGATGCGCCAGCGCCGGATCCTGCTTCCTACGTGCAGCATTCTCGGCACTCACCTCTGCAACGCGTACGAGGTCGTTCGCATGAACCAGATGCTCGCCGCCGGTCAGCTCGATGTCACACCGCCAACCGTCGTTCCGTGGGACGCGCTGCCCGAAGCGCATCAGGCGATGTGGGAGAACCGACACGCGGGTGCGACCTACGTGGTGAACCACGCGCTGCCCGTTGCTGGCCTGCGGTCACGCGACGAGCTGTACGAAGCATGGGCGTCCACCGGGGCTGACGCATGAGTGCGAGCAAGGAGAGCGGGTCCGGCGACCGGCGACGCACGGCACGCGGTCGCCTCGCCGGCAAGGTGGTGCTCGTCACGGGCGCAGCCGGCAACATCGGCATGCAGATCTCGCGGCAGATGCTGCGGGAAGGCGCTACGCTCGTGATGAGTGGTCGCGATCAGGAGCGGTTGGACAGCGCCAAGGCCGCGTTGCGCGAGGAGACGCGCGCGCCGGCCAATCGCATCGTCACCGTGGTATTCGAGGGGGGTGAACCCGGACAGGTGCGGGTGGGCATTGAACAGATCATGACGCGCTGCGGTCGGATTGATGTGCTTGTGAACAATGCCGGCTCAGCAGGCCCCAAGTGCCGGCTGCGCGACATCCCGTTCACGCAGGGGGAGTTGCACGCGCTGGCCGAGGTGGGCATTGTGGAGCGCGAAACGGTCGGTGATGCCGCACGCAGCCTGTTCGGCATCGCATGGAACCTCGTTCGCGCCGTTGTGCCGCACATGGAGGCGGGCAGCGCCATCATCAATGTCTCCACCATTTTTTCGCGCACCAAGTACTACGGGCGTGCCGCGTACGTTGTCCCAAAGGCGGCGCTCAACAGCTTCTCACGTCAGCTCGCGCTCGAGGTGGGGCCGCTGGGCATTCGTGTGAATACCGTGTTTCCCGGACCCATCCGGTCTGAGCGCATTCGCACGGTCTTCTCGGCCATGGACAAGCTGCGCCATGTGGAGGACGGCACCACGGCGGACGAGAACTTCGGGCTCATGACGTTGGCGCGCTCGGTGGACGGCCAACCACCGGAGCGCACCTTTCCGTCGGTTGAGGACGTCGCGAACACGATCCTGTTTCTCGCCACGGACGAGTCGGCGGCATTCAACGGGCACAACTTTGAAGTCACCCACGGCATGCAGGTGCGACAGGAATCGCGCAGCACGTGGGTGTCGCGTCCGGAGCTGCGCACGGTGGACGGCACCGGCGTGCGCGTGCTGCTGGCGGCGGGTGATCAGGTCAAGCACGTGTTGACCGTAGCGCGCGTGCAGGCCGAATGTGGTGCCGAAGTCGTGCTGGGTCTTGGTTCCGAAGAAGGGGTGCAGGCGGCGCAGGAGGCGCTGGGCAACAGTGCCGTGGACCGTCGTATCCGGCCCGCGCTGCTCGACCGCATGCGTCCCGAGACGGTTGAAGCGCTCTTCGCATCCATGCAGGACGAGTCGCTCGTGGTCCACCGGGCCATCATCATGCCCGCGTTCGGCGCGTGGCGGTTCCGCGGGCGGTTTACCGACGCGTCCGACAGCGATGTGTCCGCCTTCATCGACGGCGAACTCGCCGGCACGATGCTGTTGGCGCGCGCGCTCACCGTGTACTGGAAGGACGTCGAGGAGTTGCTGGGCGCGAGCCCGAGCGTGGTGTTCATGACGAACGCGGATGACGGCGCCGGCAACATGTACGCCGACGTGCTGCGCGCCGCCGTGGAGGAACTGTGCCGCGTGTGGCGCGACGAAACGGAGGTCCAGCAGGCGAGTGGCGAACGACTGTATGAGGAATGGTCCAACCAGATGATCCGCTGGGGCAACAACGAGGACGAGGAGGTGCCGTTTGCCGCGGGCCAGTCGGCGCGACTGCTGTACACCAATCGCCGTATCCGACAGGTGAATCTGTACCTTCCCTACTCCATTGCCGAGGCCACGGGTGCGCGCAAGGCCAGCTTCGGATGGATGGAGAATGTCATCGGCTTGCATCTGGGCAAGGTCGCGCTCATCACCGGTGGATCAGCCGGTATCGGTGGCCAGCTCGCGCGACTGCTTGCCATCGGTGGTGCGCGCGTGATGCTCGTCGCGCGACGCGCCGACCAGCTGGCCTCCATGCGCGATGGCATCGTGGGCGAACTGCAGGACATCGGCTACCATGACGCCGCTGATCGCGTGCAGTGCGTCGCGGACGTGGATGTTGCCCACGAACCCAGCCTGCGACGCGCCGTTGACGAGACGCTCGCTGCGTTCGGACGCGTGGACTACCTGGTGAACAACGCCGGTGTCGCCGGTGCCGAGCAGATGGTGGTGGACATGGATGTCGCGGCGTGGCGCAACACGCTGCAGGCAAATCTGGTGTCCAACTTCTCGCTGATTGAGAAGGTGGTGCCCATCATGAAGAAGCAGGGCAGTGGCTACATCCTCAACGTGTCATCGTACTTTGGCGGTGAGAAGTACATCGCCGTGCCGTATCCCAATCGCGCCGACTACGCCGTGTCCAAGGCCGGACAGCGTGCCCTCACGGAGAACCTCGCCCGTTTCGTGGGCCCCGAGATTCAGGTCAATGCCATCGCACCCGGTCCCGTGGATGGCGATCGGCTGCGCGGCGTGGACGGCAAGCCCGGTCTCTTCGCGCGTCGCGGTCGGCTCATTCTGGAGAACAAGCGTCTCAACTCGATCTACAAGGCGGTCATCGAGTCGCTGCGCAAGGGCGCGGATGTCGCGGCCGTGCTCGCGCTGTTGGCCAGCAACGACCTTGACGCGCTCGCTACCGATGCGTCGGCACCAGCGCCGCTCCGCGCCTTCGCCGAACGGCAGCGTGCCGCTGCGCTGGCCGCGGACAGCGAGGCGACCTGCGGACAGTTCGCGATGACGCGCAGCATCGCCCAGCGTCTCGTGAATCGCCTGCGGCTTGGCGGTCGGTTCCTGGCGCTGCCGGCCGACGCTCCGGCGTTCGACGACGCATGGCTGCTTGGCATTCCGGAGCCGGGCGAGCCGTTCCTCAATCAGGAGGACATCGATCGCGAAGCGGACAAGATTGGCAAAGGCGTGCTCAGCATGCTGCACTTGCGCAACATGCCGAGCGAACACGAGGTCGCCTTGGCGACGGTGTACTTCCTGGCGGACCGCGCGGTCTCCGGCGAAACGTTCCAACCGTCCGGTGGACTGCATCAGGAACGCACCATCACGGAGCGCGAGCTCTTCGGTCGGGCGAAGCCGGAGCGTGTGGCACGCATGCGGGAGCAGACGATCTGGCTGGTGGGTGACTACTTGTACCCGCATCTCGCGCGCGCGGCCCGCCTCGCGCTCGAGTACAGTCACGTTGGGCGCATCATGTTGCTCACCAAAACCGAGGAGTCCGCCGAGAAGCTCAAGGATCTCTTGCGTATTGTGCTGGGCAACGATCGCCTGCACAGTATCGTGGTGGGGGACGACCTTGAGGCCGGCATGGACGAAGCCCTGCGTGTGGCTGGACCGCCCGCCGCGGTGGTGTCCACGCCGTTCACGCCGCTGCCGCGCGAGCTCTTCCACGCCGACGGCTCGGCAGCGCTTGATGCCGAAGGATTCCGCCAGTTGGTCGAGGCGCACCTCACGCATCATTTCCGGGTAGCCCGCAAGGTCTCCCTCTTTGACAACGTGCGCCTGGTGCTCGTCTCGCCCGACGTGCCGGTGCACCCGTCCCACGCCGAGTTCGCGTTGGCCAACTTCGTGAAGACCACACTGCATGCGCTCACGGCCACGCTCGGCGTTGAAAATGAGCGGCTCGTCCATGGCATTCCCGTGAACCAGATCAACCTCACGCGACGTGTGCGTTCGGAGGAACCACGTGACGCGCGGGAGCAGGCCGAAGAGCAGGAGCGATTCGCCCATGCGGTGCTGCTCGCCAGCGCCCCGTTGCCCGATCAGGAAGACAGCCGCTACCGGTCGCGTATCTATCGCGGGTTGGCCATCACCGTCTGACGTTGCCGGGCCTGAGGCAGGGCACCTGAATGCCGCCGTCCCCGATCCGGGGGCGGCGAAACGGGTGTGGCGGCGGTTATGTTTGGTCGCATGAACGACGTCATCGCGCTCGCCACCGAATTGTTGTCTGTGGACTCCTCCACGGGTCGCGAACGCGATGCCGTGGACCTTGTCGGCCGCTGGCTTGTTGCGCGCGGCTGGAATGTCACGATGCAGGAGGTCGAGCCCGGCCGCAGCAACGTGTGGGCCACGCGGGCCGGTGGCGGGGTGACACTCTCCACCCATCTCGATACGGTACCGCCGTATGTGTCGCCACGACTCGCCGGGAACCGGCTGTACGGACGGGGGGCATGCGACGCCAAGGGCATCGCAGCGGCCATGCTCGTGGCCGCGCAGACGTTGGCCGAGGCGGGCGAGGAGCGGGTCGATCTGCTCTTCGTTGTGGGTGAGGAAAAGGGCTCACCGGGCGCCCGCGCCGCGAACCGGCTACCGGCCACCAGCCGATGGTTGGTGAACGGTGAACCCACGGAAAGCCGACTGGCCTCAGGCGCCAAGGGTGCGCAGCGCGTGATCGTGCGTGTGCGGGGGCGTGAGGCCCATTCGGCGTATCCGCACCTCGGGTCGAGCGCGCTCGATCCGCTCCTCGAACTCCTGCCGAAGCTGCGTGATCTGCCGCTGCCGGTAGACGAGACGCTCGGCGCCACCACCTGCAATGTCGGCGTACTGCGTGCCGGCAGCGAAGCAAACGTCAGTCCCGGCCTTGCCGAGGCGGAGATCATGATCCGGCTGGTGGGTCCCGTGGAGCCGGTCCGCGATGCCTTCGAGCGCTGGGCCGAGGGACAGGCGGAGCTGGAGTGGGGCTCGTTCATTCCGGCGCAGCACTTCCACACGATTGACGGATTCGACGTCGCGCCCATGGCGTATACGTCAGACATCCCGCTGCTGGGACGCTGGGGCACGCCGCTCCTGTACGGACCCGGCTCCATTCACGTGGCGCATACGCCCGACGAGTACATCGATCTGGATGAACTCCGCCGTGCCGTGGACGCCTATATGCGCATCGCCACTGAACTGCTCGCGACCCCATGACCACCGCCCGCCTTCCCGTGGCCATCCTCGGCGCAACCGGCGCCGTGGGCCAAGCGTTCATTCGCCACCTCGCCGGTCATCCGTGGTTCGCAATTGCCGAAGTCGCGGCCTCCGAGCGGTCGGCCGGCAAGCCGTATCGCGAGGCGGCTCGTTGGCTGGAGGGCCCACTGGCCAGCGAGGTTGGCGACCTCGTCGTGCAGGCGTGCCATCCGTCCGCGATCACCGCGCCCATCGTGTTCAGCGCCCTCGACTCCCGCGTGGCTGGCGACATTGAACAGGCCTTCGCCGTGACCGGCCGACTCGTGTTGTCGAACGCGAAAAACTTTCGCATGGACGCGGACGTGCCGTTGGTGATCCCCGAGGTGAACGCCGATCATCTGCGTGTGCTCGCCGCGCAACAGCGACAGCGCGGCTGGAGCGGAGCGATCGTGACCAATGCGAACTGCGCCACCACGGTAATCGCGTCGGCGCTCGCGCCGCTGCATGAGGCGTACACGGTTCGACAGGTGGTTGCGGTTACCATGCAGGCCATCTCCGGAGCGGGATATCCCGGCGTCGCATCGCTCGACATCCTCGGCAATGTGATTCCGTATATCGGCGACGAGGAACCCAAGATTGCGCGCGAACTTGGAAAGCTGCTCGGTCGCGTCGAGAACGACGTGATCGTGCCGGCGGAGATCGCGGTGAGTGCCCATGCGAATCGCGTCGCGGTGGAGCACGGCCATACGGTCTGCCTCACAGTGGGATTCGAGCGCGCGCCCACCGTCGCGCAGGCGCTCACGACGCTGCGGGACTGGCGCGGACATTCTGGAGTTCAAGGCCTGCCATCGGCGCCGCAACCGCCGTTGGATGTCTCGGATGCGGTGGACCGCCCGCAGCCGCGGCGCGATGCGCACAAGGGACGCGGTATGACCACCAGCATCGGCCGCGTGCGCGAGGACAACGTCCTGCATCTGCGTCTCGTCGCCATGTCACACAACGTCGTGCGCGGTGCCGCCGGCGGCTCGGTGCTCAATGCGGAGATGTTGCTTGCAACGGATGTGTTGGATCGCGCCACCGGTGCACTGCAGATTGCCAACCTCGACGCGGTGCTCGCAGGCGCAGCCGCGCTGCATTCCAGCGCGCCGTGATCGTCTGTAAGTTTGGCGGGACGTCCGTCGCGGATGCCGAGGCGATTGAACGCGCTGCGGGCGTGGTTGGCGCGCGCCTGGAGCGCAAGCCAATCGTGGTGGTATCGGCGCTCGCGGGTGTGACGTCGGAGCTGCTCGAGATCGCGCGACACGCGGCCGCCGGTGATCTGCTGCTGGCACTCACGCAGGTGGAAGCGCTGCGCAGCCGCCACCTGGAGCAGGCGGCACGGCTGCTCGACGGAAGCGTCGAGCTTGACGAGATCGTGGCCGAGATCAGCGCGGGATTTGACGAACTGGCGCACCTCTCGGAAGCCTTCAAGACCCTCGGCTTCGCCACACCGCGGTCACTCGATGCGGTCGCAGCCATTGGCGAACTGCTGTCGTCGCAACTGGTCGCCGCCGCCTTCCGGCATCGCGGCGTACCTGCAACGTGGGTGGATGCGCGACTCGTCATGCGCACCGACGATCTCTTCATGCGTGCAACACCCAACCTCACGGCCATCGCCGCCGCGGCGCGCGAACACGTGCGGCCCATCGTGCAGGCCGGACAGGTCCCGGTGATGGGCGGCTTTGTGGGCTCCGATGCGTCAGGCATCACCACCACGTTGGGGCGGGGAGGTTCCGACTATTCGGCAGCGCTCGTGGGCGCGGCGCTCGAAGCGGAAGCCATCGAGATCTGGACGGATGTGGACGGCATGCTCACCGCCGACCCGCGTGTGGTGCCCGGTGCGCGCCTCATTGAGCGCATCCGCTTTGATGAGGCTGCCGAGCTCGCGTCGTTCGGGGCCAAGGTGCTGCACCCGAGCACCATTGCGCCGGCCGTGCAGCGCGGCATCCCGGTGTACGTGTTCAACTCGCGCCGACCGCACGGTGCGGGTACCATGATCGCTTTCGATGCGCCGCGGCATCCAGTGCGTGCCATCGCGGGCAAGCGCAACACGACACTGGTCAAGCTGCGCTCCACGCGCATGCTCCTGGCACACGGCTTTCTCCGCTCGGTGTTCGAGGTCTTCGGACGCCACCGCACGTCGGTGGACGTCGTTGCCACCTCAGAAGTGTCCATATCCGTGACGCTGGATGATCCGGCACATCTGGACGCCATTGTCGCTGACCTGTCCGTGCTGGGTGACGTCTCGGTGGAGCGCCAGCGCGGTATTGTGGCCATTGTGGGCGCAGGACTGGCCGAGGGGACCGTCACACTTGCGGCCGCGTTGGCGTCGCTCGGGCCGATCACCGTGTACATGGCGTCGCTCAGTGCCACGGGTATCAACTTCACACTCGTGATTGATGACGCGCAGGTGGAGCCCGCCATGCAGCGCCTGCACGCCAGTTTCTTCGGGGACGCGCCGTGACCTCAACGCGCATTGCCCTGATCGGCATGGGACGCATGGGAAAGGCGCTCGACGAGCTTGCCGAGCGTCATGACTGCCTGGTGGTCGCGCGCCACGATGCGGACGATGTCGCACGCCATGGCCTCACGGCCGCATCGCTGGCCAACGCGGACGTCGCCATCGAGTTCACCGTGCCCAACGCGGCGCTGTCCAACGCCGCGCAGTGCATGCGCGCCGGAACGCCCGTGGTGATCGGCACCACGGGATGGCAGCACGAGCTTGCGCAGCTCACCGAACTGTCCCGGCAGCACGACGGCCGCGTGCTCTGGTCGCCCAACTTCGCGCCCGGCGTGCAGCTCATGCTCGCACTCTCCGAAGCCGCGGGACGCTTGTTCCGGCATGCAAACGGCTTTGACGCCCATCTCGTCGAGACGCACCACACGTCCAAACTCGACGCCCCGTCGGGTACGGCGATTGCCATTCGGGATCGCACGGAACGCTCGCTCGGGCGCGTGGTCCCGGTCACGAGTGTACGCGTCGGTGCCGTCCCGGGAACGCATGAACTCATCCTCGACGCACCGTTCGAACAACTGCGCATCACCCATGAGGCGCGCGATCGGCGTGTCTTTGCCGATGGCGCACTCGCGGCGGCGCGATGGCTGGCCGCGGGCCGCGCACCGGGCGTATACACCATGCGCGACGTGCTCGGCTTGTCCACTCACTCGGAGACTCCAGCATGACCGACGCATTCACCCCGCTTGCGGGGTGTGGTACCGCACTTGTCACGCCGTTTGCGCACAACGGCGCGCTTGACGAGCCGACATTGCGCCGACTCGTGGACATCCAGCTCGAGGCTGGTGTGCACTTCCTGGTGCCGTGCGGTTCCACCGGCGAGGCTGCCACGCTCGCGTTCGACGAGCACGTGCGCGTGGTGCAGATCGTGGCTGACGCGGTTGGTGGGCGGGTGCCTGTAGTGGCCGGCGCGGGATCCAACGATACCGCCAAGGCGATTGCGTTCTCGCAGGCGGTGGCCGATGTGGGAGCTACGCATCTTTTGCACGTGTCGCCGATGTACAACAAGCCACCGCAGCGCGGTCTGCTCGCGCACTTTGGCGCCATCGCCGATGCGTGCCCGTTGCCGATCATGCTCTACAACGTGCCCGGCCGTACCGCCGGAAACATCGAGGCCAACACGACGCTGGCGCTCGCGCAGCATCCGCAGATCATCGCCATCAAGGAAGCGTCGGGGAACCTGTCGCAGATCGACATCATCCTGCGTGAGCGACCGGCTGGTTTCGCTGTGCTCTCGGGTGATGATGCGTTCACGCTACCCATGATGGCGCTGGGTGGCGAGGGTATCGTATCGGTGGTGTCCAATCTCTTCCCGCGCGCGATGGTGCTGCTGGTGGAGGCGATGCAGTCGGGACAGCTGGATCTCGCGCGGGCCGTGCATCGGGCCATGCTCCCGTTCTTTTTCGGCGCGTTCGTGGAGTCCAATCCCATGCCCGTGAAGGCGGCCATGGCAGCGGAAGGACTGCTTGAGAATGTGCTGCGCCTCCCCCTCGTGCCATTGGCCGAATCGCAACACGACCCCGTGCTTGGCGCCGTTGCTGATGCACGCCGGGCGCTCGCCGCGCTCTGAGCGCTCGCCACTCCGTCCTGCAGACACCGGATAGATCCATGCGTCTCACCCTCGAAGAACTCGAAAGTCGCCTCTCGCATCCCGATGTGCTGGATTCCGGTGTTCCGGTGCCACTCGATGCCGGGGCTTTGTTTGAACAGTTTCTTGTGCGCCTTGAGTCGGGGGAGGTGCGCGCCGCAACGCGTGACGCAGACGGTCACTGGCATGTGGTTCCCTGGGTCAAGCGGGGCATCCTGCTCGGCTTTCGAATCGGACGTGTGGTGGAGATGGGCGCCGACACCGGCGGCATCAACCACTTCCTCGACAAGCATACATTTCCCGTACGCGAGTTTCGCCTGGAGCACGCGGTGCGCATCGTCCCGGGCGGCTCCGCCGTGCGCCGGGGAGCGTATCTCGCACCGGGCGTCGTGTGCATGCCGCCCATGTACGTGAACGTGGGTGCGTTCGTGGGCGCCGGTACCATGATCGACTCGCATGCACTGGTGGGCTCGTGCGCGCAGATTGGTCAACGCGTTCACCTGAGTGCCGCGGCGCAGATCGGCGGCGTGCTCGAACCGATCAACGCGTCGCCGGTCATCATCGAAGATGATGTGATCGTCGGCGGCAACTGCGGTGTGTATGAGGGCACGCTGGTGCGGCAGCGCGCGGTGCTCGGCGCCGGCGTGATCCTTACGCGCGGGACACCGGTGTACGACCTCGTGAACGAGACGGTCATCCGCGCGGCGGAGGGTGCGCCGCTCGAGATTCCCGAAGGTGCCGTGGTCGTACCTGGCGCGCGTCGCGTCACGGCGGCGTGGGGTGCAGCGGAAGGCCTCTCCATTCAGACCCCGGTCATCGTGAAGTATCGCGACGACCGCACGGACGCTGCCACCGCGCTCGAAGCCTGGCTGCGGTGACCACGCCGCTGGTCGTTGAGGGCACCGTGCAGGTGCCAGGCGACAAATCAATCAGCCATCGCTCGCTGATCTTCGCCGCACTGTCGCCAGGCAAGTCGCGCGTGCGTGCGATTCTTGAGAGTGCCGATGTGCACGCAACGGCCGGCGTCCTGCGCGCATTGGGCGCGGCCGTTCCGTCGCTTTCCGCAGACTTTTCGTTGTCGGGTGTTGGACCTGCGGCACTGCGCACGCCCGCGATCGACCTCGATTGCGGAAACAGCGGCACGACCACGCGGCTCATGACTGGCGTGGTCGCGGGCTGCGCCGGTGTTTCGGCGCGCTTCGTCGGCGATGCAAGCCTCAGCCGACGCCCCATGCGTCGCGTGGCGGAGCCGCTTCGGGCCATGGGTGCACAGGTCGAATCGGAACAGCGCGACGGTCTGCCCATGCGGGTGACGGGTGCGCCTCTTCGGAGCATCACGTGGCAGAGCGAGCACGCCAGCGCTCAGGTCAAGGGCGCGGTACTGCTCGCGGGTTTGTGCGCCGGTGTCGCGGTGGAAGTGCGTGAGCCGGCGCGGTCGCGCGACCACAGCGAGCGCATGCTCGCCGCACGCGGTGTTCGCCTCACGGTGGACGGACTGCTGGTGTCGCTGCCGGCGATGTCTGCACTGCACGCGCTCGATGTGGACGTGCCGGCCGATCCGTCCTCGGCCGCCTTCTTCGTTGGGCTTGCCGCGTTGGCGGACCGCGGCGAACTCGTGCTGCCGAACGTCTGCCTCAATCCCACGCGCACGGGCGGATTCGACATCCTGGCGCGCATGGGCGTGCACATCCGCATCGAGAACCAGCGCGAGGAGGGAGGCGAACCCGTGGGTACGTTGGTGGTCTGCCCTGGCCGACTGGTCGCAACGCGTGTGGAGGGCGACGAGGTGCCACGCGCGATCGATGAACTGCCGCTGGTGGCGTGCGTGGCCGCGCTCGCGGACGGTGAAACGATCATTGCCGGTGCCGCCGAGTTGCGGGTCAAGGAAAGTGACCGAATCAGCGCCGTCGTGGCCAACTTGCGGTCGATCGGCGTGCAGGCGGAGGAGCGCCCCGACGGTATGGTCATTCGTGGTGGCCGTCATGCGCTGCGCGGTGCCGTGCGAACGCATGGGGATCATCGGCTGGCCATGGCGTTCGGCGTTCTGGCTGCCGTACCAGGCAACGCCATCACGATCGACGACCCGGCGTGCGTGTCGGTCTCATTCCCCGATTTCTGGAGTGCGTTGTCTCGTGTCGCGCAGCGTGCTGCACCCGCGTCGGATGCAGCGCCGACCGTGACATCAGCTCGCGTACGGCGGCTGGTCATCGCCATTGACGGTCCCGCGGCCTCCGGCAAGTCGTCCACCGCGCAGTGGGTGGCCAAGCGGATTGGCGTGCGCCACGTGGATTCTGGCGCCTTCTATCGTGCGCTCACGGCTGCCGCGCTTCGTTCAGCGGTTCCGGCATCGGAGTGGACGGAAGCGTCGGTTCTCGCGCACTCGCCACGTGTCACGCTCCACCTGACCGAGCGATCGGTGGTACCGGCGCTGGATGGTGAGCTGGTGGATGCGGAGCTGCGCGGCGGTCCGGTCACGCAGGAAGTCTCGCGGGTGGCGCGCATGCCAGCCGCTCGCGCTTGGGTGAACGATCGGGTGCGCGAGGCGGGTGCGAACAGCGATGTGGTGGTTGATGGCCGAGATATCGGGACGGCGGTGTTTCCGGACGCCCCGCTCAAGGTGTTTCTGGTGGCCGATCCATGGGAGCGTGCGCGGCGCCGCCTGGTGCAGCGCTTGGAACGTCGCCCTACCGATGTGGAAATCGCCGAAGAGACGGAAGATCTGGTGGCGCGGGACGCTCGGGATGCCACGCAAAGCCAACGAGACCCCGCGGCCATCACCATCGACACCACGGCGCTCACGCAGGAGGACCAGGTAGAGCGGATTGTGGCTCTGGCGCTGGTGGCGAGGGAGCGGCTCTCGGAGTAGGCGGCCTCTGCACGTCGCTGACTGTTGGACAAAAAAAAGCGCCCGTCGACGAATCGACGGGCGCTTTTCCTGCTGCGTCTACGAGACGTCAGGCTGGCGCGAGGCCAATCTGGCGTCCGAAGGTTTTAGCTGACGCGGTTGCGACGACGGGCAACCAGGCCCATGCCAGCCAGACCGGCCGTGAGGAGCAGCATGGAAGCCGGCTCCGGCACGATGCGCGGATCCCGCGTGGAAATCGTCGCGAAAAGCCACGCGTCGTTCTGCTGGCCTTCGCGCGTGAAGAACTGGTCGAGCTGCGTGTAGCTGGCCTCAGTGCTGGAGAAGCCGTTGATCGACAGGAAGTAGTCCTGGCCATCGATCTCGAAGGCCGAGTTGAAACCGGTCGACCCGAAGGTCACGAGGTCAGCACAACCCGGGCCGTTCTGCACAACGTCGTACTTGCAGGGGGAGGCGCCGTTGGGCGTCTCATCGTGGTCGAGAATGAACTGCAGCGGCGCCAACGCGAGCGAGGCTCCGGAAAACTGCAGATTCAGCTCGAGGTTCGCGCTGAGGATGCCCGAACCCGGGGAAATCGTGAAGTTGTTGTGCGTGAAGGTTCCGAGGTTGAACAGACCAAATCCGTCGTCGTCCAGGGTCACGTCGAACGCGGCGTCGGTGGCGTTGAACACGTACGAGCTCTTGCGGGCGTCGCCGCCCCACTCGATCGTCGCGACATCGCCTGCCACGGAGGACGACACACCCGATCCACCAACCGAACTGGTGAACTCCGGCTGATTCGTGCTGACCGTGACCTGCGCCTGTGCCGACGAGGCCGCCATCGCGCCGAACGCTACCGCAACCGCGGCACGCACTGCGAACTGCTTGGAAAGAACCATAAGAAAACCTCGTGTGGAGGAGAGGGAAACGGAAGAACTACACCGGAGAAGTAGTGCACCGTCCGTGCCACGACGTTTGATGCCGACGTGTTCGCCTCAGATCGCCCCAAGAGTGGATCCGGTGAAAGCGTAGAGTTGGCGTAACGCCTTGTACAGTAAGAGTTTGCTTGCCGCGTGTCCATGGGGGCAGCCCGGGCGATCCGCCACTGGCCTTAGCCCTAGGGCTTGTAGTATCGCTGCAACACATTGTCTGGGTGATGCGGCAGCACCGCAACGGTGACCCCGAGCACACTGGCCAAACTCGGCCGCTCGCTTCCGCGCCCACGGAGGCGGTACCGCCTTCGCGGCCGCTCCGCGCCAGCCTGCAACCACCATATCCCGTTGACCACCGCCCTCCGCTCGGCTAGCTTTTATGGTTCCTCTGTGATCGGCCCTGCAGTCAACCAGCTACCCGCCACCCTCCCATGCCCAACGGCGTGGGACTCATGGCGTCTGGCGCGGTTTCGACGGACGGACTGCCCGCAGCCCTCCTTGATTTTCACCCCCCAACCTCGGCGCGGCGAGCGATCCCCCGCGATTACGGAGACTCCTCCTGGCATGACAACCGAAACTGAAACCCCAACCCTCGACGACGCGACGGCCGACGGCGACAACGAGCCGGAACGCCTTACCGCGCGCGAGAAGCGTGACCTCCAGAAGAGCCAGCTGCGCCCGCTCGCCAACCGACGCCCCGAACTCTACGACGAAGATGAACTGACGTCGGATGACTTCGAGGCCATGTTGGAGATGTACAGCGGCACGCTCGCGGCCATCGAAGAAGGCGAAATCGTCAAGGCGACCGTTCTCGAAATCCGCGAGAACCTCGTCGTGCTCGACATCGGCTTCAAGTCCGAAGGCACGATCCCGCTCGAAGAGTTCAAGGACATGCCCGATCTCGCCGAGGGCGATGAAGTCGAGGTGCTCCTTGAACATCTGGAGGACGCCGAAGGGTCGGTTGTCCTGTCCAAGAAGAAGGCCGACTTCATGCGGGTCTGGGAAAAGATCCGTGTGGCCTACGAGAGCGACGAACCGGTGCAGGGCACCCTCGTCAAGAAGATCAAGGGTGGTGTCGTTGTCGACCTCATGGGTGTCGACGCGTTCCTCCCGGGCTCGCAGATCGCCCTGCGTCGCGTGCCCAACATCGACGAGCTCCTCGGACAGACGTACGAGTTCAAGATCATCAAGCTCAACAAGCGCCGCCGCAACATCGTGGTCTCGCGTCGCGTGATCCTCGAGAACGAGCGGGCGGGCAAGCGCGAGAAGTTGATGAAGGAGCTGGCCAAGGACCAGGTCCGCAAGGGTGTCGTCAAGAACATCACCGATTTCGGTGCGTTCATCGACCTCGGCGGCGTGGACGGCCTGCTGCACATCACCGATATGTCGTGGGGTCGTATTTCGCATCCCAGCGAAATGGTCCAGATCGGCCTCGAGCTCGAAATCAAGGTGCTCGACATCGATTGGGAGCGCGAGCGCATCTCGCTCGGGCTCAAGCAGCTGCAGGCGTATCCGTGGAAGGATGTGGCCGCCAAGTACCCGGTGGGTACGCGCGTCAACGGCAAGGTCGTGTCCATCACCAACTACGGCGCCTTCATCGAGCTCGAGCCGGGCATCGAAGGCCTCGTGCACATCAGCGAGATGAGCTGGACGCGCAACGTCCGTCATCCGTCCAAGATCGTGTCCATTGGCGAGGCGATCGAGGCGGTGGTGCTCAAGGTCGACGAGAGCGAAGAGAAGATCTCGCTCGGCATGAAGCAGACCGAGCAGGATCCGTGGGTTGTGCTGCCCCTCAAGTACCCGGTGGGCACGCGCATCAACGGCAAGGTGCGCAACCTCACATCGTTTGGCGCGTTCGTGGAAATCGAGCCCGGCATCGATGGGCTCATTCATATCTCCGACATGTCCTGGACCAAGCGCGTCCAGCACCCGTCGGAAGTGGTCAAGAAGGGCGACGCGGTCGATGTGGTCATCCTCAATATCGACAGCGAAAACAAGCGCATCTCACTCGGGCTCAAGCAGGCCGAGGAAGATCCGTGGCTTCGCATTGGTGAGAACTATCCGGTTGGCATGGACATCGAAGGCGCCGTCGTGCGCCTCATGGACAAGGGCGTCGTCGTCGATCTCGGCAACGATATCGAGGGCTTCGTGCCAGTGAGCCAGTTGAATCCGGATGCCACGGTCACAGATCCGGCAGAGTTCGCGTTCGAGGGTATGCGTCTGGTCACGCGCGTGCTGGAGGTGGATCCCATCCACCGCCGCATCGTGCTCACGGTCGTGAGCATTCCCGAAGAGCAGCCGCCGCGGCCGGAAGAGCCGCCGGTGGTTCACAGCTCCGAAGACGAAATGGGCCTCTAAGGCACCACTCGTGATGGGTCAGACGCCCCCGGTTCGCTCTCGCGGACCGGGGGCGTCGTGCGTCCCGGGGCTCCAGGGTGCCCGAGCGGTGACGATACCCTCACATCGCGTGATAAACGCTAAAGGTGGGCCGGTCTCGTGCCGAAAGACTTGGATGCGCGCCCGATCACGCTCACCACACCGATGTCGGTGAGTGCGGGCTCCTCAACGCGTTCCCGTTTTCACACCGATCCAGGAGTTTCCTACATGCCCACGTCGTTCGCACGTCGTACGTCGTTCGTGGCTGCCCTCGCCGCGGCGTTCCTCGCCTTCGGCCCGTTCGCATCCACGGCCCACGCACAGGGCGACAAAGTCTACGCGCTGGCCGAGCTGCAGACGCCGCCGAAGCTTCGCTCCACGTCGACGGCTGCTCGCCTGATCTCGGAGTCGTATCCCGAGGATCTCAAGAGCCGTGGCATTGGTGGCATGGTAGAGGTGCAGTTCATCGTTGATGAGACCGGCAAGGTTGTCGACGGCTCCATCGAAGTGCTCGACGCAACCCAGACCCAGCTCGGGGCAGCCGCCAAGAAGGTTGCCGCCAAGCTCGAGTTCCAGCCCGGCAAGGCCGGAGGCGCCGCGGTCAAGACGCAGGTCGTGCTGCCGATCATCTACAAGGCCAACTAAGTCCGGCTCTCCAGATCGATCGCCACCCGACCGCGCGACGGACGGGTGAGGTGTAGCACAAGGCGGGTCTCTGCATCGCAGGGACCCGCCTTGTCGCGTCTGCGTCCCAAACGCGTCGTCCAGGAGCCGTCCCTCGGCGTGGCGGGTGTGCATCGCTCCGCCCGCCCCTTAAGTTCTTCTCCCATGTCCATGCGCGAGAAACTCGATCGGTTGGCGCGCGCCCGCGCCGACGCGGAACTTGGCGGTGGCGCGGAGCGCCTCGCCGCCCAACACGCCAAGGGCAAGCTGTCGGCCCGTGAACGTCTGGACGTGCTCCTTGATGAGGGCACCTTCACCGAACTCGACCGCTTCGTCACCTCACGTGCGCTGAGTGAGAACGAGTCGCCCGTATACGGCGACGGCGTGGTGACCGGGTACGGCCGCATCGACGGTCGTTTGGTCTACGTGTATTCACAGGACTTCACCGTGTTCGGTGGCTCCTTGTCCGAAGCGCACGCAGAAAAGATCTGCAAGGTCATGGACCTGGCCATGCGCAACGGGGCGCCCGTCATCGGCCTGAACGATTCCGGTGGCGCGCGCATCCAGGAAGGCGTCGTGTCACTCGGCGGGTACGCGGACATTTTCCTCCGCAATACCATGGCGTCCGGCGTCGTCCCCCAGATCTCCGCCATCCTTGGACCATGCGCCGGTGGTGCCGTGTATTCGCCGGCCATCACCGACTTCATCTACATGGTGCGCAAGACGAGCTACATGTTCGTCACCGGCCCCAATGTGGTGAAGACCGTCACGCACGAAGACGTCACCATGGAGCAGCTCGGCGGCGCCGACACGCACGCCGGCACGAGCGGCGTCGCACACTTCGCACACGACTCCGAACTCGAGAGTCTCCACGCGATTCGCGAGCTCTTCCGGTTCGTGCCGTCCAACAACGTGGATGATCCGCCGCGTGGCGCCGGCACCGACCCCGCGTCGCGACGCGACGAGGCGCTGCTTGACCTGGTGCCGGATCATCCGAATCAGCCGTATGACATGCACGAGGTGCTCAAGCGCATTGTCGACGACGGCGAGTTCTACGAAGTGCAGCCTGACTACGCGGCCAACATCCTCGTGGGCTTCGCGCATCTCGGTGGGCAGAGCGTGGGCATCGTGGCCAATCAGCCGGCCGTGCTCGCCGGTGTGCTCGACATCGATGCCTCGCTCAAGGCGGCGCGGTTCGTGCGCTTCTGCGACTGCTTCAACATTCCGATCATCACGTTTGAGGACGTGCCGGGTTTCCTGCCGGGTACCGTTCAGGAGCACGGTGGCATCATCAAGCACGGCGCGAAGCTGCTTTACGCCTACTGCGAGGCCACGGTGCCCAAACTCACCGTCATCACGCGCAAGGCGTATGGTGGTGCATACGACGTCATGAGTTCCAAGCACATCCGCGGCGACCTGAACCTCGCCTGGCCAACGGCTGAGATCGCGGTGATGGGTCCGAAGGGCGCCGTGGAGATTCTGTATCGCAAGGAAATCGCCGCGTCCGACGACCCCGCCGCCGCGCTTGATGCCCGTGTGGCCGAGTACACCGAGCGGTTCGCGAATCCGTACAACGCTGCCGCCCGCGGGTACGTCGATGACGTCATCGATCCGCGCGACACACGCCCCCGCCTCATCGACGCGTTGCAGACGCTGCGGGGCAAGCGTGATCGCAACCCGCCGCGCAAGCACGGCAACCTTCCGCTCTGAGTTGCCCATGTTTGGCAAGGTTCTGATCGCCAATCGCGGCGAGATTGCACTCCGCGTCATCCGCGCCTGTCAGGAGCTCGGCATTCGCTCCGTGGCGGTGTATTCGGAAGCGGACGCCCGCGCGCCGCACGTGCGTGCAGCGGATGAAGCGGTGTGCGTCGGTCCGCCCCCGTCCAGCCAAAGCTACCTGCTGGGCGATCGCCTCATCGAGGTGGCAAAACAAACGGGCGCCGAGGCCATCCATCCGGGTTACGGGTTTCTGTCCGAACGTGCGTGGTTCGCGCGGGCGGTGCGTGACGCCGGCCTGGTCTTCGTGGGTCCGCCCGCTGAAGCCATCGAGGCGATGGGCAGCAAGACCGCCGCGCGGCAGCTCGTGACAGCGGCCGGCGTGCCCGTCGTGCCCGGTACCACCGAGGCCCTGCGCGACGCGGCGGAGGCTGCTCGGATCGCGGACGAGTTCGGCTATCCGGTGCTGCTCAAGGCTGCGGCCGGCGGCGGCGGAAAGGGCATGCGAATCGTGCGACAAGCCAGCGAAATGGAATCCGCGTTGGCTTCCGCGCAGCGTGAAGCGCAGAACGCGTTCGGTGATGACGCGGTGTACGTGGAGAAGTACATCGAGGGGCCGCGCCACGTGGAGATTCAGGTGCTGGCCGACATGCACGGCACCGTGCTGCACCTCGGCGAGCGCGAGTGTTCGCTGCAGCGCCGTCATCAAAAGATGCTGGAAGAGGCGCCCAGTCCGGCCGTGTCTCCGGAGTTGCGCGCGCGCATGGGGGAGACCGCCGCGGCCGCGGCTCGTGCGGCGGGCTACGTAAACGCGGGTACCTGCGAGTTCCTGCTCGACCGCGATGGGCAGTTCTATTTCCTCGAAATGAACACGCGCATTCAGGTGGAGCATCCGGTCACCGAACTGGTGATGGGCCTCGATCTCGTGCAGTGGCAGTTGCGCATTGCCGCTGGTGAGGCGCTGCCGTTCGCGCAGAAGAGCTTCACGCCGCGCGGCTGGGCCATCGAGTGCCGCATCACCAGCGAAGATCCGGCCAACGGCTTCTTGCCGAGCACCGGACGCATCTCGCATCTGCATGTGCCGTCGGGACCGGGTGTTCGCTGGGACGGCGGAATCGAAGCCGGCAGCGAGATCGGCCTGCACTACGACCCGATGCTGGCGAAGCTCATCGTGCACGCGCCAACGCGCGCCCTGGCGATCGCCCGCATGCAGCGGGCACTGCGCGAGTTGGTGATCGAGGGGGTGGAGTCGTCGCGTGGATTTCATCTCCGCCTGCTCGCGCATCCGGACGTGCAGTCCGGTGATCTCAGCATCCAGTGGCTCGAGGCGCACCTCGAGGACCTCACCACCACGCCGGCGAGCGACGAGACGATCAAACTCGCGGCCATCGCGGCGGCACTGACGGCCGACGCCGACCGCACGCAGCGGGTCGGGAGCACGGACCCGGGTGCCGATGCATCCGTGGGCGATGTATCACGTGGCCTCGGTTGGCGTGCCGTCGCGCGTCGCGAAGCCTTGCGCACCGACTGAATGGCGCGGCACGCACGCGCTGCGCCGGAATCGCGCGCACCCAGCGAGACCGTGACCTTGCACGTCGACAGTCTGGCCGCCGGCGGCGACGGTGTGGCCCGTCTCGATGGCATGGCCGTATTCGTGCCACGGACGGCGCCGGGCGATGTTGTGCGCGTGCAGCTCACGCGCCGCAATCGGTTTGGGCGCGGGCGCGTGCTCGCCGTCGTTGAGCCGTCGCGCGATCGCGTGGTGGCGCCATGCGCGCACTATGATCGAGATGGTTGCGGCGGCTGCCAGTGGCAGCATCTCGCGTTGCCCGCGCAACGAGCGGCCAAGGCGCAACTTGTGGTGGATGCCTTCCGTCGCATTGCGCAGCGCGATGTGCCGCGACCGATTGTGTCCGGCACCGACGAGGCGTTCGGCTACCGGCGCACCATCAGCGTGACCGTACGCGGCTTGGGGCGCCGTCGGGTTGGCGGCTTCCGCGCCGTGGCGAGCCCCGACACGGTCGTGCCGATTGCGCACTGCATGCTCGCGCATCCCGATGTGCAGCGGGCGTGGGATGCAGTGCGTCGCGAACTGTCGCGTCTACCGGTGGGAGACGGCGCGGCCGAGCTGCGCGTGACCATCCGGCACTTTGGCGACCGTGACATTGCGCTTGTGGTGGAAGGTGGCGCCGCGTGGCCCGCGCCGGAGCTCGAGGCGCTGGCTGCGGCCACGCCGAACTGCCGCGGAATTTGGTGGCAGCCATCCGAGCGTCCGATGCGGCTGATCTGGGAGCGGGCTCGTGGCAGCACGCGTGAACCCAATGACGAGCTCACGGTCTCCGCGAGTTTCGTGCAGGTGAATGCCGCGGTCGCGGCAATGCTGCAGGCCTTCGTGCTCTCCGCTGTGCAGGCGGAGTCGCCGGTGCAGGTGGTGGACGCGTACGCGGGCGCGGGCGATCTGTCGCTGGCGCTGGCGTCTCGCGGCGTCCGGGTCACGGCCATTGAGCGTGACGAGCGCGCGGCTGCGCGCGCGGCGACTCGGCTTCCGTCGGGATCGCACGTCTTGTGTGGCCGTGTCGAGGATCTGCTGAGCGAGGCGCTGCCGGCCGACGTGCTGGTCATGAATCCGCCGCGCGGGGGCGTGGACGAGCGGGTGTGCGCGCTGCTCGCGGCGAGCGCGGCTGACGGCACGGCACCTCGGCTGCTTGTGTACGTGAGTTGCGATCCTGCCACCTTGGCGCGCGACGTGAGCCGACTCACCGGCTGGCGCGTGGATGGCACTGCCTGTTTTGACATGTTTCCCCAGACGGCACACGTCGAATCCGTGTGTCTGCTACGGCCGGAGGTCGCATGAAGTACATCGTGGACGTGGCAGGTCGTCGGGTCGTGGTCGAGTTGGATGGCACACATGTGACCATTGACGGGCAACGGCAGGCGGCGGTGCTTGAAACGCTGGGCGATACGCCGGTGCGCGTGTTGCGGGTGGGAGACACCGTGCATCGGGTGATCGCACGGCGCGACGGGGCGCGCGGATCGTATCAGCTGGATGTGGACGGCTGGCAGTTCGCCGTTGAGGCGCTCGATGAGCGCACCCGGGCCATTCGGGATCTGGCGGCGGCATCGCAGGCCGCCTCCGGCCCGGCGCCCCTCGTGGCACCCATGCCCGGGTTGGTGGTGCGGGTGCTGGTGGCGCCGGGTGACGAGGTGGTGGCCGGGCAGGGATTGGTGGTCGTGGAGGCGATGAAGATGGAGAATGAGTTGCGTGCCTCCGCGGCCGCCCGCGTCACGGCCGTTCGCGCCGTGGTGGGAGCGGCCGTGGAAAAGGGCGCGGTGCTGGTTGAGGTGGAGTCGCTGTAGCCGGGACGCCCACGGCGAGGCCCATGACCTTGGGCCCTCACCGCGCCCCCCGTCCGCTCAGCCATCCTGCCCGGCAGGCCTGTGTGGAAGGAGTGGGGCATCCGTTGACACGCCGTAAGTCCTTGGATATTCTACAGGTCTGTCTCGTTCGGGGTACGTTGATATCGAGCGGTTGTTGCCAGCGTTTTCGGGGCAACGGGCCCGCCCGAGCAATCTGTCCGCCCGGGTTCTCAACCAGACTTCTCCGGCCGTGGCCGGTTGCCGCGCGCTCCGCAAGGGGCGGCAGGTAGCCAGCGTCGGCCGGTTGTTCCAAGGTCGCCCAGTCGGGCGGCCTGCCCTTGGAGCCCGTGGTTGGGCTCCACCCACTGGTGCCGTTTGTGCGGCCCCCCGTTGATGCTCGCATGAAGACCTACAGCGCTACTCCGAAGGATTTCGATCATCGTTGGTATGTCGTGGACGCCGAGGACATGGTGCTCGGTCGCCTGGCGTCCGAGGTCGCGAAGATCCTTCGCGGCAAGCACAAGCCCATGTTCACACCGCACATGGACACCGGTGACTTCGTCATCGTGATCAATGCGGCCAAGGTGCGCGTGACGGGCAACAAGGCCACGCAGAAGACGTACTTCAAGCACACCGGCTACATGGGGCACGAGTCCCACACGCCGTTTGCCACGATGCTGGCCAAGCATCCGGACCGCGTCATCGAGAAGGCGGTGTTCGGCATGTTGCCCAAGAACGCCCTGTCGCGTGGTACCGTGCGCCGCAAGCTGCGGGTCTACGCGACTGGCGAGCACCCGCATACCGCGCAGCAGCCCACGCCGCTGTCCTTCTCCATGTCCGAGGCCAAGTAACCCATGTCCGGAACCACGCACGCCATTGGCCGCCGCAAGGAAGCCGTCTGCCGCATCTACCTCACGCCTGGCACCGGCAAGTGGGACATCAACGGTCGTCAGCTCGGTGAGTTTTTCCCGCGTCCGGCGCTGGTGTCGTCCATCCAGCAGCCGTTCACGGCCACGGAGACGCTCGGGCAGTTCGATGTTCGCGCGCTGCTCAGCGGCGGCGGAGTCGCCGGTCAGGCAGGTGCGATCCGTCTCGCGATCGCCCGCGCGCTTGTGAAGGTTGACGAAACGAACAAGCCCAAGCTGCGCCCGCTCGGTCTGCTCACGCGCGACGCCCGCTCGGTGGAGCGCAAGAAGCCCGGCCAGCCCGGCGCCCGCAAGAAGTTCCAGTTCTCCAAGCGCTGATCGCGGCTTCGGCCTCGACGCGACTATCCCTCACGCTCTCTGAGTTCCTGGTGGGTGCCGGTGTCCCTTGCGACATCGGTCACTGGGAACGATGACGACAGCGGACGCACAACCACACGTATCGCACCATGGCAAATCCGTCTCTTGAACAACTGTTGGCTGCCGGCGTCCACTTCGGGCATCAGACCCGTCGCTGGAACCCCAAGATGCGCCGCTTCATCTTCGCTGAGCGCAACGGCATCCACATCATCGATCTGCAGAAGACGCTGCGGCAGATCGAACTCGCGCAGAAGCTCGTGCGTGAGGTCGTCCTCCGCGGCGAAAGCGTGCTCTTCGTGTGCACCAAGCGGCAGCTCGCGGCCATCGTGCGCGACGAGGCCGATCGGTGCAACGCGATGTTCGTCACCGAGCGCTGGCTCGGCGGTATGCTCACCAACTTCCAGACGGTGAAGAAGCAGGTCCGCAAGCTCAAGGACCTCGAAGCCGGCACCGAAGATGGCACGCTTGCGAACTACACCAAGAAAGAACAGCTCATGATGTCGCGTCAGCGTGAGAAGCTCTCGAAGTATCTCGAGGGCATCAAGACCATGACGCGCGTGCCGGGCCTGCTGTTCATCGTGGACTCCAAGAAGGAGCGCATTGCGGTTACCGAAGCGAACAAGCTCGGTATTCCGATCGTGTCCATCTGCGATACGAACGCCGACCCGGACCTCATCACGGTACCGATTGCCGGCAATGACGATGCCATTCGTTCGGTGGAGCTGATCACGAGGGCCATCGCCGACACGATCGACGAGGCGCGTCGCGAAGCACCCGCGCGCCCCGCCGACGAAGAGGCCGAGAGCTACGTGTACAGCACCGATCGCGGAGCGGAGCCGGCCGCGAAGGGCGACGACGACCGCAACAAGCGTCGCCGGCCTCGTCGCCGCCGTGCGAAGCCTGAGGCCATCGCGCGTCTGCGCACTGGCGCTGACGGTGCCGAGGGCGCGGGTGAAGGCGATGAGGGTTCTGCCGACGACGCAGGGTCTGACGACGCGCCAGCTGTAACGTCCGCAGCACCTGCCGCTTCCACACCGGCGGCGCCAGCCATGCCGTCTGCTCCGGTGCAGCCGGCAACGCCGGCAGCACCCGCGGCACCGGTCACTACGGACGAATAGCGTCTGTCGCCGGAGTCGGTCGCACACCTCGAGCGTGCGACAACCATCCGGCTGAGTGGGACGACGCCGCCGGCCCTGTGCCGGCGGCGTTTGTGCAGGACGGGGAGCGGACGACGCCCGCGCGACTGGCAATCGAGCCCTCCCCAGCGCAGGTTCAACGCGGGCATCGCGCGCCGCTCGGCGCACAGCCCCTGACGATTTTACGATAGCCACACACCCAGGAGACGGGGTTCCGCATATGACGACTACGATCACGGCCAAGGACGTTGCCGCCCTCCGCCAGCGCACCGGCGCTGGCATGATGGATTGCAAGAAGGCGCTCGAAGAAAGCGCCGGAGACATTGACGCAGCAGTTGAATGGCTCCGCAAGCGTGGAATCGCGAAGGCCGAGAAGCGCGCGGACCGCAGCACCTCGGAGGGTCTCATCGGAGCCGAGCTGCGTGATGGTGGGGCGTTTGGCGTGCTCGTCGAGCTCGGATGCGAGACGGACTTCGTGGCGCGGAATGATGACTTCGGCGCCGTCCTTGCGACGCTGGTCGAGCAGATGGCCACCTCCGGCGCCACCGATACGGCGTCGTTCCTGGCCTCCACGATGAACGGACAGTCGGTGGACGAGTTCGTGAAGCTCGCCGCCGGAAAGACGGGCGAAGCGGTGCAGGTGCGTCGCGTGGCGCGAGTTGAGGCCGGTGCCAATGGCACTGTGGGCATGTACCGGCACCACAACGGCAAGCTGGCCGCGCTGGTGGCGCTCAGCGCAGGTTCGGCGGATGCCGGTCAGCACGAGTCGGCGACCGAAGCCGCCAAGTTCATCGCCGAGCATGTCGCGGCGGCGGCGCCGCTCGCGGTAGATCGCGAGGGTGTGCCTGCCGACAAGCTCGAGAGCGAGCAGCGCATCGCCGAGGAGCAGGCGCGACAGACGGGCAAGCCCGAGGCGATGATCGAAAAGATCGCCAAGGGCAAGGTCGAGTCCTTTCTCAAGGAAGTGACGCTGCTGCCGCAGCCGTGGGTCCGTGACGGCGGCAAGACGATCGCCGAGCTGCTCAAGGAGCACGGCAAGACCGCGGGTGGCGAGCTGAGCGTCACGCGCTTTGTTCGATTCCAGCTCGGCGTCGAATAAGCGGTGAGCGACACACCAGAGCCCGCACACCCGGAGCCCGCACACCCGGAGGGATCGGCCTCCGGGATCCTGCGGTACCCACGGGTGCTGCTCAAGCTGTCCGGCGAAGCCCTTGCCGGCGATCACGGATTGGGCTTCGATTTTGATCGGCTCGGGTTTTTTGCCGAGCAGATTGCGGGCGTGGTGTCGATGGGCGTGCAGCTCGGGTTGGTAATTGGCGGCGGCAACATCGTGCGTGGCTCACAGCTCGCTCCGCTGGGCATGGACCGGGTTTCGGCCGACTACATGGGCATGCTCGGCACCGTGATCAATGCGTTGGCGCTGCAGGACGTGCTTGAGAAGCGCGGCGTGGACACGCGCGTCATGACGGCCATCCGGATGGAGGAGCTCGCTGAACCGTTCATCCGGCGCCGCGCCATGCGACACTTCGAGAAGGGGCGGATCGTGATCTTTGCCGCGGGCACGGGAAATCCGTACTTTTCCACGGACACGGCTGCCGTGCTTCGCGGCATACAGATGAAGGCGGATGTCATCATCAAGGCCACCAGTGTCGACGGCGTGTACAGTGCGGATCCCAAGAAGGATCCACAGGCGCGCCTGTATGAAACGATCAGCTACCGTGACGTGATGCTGGGTGAACTCCGGGTGATGGACCAAACGGCCATCACGCTGTGCAAGGAGAACTCAATCCCGCTGATCGTTCTGAACATTCACCAGACAGGCGCTGTCGCGGCGGCCGTTCGCGGGGAGCGCATAGGGACTCTCGTGTCATGAGCACCATCGCCGACATTCTGAAGGACAGCCGCAACGGGATGGACAAGGCCGTAGACGCCGCCAAGCGCGACTTCAGCGGTATCCGTTCCGGCAAGGCCACGCCCAACATGCTCGACACCGTGCGCGTGGAAGTCTATGGCTCCATGATGCAGCTCAATCAGGTGGCGAACGTCTCGGCGCCGGAACCTCGCATCCTCATGGTCATGCCATTCGACAAAGGGCAGGCCAAGGTGATCGAGAAGGCCATCCGCGACTCCGACCTCGGTGTGGAGCCGTCCAATCAGGGCGGCACGATTCGCGTCCCGCTGCCGCAAATGACCGAAGAGCGTCGCAAGGAACTCGTCAAGGTGCTGCACAAGCTGGCCGAAGATGGTCGCATCGCCATTCGTCATGCGCGCACCGATGGCCGCGACCGCCTGAAGAAGCTCGACGGCGTGTCAGAGGACGACAAGAAGCATGGCGAGAAGGAGTTGCAGAAAGTCCATGATGAGTTCATCGCCAAGCTCGACGCTGCCCTCAAGGGGAAGGAAGCCGAGGTGATGGAGGTCTGAGCCAACGCCCTCGGCTCTCCTCCATCGCCATGTCTCCCACACCCGCCACCGGTCGCGTCGCGACCACCGCGCATCCCGACTCCGCTTCCGGCGGAGACGCCGAGCGCCCGGCTGCGCACGAGCTGCTGCTGGCGCAGCTGCGCGGCGGGCCGGTGCCCGGTCATATCGCCATTATCATGGACGGCCACGGCCGGTGGGCACGCGAGCGCAAGATGCCGCGTCCCTTCGGGCATCGGGCCGGCATGAAGGCCGTGCGCGATGTCGTGGAAGCGTCGATTGCCGCCGGCGTCGAGTGGCTTTCGCTGTTCGCATTCTCGCAGGAGAACTGGCAGCGTCCCAAGCCCGAGATCAGCGCCCTCATGTCGCTGCTGGAGGAGTACATCGGGTCGGAGCTCGGAGAGCTGCGCGCCCAAGGTGTGCGTATCCGGGTGCACGGCGACCTGTCGCGGCTGAACGGCGCGGCCGCTCGCGCGGTGGAGCGTGCCGTGCGCGAGACAGCGGACTGTACGCGGCTGGGATTGAACCTGTTCATTTCATACGGCGGTCGCGCGGAGCTGGTGCGCGCCATGCAGCGCATTGCCGCCGATGTCCACGATGGACGGCTGCGCCCCGAGGACATCGACGAGCAGGTGATTCGCGATCGACTCTACACGTTGGATTGCCCCGATCCGGACCTGCTCATTCGGACCTCGGGCGAGCGTCGGCTGTCGAACTTCATGCTGTGGCAGGTGGCGTACGCCGAACTCTACATCTCGAGTGTGCTCTGGCCGGATTTCGATCGGGTCGCACTGTATCGCGCCATCCTGGATTTTCAGCAGCGCGATCGACGTTTCGGCAAAGTGATCCCATGAGTACGTCAGGTCGTCTCGACGTCCCGCGCAGGCCGCATGAGTGAGCTGGCGCGACGGGTCATCGTCGCGCTCATCGGGGCTCCACTCGCCATCGCGATTCTCTGGTACGGCGACGCGGCCATGGCGACGCTCATCGCCGTGCTGTCGGCGGTCGCAGCTTGGGAGCTGTACCGAATCGCCCGTGCTGGTGGTTCCACGCCGCTCGCGCCGCTCGGGATCACAATGGCGGCCGTGCTGCCGCTGGTGGTGCATGCGCAACACCTCGGGCTCATTCGCGTGCCGTTCACGTTGCCTGTGCTTGTCGTGTTGGTCACCGTGGGCGCGGCACTGTTCCTCCGCCGAACGGACCAGCGCCCGCTTGGTGCGGCGGCCATCACGCTCTTTGGCGTCGCGTACTGCAGCGGCACCCTCAGCTTCGCCTATGCGCTGCGCTACTTCGACTATGCCGTCGGACAGGCAGCGGGCACGGTGGTGGTGCTGTTTCCGTTGCTCCTTACATGGGCAACGGATGTGGGCGCGTTCTTCACCGGTCGCCTGATCGGCGGCCGGAAACTCATGCCGTCCATCAGCCCCGGCAAGACCATCTCGGGCGCTCTGGGTGGCATCGTCACCACCGTGCTGGTCGCATGGTGCTACCAGCGTTTCGCACTCATTCCCGTGGCGCAACTCGCGTTCACCACGGGGACCCTCGTGCTGGTGGCGGTGACGGTGAGCGTGGTCGGACAGATCGGCGATCTGGTGGAATCACAACTCAAGCGCGAGGGCGGCGTGAAGGACTCATCGCACCTGATTCCCGGTCACGGGGGCGTGCTGGATCGCCTCGATTCTCTGCTGTTCACCTTCCCCGTGTCTTATGTGCTGCTTCGGTGGCTCGTGCTGCCGGTTCCGGGCTGATCATCCGTGCCTAACTCACTCGGACTCGCGATTCTCGGCTCGACCGGTTCCATCGGAACCAGCGCGCTGCGCGTGGTGGAACGACACCCCGACCGCTTCCATACGGTCGCCCTGACGGCCAACACCAACGCGGAGGCGCTGTCCGAGCAGGTGGAGCGCTGGCAGCCCGCCTTTGTGGCGCTGGTGCAGGGAACGCCGCCGGCAAAGACAGATTGGCGCACGGGCGCGGCGGCCCTGGTGGAAGCGGCGACGCGCGACGATGTGGATGTCGTGCTGAACGCGGTGGTCGGCGCGGCGGGACTCGCGGCGACGCTCTCCGCCCTCGATGCGGGCAAGCGCGTGGCGCTGGCCAACAAGGAGTCGCTGGTGGTGGCGGGCCCGCTCGTAATGGAGCGTGCGGCGCGCGGGCAGGGTTCACTGGTTCCGGTGGACAGCGAGCACTCGGCGATTCTGCAATGCCTGGCCGGCCGACGACCCGACGAGATTCGGCGCCTCGTGATCACCGCTTCCGGGGGCCCGTTTCGCACCTGGTCGTCCGACCGCATTGCGTCCGCCACCGTTGACGACGCGCTCAATCATCCCACGTGGCGCATGGGCAGCAAGATCACCATTGACAGCGCCACACTGGCCAACAAGGCGCTGGAGGTGATCGAGGCGCACCACCTCTTCGGCGTGCCGTACGACTGCATTGACGTCGTGGTGCACCCGCAGAGCATCGTGCACTCCTTCGTGGAGTTCGTGGATGGCAGCGTGATGGCCCAACTCGGCGTGCCGAGCATGGAGCTGCCTATTCTGTATGCACTCACGCACCCGGAACGACTGTCCGATCTTGGCGTACCACGGTTTGATCCGATCACCGCCGGGACGCTCGACTTCCAGCCGGTTCGCCACGCCGATTTTCCGGCGTTGGGGCTGGGCATCAGCGCCGGTCGCGCCGGCGGCGCGGCCCCAGCGGTCTTCAACGCAGCCAACGAGGAGGCCGTGGCGGCCTTTCTCGCCGGCTCCATCACCTTCGGCCAGATTCCGGAGTGCATCGAGCATGCGCTCGCGGACCTCGCCGATCGACCCGGCTCGACGCTCGAGGAACTGCTCGTCGTCGACGCCGAGTCCAGACGTCACGTTCTATCCCGAATCTCGTGCTGACCACGCTTGCCTCGTATGCCGCGCCGTTGTTTGTCTTCGGAATCGTGGTGCTCGTCCACGAACTTGGGCATTTCCTCGCGGCCAAGTCGGTTGGCGTGTACGCGCCAATCTTTTCGCTCGGCTGGGGGAAGCGCCTTTTCGGCGTGAAGCACGGCGAGACGGACTATCGGATCTCGATGGTCCCGCTGGGCGGTTTCGTACGCATGGCGTCGCGCGAGGACGAGTCCATGGCAGGGATCGAAGGGGGCGGGCGCATGGACGCGCCCGAGGCTGAGAGCGCCGAGACGGAGGCGCGCCGGTCGGCGGGGGCGCTCTGGGACGACGCGGCCATGGTGCCGTTTGGACCTCGGGCGGTGCCTGCCGAGCGTTGGGTGGAATCCAAGCCCATCATGGCGCGGCTTTTCATCATGTCCGCAGGTGTGATCGCCAATATCCTGCTCGCCATCGTCGTGTCCACTGGCGTGTTCCTCGGTTACGGGCGCTCGTTCGTTCCGGCTGTGGTGGACTCCGTGGTGGTCGGTGGACCGGCCGAAGCGGCGGGTGTGCTTGCGGGCGACACGATTGTGACGGTCAATGGCTCTACCATTCGCGCCTGGTCTGACGTGCAGGATCGGGTGTCGGCCGTCACCTCGGGCTCGTTGTCTCTGGAGGTTGCGCGCGGTTCGGGGCGCGTGGCGCTGACGATGCAGCCAGAACTTGGCGACGGCGTGAATCCGGCGACGGGAGCGCCGCGCAAGGTTGGGCGCATCGGTGTCGCGGTACGGAACGACGTGCAGCATGAAGACCTCGGCGTGGTCGAGTCGGTCAACGCCGGGCTTGCGACAACGTGGCTCATGGCCACACGAGTGGTCGACGTGTTGCGGGGACTGTTCTCCCGGGAAGTCCCCATGAGCAATCTCGGCGGCCCCATCGAGATCGCGCGCACGTCGGTAGCGGCGGCCAGCGGTGGCGCCGAAGTACTCTGGTCGCTGATCGCGTTTCTCAGCCTCAACATCGCCATCGTCAATCTCATGCCCATTCCGGTGCTCGATGGTGGGCAGATGCTCGTCACCATCGCCGAGGGCGTGAAGGGCGGGGCGTTGAGTATGCGAACGCGTGAGTGGCTGGCGCGTTTCGGCGTGGTGTTTGTGCTCGGCCTGATCGTGCTCGTCACCTTCAACGACATCAAACGCCTGTTCGTGCAGTGAGCGCGTTCGGGCGGGCGCCTCGGCGAGCGCAGCTGGCCCCTCGCAGCTCGCCACGGCGCGCGCGTGCCATGCGCAGCCTGTCGATGCTGACCTGCGGGCTTATGCTGGTCGCTGCTGGATGCACACGGCGGTCGCCGGCCGCGTTGACGCCGGCCACGAAAGCCGACACGGAGCTTGCCGCACGCTTTCCGCGCGACGCGGCGCGATTCGAAGTGCAACCGGTGAATGACAGCACGATCGCCTTCGCGACGGCTGAGGCGCGATGGGTGCAGACCGGGATGATTGGTGTGGCCGTGGATCCGGCGCGCGGAGACGCACTCGTTGGTCGTCTTCGCGTGCTCGAGGTTCGAGACGGACGTGCAGAGGCCCTGGTGACCGGTCAGATCACGCGGCTCGCCAGCGGCCACGTGCTGCTGCTCGTGGCGCCGCACCCACCGTGGTGGCGCCAACGCAGCTTTTGGTTGGGAGTGTTGACGGGCACGTTACTCACCGTTGGCTTGACGCTTTACTGAGACAGTTGAGAACGTCGCAGTGGGCAGGGCGACGAACGCGCCCAGCGCGCCGTCCCACGGCCGCTCGACGCGCTCAGCAGTACATCACAATCCGCACCGTATCGGCGCCAGCGCGCAGGGTGTCCACGGCATCGAATGGCGCGCACGCACGCGCCTCGGCGCGCACCCGCCAGGCGCCGGCGCGCAACTGCACCGGCGACAGCGCGTCGGCGCGGCCCTGTCGCGCGATCTGACCAAGCGTATCGGCAAACGAGACCCGTGCATCTTTGGGGGTCACATCGAGCCACACCACGCTGCAGCGCGCGAGTGCTGGTTCGAGTGTTTCCCGGTCACCAGCGCTCAACACGACGGTGTCCGTCCTCTCGCTGTACGGACAGTTCGCGATGCCTTGGCCGCCGAACAGCGAGGAACCAACGACGTAGCGGCCTGGTCGCAGGCGCTCGTCGGTCCACGGCGCCACCCCGCGATCTTCACCGTTCACCTGGAGCACCACGCTGTCCGTGGACCGAATGAGCAGCTGGGACCAGCGGGCGTCGGCAGGAAGGCGGGGGGGCGGAGTCAGGCGGGTGGCATCCACGACCGTGTTGCCACGCGGTGTATCGCTACCCACCGCTGAGTCCTGTACAACCGGTCCGGAGTCCGTGGTCGCGAGTGGCTGCTGTGCCGAGTCCGCGCCGGAGGGAACCCCGCTCAGTCGGGCCCAGATGGGGGACTGGCGCGGCAGCAGCCACATGGCCGCGATCGCGACCAGGACCACCAGCAAGCCACCGGTCAATCGCCGGCGACCGGTGGTCGTGCCGGCGATGGTGTGCGTGGTGGTGGTACCTCCCGCGGTGAGCGCGAGCCGGGAGCCGGTGGCTGGCGCCGAGGGGAGCTGGGCGAGGGCATCGGCGAGCGCACTGGCGTTCGCGTAGCGCTCCTCGGGGCGCTTGGCCAGCAACCGCATGATCACCGATTCGAAGGCCGGTGAGAGGCCGGCCACGTGGGAGCGCGGCGGCGGTGGCGCATTGTCCACATGCTGGCGGGCGACGCTGTACCAGTCCTCTCCCTCAAAGGGGAGGCGGCCCGTGGCGGCCCGATACAGGGTGATGCCGAGCGCGTAGAGGTCGCTGCGGCCGTCCAGCGACTCACCACGCGCCTGTTCGGGGCTGAAGTAGTGCGGGGTGCCCAGTACCTGATTGGTCGCACTCAAATCGGCGCCCCCGCTCAGTGCCCGGGCGAGGCCGAAGTCGCAGACGATGGACTCGCCGGTGGTGCCGATGAGGATGTTGTCGGGCTTGATATCCCGATGCAGGACATTGTCTCCGTGCGCGGCTGCGAGGGCGGCCGCGACGTCGAGCCCGATTCGGACCACATCGGGTTCCGGCAGGTACGGCATCACCTGCAGCCGTCGCGCGAGGGAAGTCGGGAGGAGATCCATGGCCACCCAGGTGGCCCCGTCGCCGCGTCCGACGTCGCGGACGGTGACGATATTGGGATGCCGGAGCCGCGCGGCCGTGGTTGCCTCCCGCCGGAATCGGGCCTCGGCGGTGGCGTTGCCGGTGTGTTCCGGGCGGAGGACCTTGACGGCCACCGGGATTTCGAGCTCCACGTCCACGGCTTCATAGACCCACGCGTAGGCTCCCGCGCCAAGAAGTCGCGTGAGGCGATAGCGTTCGCCGAGGGTCTGGCCGAGGTAGCGCTCCGGCACTTGGAAGGGGTCAGGGCATGGGTTGCGCTCCGGGGGTCCTTTACAGGCCGGAGCAGGGGCGTTAACGTATTCGGCTTACACTACTTGCGGCTTCTAGCGTGGTGGATGGCGTTGGCGTACAAGCGCTGCGTTGTTCCTCCCGCATGATATCCGACTCTCGCGGTCACAGCACCGCACACCAGGCACCGCTTCCGGAATGGCCCCGTACGGGCGCTGATCCAGCTAGCGCGGAGAATATTACGACGATGGCGTTCGACAAGGCACCCACGATCGAGAAGTATCGCACTCACGAGGAAGATACCGGTTCGGCCCGCGTGCAGGTGGCGGTGCTCACGGACCGGATCAACTACCTCACCGCGCACTTCCGGGCGCACCACAAGGACCATCACAGCCGGCGCGGCCTGCTCAAGATGGTTGGCAAGCGTCGCCGCCTCCTCGACTATCTCAAGCGCACCAACGTGGACGGGTATCGCGCATTGGTGCAGGAACTCGGCCTCCGCTACTGAGGCTGGTGCAGGACCGATCGCGCGGGGGCATGCTGCCACCCGCGCGATTTTTTTTCTGGGCAGCAGGCAACCACAAAGCAACCACGCAATGATGCAAAGAATCGAGCGGACCTTCGCAGGCCGCAAGCTCGTCATCGAGACGGGCCGGATGGCCAAGCAGGCAGCTGGGTCCGCCTTGGTGCAGTTCGGCGATACCGTTGTCCTCGCCGCTGTCACCGTCAGTGACAAGGAGAGCCATCTCCCGTTTTTTCCCCTCACGGTCGAATACAAAGAAAAGACCTACGCCGCGGGCAAGTTTCCCGGCGGCTTCATCAAGCGCGAGGGGCGCCCGCACGATCACGAAATCCTGTCGTGCCGTGTGATCGACCGCTCCATCAGGCCGCTGTTTCCGGAAGGCTTCAAGAATGAAGTGCAGGTGTTCGTGTACGTCATCTCCGCCGACCAGGAGAACGATGCCGACGTGCTGGCGCTGCTCGCCACGTCGTTCGCGCTGAACAGCTCCAAGATTCCGTTCAAGGAGCCCATCGGCGGCGTGCGCATTGGCCGAGTGCAGGGCCATTGGGTGCTCAACCCCACGTTCCAGCAGCGCGAGTTCTCCGACATGGAGCTCGTGGTCGCTGGCTCCGAAAAGTCCATCGTGATGGTCGAGGGCGGTGCGCTCGAGGTGTCCGAGGAGGATGTGCTCGAGGCGCTCACCATCTCGCACACGGGCATCAATGAGCTCATCAGCATGCAGCATGAGCTCCTCAAGAAGACGGCGCAGCCGAAGATGAACTGGGTCAAGCCCGAGACGTCGGACGAGCTCGTCAAGCGTGTGCAGAAGCTGGCCGAAGCCCGTATCAACACCGCCATCAACCAGAAGGACAAGCACACGCGCATGCAGGCCGTCGAAGTCGCCAAGCGCGAGCTCGCCGACGAACTGCTGGTCGAGTATCCCGACAACGCGAAGGACATCAGTTCGCTGCTCGGTGACGTGGAGTACTACGCGTTGCGCAACCAGGTGCTCGACACCAAGAAGCGTGTCGATGGACGTGGCGCCGCCGACGTGCGGGACATTTCCGTGGACACCAGCCTGCTGCCGCGCACGCACGGATCGGCACTGTTCACACGCGGACAGACGCAGGCGCTGGTCACGGCCACGCTCGGCACGGCTGCCGACGCACAGCGACTCGATTCGGTGAACGAGTCCAAGGAGCAGCTCAAGACGTTCATGCTGCACTACAACTTTCCCCCGTTCTGCACGGGTGAAGTGCGGCCCATGCGCGGTACGAGCCGTCGCGAAATTGGCCACGGCAACCTGGCCGAACGTGCGCTGCAAGCGGTGCTGCCGGCGTTCGAGGACTTCCCGTACACGATCCGCATCGTATCCGAAGTGCTCGAGTCCAACGGCTCGTCGTCCATGGCGTCGGTGTGCGGTGGATCGCTGGCCATGTTCGATGCTGGCATTCCCATCCGCGCCGCGGTGGCCGGTGTGGCCATGGGACTCATCTCCGATGGCAAGCGTTACGCGATCCTCACGGACATCCTCGGCACCGAAGATCATCTCGGTGACATGGACTTCAAGGTCGCCGGCACGCGCGATGGCATCACGTCCATCCAGATGGACATCAAGATCGAAGGCCTCGACATCAAGATCATGGAAGAGGCCCTTGAGCAGGCACGCCACGGCCGCCTGCACATTCTGGGTGAAATGGACAAGGCGCTCGACGCGCACCGCGAGGAGCTGTCGGCCTACGCGCCACGCATCGTCACGATGAAGATCCCCACCGACAAGATCGGTGACCTCATCGGCCCCAAGGGCAAGACGATTCGCGGCATTCAGGACGAGACCGGCGCCACGCTCAGCGTGGAAGACGACGGCACGGTGACCATCGCGGCTGTTGGCGGCGAGTCGATGGAGCGGGCCCGGCAGATGATCGCCGCGCTGACAGCCGAGCCGGTGGTGGGTGACGTGTACGAAGGCGTGGTCAAGAGCACCACCGCGTTCGGCGCGTTTGTGGAGATCATGCCGGGCACCGAGGCACTGTTGCACATCTCGGAGCTCAAGCATGAGCGGGTGGCGAACACCGAGGACGTCGTCAAGAAGGGCGACACGGTGCGCGTGAAGCTGGTGGATCGTGACGAGCGCGGACGGCTGCGGCTGTCCATGAAGGCGCTTGAGCCACGTCCCGAGGGCATGCCGGAGCCCGATCCGTCGGAAGCGCGGGAATCGCGCCCGCCGCGCGGTGATGGCGATCGCGGAGGCCGCAGCGGAGGCGGCGGTCGCGGAAGGGAGCGGCGCTGAGCGCCCGCGGGCAATCCGCGACGTCCGTGCTTGACCACCTCAACCGGCCGGTGTCTTTCGAGACACCGGCCGGTGTGCGTCGGACGGACTGCGCCAACGGTCTCACGGTACTCTCGGAGTTCGTGCCGGGCCGCCGCACCGTGGCCTTTGGCGCGTGGGTACGCTTTGGTGCCCTGCACGAGTCAGCCGAGCACATGGGGCTGGCCCACCTGCTCGAGCACATGGTGTTCAAGGGCACCGCACGTCGATCGGCGCGTGACCTCGCCTTTGCGCTGGAAACACTCGGTGGCTCACTCGACGCCTATACCGAGCGTGAGTTCACCTCGTATCAGGCCCGCGTGCTCGATCGCCACCTGCCCGTCGCCGTGGACGTGATCGGCGACCTGGTATTCCACGCGCGGCTCAGCACCGAGGATCTGGCGCTGGAGCGCCAGGTCATTCTTGAAGAGATCGCGATGGTAGAGGACACCCCGGACGATGTGGTGTTCGATCTCCACAACGAGGCCGTGTGGGGCACGCATCCGCACGCCCATCGCATTCTCGGCACGCCGGAGACGGTGGGTGCGCTCACGGCCGATCATTTGCAGGCGCTGCGGGCGGCTCACTACAGGCCAGGTGGATTGGTGGTGGCCGCGGCCGGCAATGTCACTCACGAGGAGTTGCTTGAGCTGCTCGGCGCGCACGGCTGGCTCGACCAGCCCGCGAGCGAGGTGCCGAGCCTTGTCGTGCCCGTCCCCGTCCCGCAACTGGCGGTGAGCCGGCATGTGCCACGCAAGGACATCGCGCAGGTGCACCTCGTGCTTGGTGCGGACGGTCCTCGCCACGGCGATCCCAACCGCTACGCATTCGAGCTGCTGAGCACGCTGCTGGGCGGAGGCATGAGCAGCCGCCTGTTTCAGCGGGTGCGGGAGGAGCTGGGGTACGCGTACAGCGTCTACCATTTTCACTCGCCCTACGGCGATGTGGGGCACCACGGCGTGTACCTGGCGAGTGCGCCGGCCTCCGCCCAGAAAGCGCTGGACGCGGTGCGCGAGATTGTGGCGGAGGTGGCGGCGAATGGACTGCCGGAAGAAGAGGTGCTGGCGGGGCGGCAGCAGCTCGCCGGGCAGCTGATGATGTCCATGGAGAGCGTCAGTGCGCGCATGTATCGCGCGGCCACCTCGGCATTGTATCATGAACCCGTGCGCACGGTCGATGAGATGCTGGCCTCCGTAGACGCGATCGACCCTGCGTCTGTCGCGGCGGTGGCACAGCGGTACCTCGATCCGGAGCGCATGACCCTGGTCAGTCACGGCCCCCGGGCAGTGCGCTGACGCGTTTTACCTTCCTTTCGACCTTCTGAGCCATGCGTATCGGCGTTCCGAGCGAGATCAAGACCAACGAGAACCGCGTTGCGCTGGTGCCTGCGGGCGCCGAGGCGCTCGTGGCGGCGGGTCACGAAGTGTATTTGCAGGCCGGGGCTGGAGTGGGCAGCGGGTTTGAGGACGCGAACTACGAGGCGGTGGGCGCCCAGATCGTCCCCGATGCGGCGACCGCCTGGGGCAAGGCGGAACTGCTCATGAAGGTGAAGGAACCGATTGCCTCCGAGTGGCAGTACCTGCGCCGGGACCTCACGCTGTTCACGTACCTGCACTTTGCCGCCGACGAGGCGCTCACGCGCGCGCATCTCGAGAGCGGCGCCACGTGCATTGCCTACGAGACCGTGCAGCTGCCAACGCGAGAGCTGCCGCTGCTGACGCCGATGTCCGAGGTGGCGGGGCGAATGGCAGTGCAGCAGGGGGCCAAGTACCTGGAGAGCCTGTACGGCGGCCGTGGTGTGCTGCTGGGTGGTGTGCCGGGCGTGGTGCCCGGACGGGTCGTGATTCTGGGTGGGGGCGTGGTGGGCACACACGCGGCGAAGATGGCCGCTGGCCTCGGAGCCCAGACCATCATTCTGGACTCATCGCTCGAGCGGCTGCGCTACCTGAGCGACGTGATGCCGGCGAACGTGCAACTGGTGCACTCCAACCGGCACAACATTCTGGATCAGATCAGTCATGCGGATCTGGTGGTGGGCGCGGTGCTGATTGCCGGTGCGAAGGCGCCGCGTCTGGTGCGCCGCGAGGACCTTGCGGCCATGCAGAAGGGCGCCGTGATCGTGGACGTGGCGGTGGACCAGGGCGGGTGTGTCGAGACCATTCATCCCACGACGCACGAGAACCCCACGTACGTGGTGGACGACGTGATTCACTACGGTGTGGCGAATATGCCGGGCGCGGTCCCGCGGACGTCCACACTGGCCCTCACGAACGCCACGATGCCGTACGCCCTGCAGTTGGCGAACAAGGGCTGGAAGGCAGCCATGCGGGAAAATGCGTCGTTGGCCAAGGGGCTCAACATGACCGCCGGGATCGCCACGTATCAGGCAGTGGCTGATTCGTTTGCGCTGCCGTATCAGGCTGCGGAAGTCTTTCTGTCGTGACCGGCGGTTGGTGGCCTAGATCACGCTGCCACAATGGCTTGTGCGCGTTCGGGTGAACCGATAGCTTAACTCATTCGTCAGTTCCGTCGTCGCGTCACTCGCGGGCGGTTCGTTGGATGCCAGCGCCTCCGCGGGCGGCGCTGTTGTGTCCAATGAGTCGCCCCGTTTCGTTTCGCGGCGCGGTCAATCTTGCGCACAGGCACGCGCGCCCACGCGCGATGTACGTTCCCCCGGTATACGGATGTTCTGGCCCTTCAAGAAGGCTTCGCTGTTTCCTGCGAATGCCATTGCCGTCGACCTCGGCACGGCGAACACACTTATCTACGTCAAGGGCGAAGGCATCGTCCTCAACGAGCCATCCGTTGTCGCGCTCGATCGCGAAACGAAGAAGATCAAGGGCGTCGGACTCGAGGCCAAGCGCATGCTCGGCCGCACGCCGGATGGCATCATGGCGGTGCGACCCATGAAAGACGGCGTGATCGCCGACTTCGACGTCACCGAGAAGATGCTGCGCTACTTCCTCACGCTTGTCATTGACAAGCATGTGTTCAAGGTGAAGCCGCGCGTGATCGTGTGTGTCCCCTCCGGCATCACGGAAGTCGAAAAGCGTGCGGTGCGCGATTCAGCACTCGGCGCCGGCGCCAAGGAAGTATTCATGGTGTCGGAACCCATGGCGGCCGCCATCGGGGTGGGGCTGCCAGTGGATTCACCAACGGGCAACATGGTGATCGACATCGGCGGTGGGACCACCGAGATTGCCGTGATCGCGCTGAACGGCATCGTGAGCGACACGTCCATTCGCACCGGCGGCGATGAACTCGACATGAGCATCGTGCAGTTCATGCGCAAGAACTACAACCTGCTCATCGGTGAGCCCACGGCTGAACAGGTCAAGATCCAGATTGGTTCGGCGTACCCGGTGGGCGACGAGCGCGAAATGGAAGTGAAGGGACGCGATCTGGTCTCGGGTATTCCGAAAACAGTGCGCGTGCATTCGAGCGAGATCCGCGAGGCCGTGCAGGAACCCATCCAGCAGATCGTCGACGCGGTGCGTCGCGCGCTCGAAATCACGCCGCCGGAACTCGCGTCGGACATTGTCGATCGCGGCATCGTGATGACGGGTGGTGGGGCGCTCATTCGCGGCCTCGATGTGCTGTTGAGTCAGGAAACCGGCCTGCCCATTCACGTTGATGAGGACCCGCTCACGTGCGTTGTACGCGGCACCGGCAAGATTCTCGACGACGAAGAGAAGTACTGGTCCGTCCTCTCGACCTGATCGAACGCCGTGGCATCCCGGAACACACGCGGAAGCAATCGGCTCGACACGGGATTGCTGCTCGTGTGTTGCGTGCTGTCGGTGGTGGCCCTCGTGCTTCCCGACCGATTGCGCGAACCGATCGCCACCACCGTTCGGCGCACGGTGCTCGCGCCCCTCGTCACCCTGCAGGAACGCGCGGAGATGGTGCGCGCGACGATAGTGTCGCGCAATGATGAGCTCGCCGTGCGGGGGGTGGCGGCATCACGTGCGGTGGCCGCGCCCGCACTCCAGGACGAGAACGATGCGCTCAGGCGCCTGCTGGGCCTCGCCGGCCGACTGCGTGACGGTTTCGTGGTCGCGGAGGCCTTCCATCCGGCGGGCCTCACCGATGACTTCACGCTGAATGTCGCGGCGGGCAGCAACGTGGGGGTCCGTCGGTTTACGCCAGTGGTCACGGCCGAGGGCCTCGTGGGTATCGTGGAGTCGGTGGATGCCGCGATGAGTGTGGCGATCACGTGGGCGCATCCCGATTTCCGTGTCAGCGCCATGAGCGAGGATGAAGCCGCCGTTGGCATCGTCCAGCCGCATCTGGTGAGCGGCCCGGAACGCTACCTGCTCGAGCTGCGTGGTGTCCCGTTTCGCGCCAGCCTGGATTCCGGAACGCTTGTGGTGAGTTCGGGGCTCGGGGCAACGTTCCCGCGCAGCGTGGCCATCGGCACGGTCATCAGCGAGATCCCCACCACCGAACGCTGGGCGCGCACCTACCTCCTCAAGCCGAGCGTGTACCCGTCGGCGTTGTCGGCCGTCGTGCTGCTACTGCCGAGCCGGGTGGAGGCTGGCGTTGCGAGCGCCTGGACGGATGCTTCCGCCGCCGATTCTGCTGCGCGCGCCATTGTTGCGGCGAGTGACTCAGCCGCACGGCAGGCGGCGCTGGCGGAGCTGAGCGCTCGGCGAGCGGCGCTCGAGGCCGCCGCCGACAGTGCGCGTGCCGACTCAATGCTGACGCCGCTCGGTCCGCCGCCGGGCGTGCGCGCCCCGTCGGGCGCACCACCCATTTCGCGTGTCCCGCCGGACACACTCAGCCCCCGGATCGTGCCGCCCCCGGTGCAGCGATGAACCCGTTCACTGCGCTGCGCGCGCTCGCGGTCTTCGTGCTGCTGGTGGCCGCACATTTCTCCCTGCGGCCGCTGCTCGGTGGGCCGGCGCCGATCGACTTCCTGTGCCTGGCCGTGCTCTTCGCCGCGGTACGCGTTCGTCCCGGTATGGCGGCGGTGATCGGATTTCTCTCGGGTCTCTGCCTGGACTCGTTGTCGCTCTCGAGCTTTGGCCCAGCCGCACTTGCGTTCACGGCCGTGGCCTTTGGCGCGTCGTGGCTCAAGGCGGTGTTCTTTGCCGAGAACGTCGCGCTGACCGCATTGTTCGTATTCTTCGGGAAGTGGTCGTACGACGTGGTGTACGTGCTGATCAGTGGCGGAGTCCCGGACGGCCAGGTGCTCGTGCAGGTGTTGCTCTGGTCGCCGCTGTCCGCCGCGCTGACGGCGACGGTCGGACTGGTATTGCTGGTGCTTGCACGGCCGATCTTCGGGCAACGACGTTCGATGAACCGGCGGTGATGACGCTGATGGCGATGGTGAGGCACGTATGAGTTTCCATCCCAATGAAGTTGCGCGACGCGCCCGGGCTGTGCGCGCCATTTCGGCGCTGGCAATCGGTGCGCTGGCGCTGGGGTTCTTCCGGGCGCAGGTCCTCCGCGGTGACGAGTTTGCGCTGCAGGCCGACGGCAATCGGTTGCGCGAGGTCCCGCTGGTGGCGCCACGTGGCATCATCCTTGATCGCAACGGCGAGATCATCGCCGAGAATCTGCCTGGTTACACCGTCTCGCTGCTCACGCCGACCGTCGATTCATTGAACGCCGCGCTCGATGCACTCAGCCGTGTGGTCCCGATCGAGCAGACGCAGCGCAATCTCGTGATGCGTCGCTACGAACGCGCGCGCAATCGGCCGGCGGTGATCTTCAACGATGCGTCGTTCGAGGTCATCTCGGTGCTCGAAGAGCGGCGCATGGAGTTCCCCGGGCTCATCATCCAGAGCAGCCCGAAGCGCTACTATCCCGATGGCGAGGCGTTGGCCGCGATCATCGGCTACACGTCGGAAATCAGTGAAGGCGAGCTCGAGCAGGATCGGTTCGCGGATGGCTACAAGGCCGGCCAGCACGTGGGCAAGAGCGGACTCGAGCGCGAGTACGAAGCGCGGCTGCGCGGCATTGAAGGCCGGCGATTTGTCGAGGTGGACGCGCGCGAGCGCGTGGTGCGGGATCAGGGGGTACGCCCCGACATTGCGCCCTCCGCGCCCGAAGCACTGCGCAGCACACTCGATCTCGAGCTGCAGCGCTACATCCACGAGACCTTTGGCGATTCGCTGCGCGGCGCTGTCGTGGCGATGGACCCCGAGACGGGCGGGGTACTGGCGCTCTACAGTGCCCCGACGTACGACGCGAATCGCTTCACGGGCGGTGTTGCGGCGAGTTACTACGACGCCCTGCTGAACGACCCGACCCGACCGATGTACAACAAGGCGGTCCAGGGTGCCTATCCACCCGCGTCCACGTGGAAGCTCGCGACCTCCGTGATCGCCATGGAGCGGGGGCTGGCGGAAATTGACACCCGAATGGAGCAGCCGTGCACCGGCGGCTATCAGTTCGGCAATCGCCGGTTTCGCTGTTGGAAGCCAGCCGGGCACGGCAACGTGACCCTGGGCGAAGCGATCGCGAACTCCTGTGATGTCTACTTCTATCAACTTGGCCTGAAGATCGGCCTTGGTAACCTCATCGCCGGGGGCATCAAGCTCAGCTTCGGCGAACGCACTGGCATCGACCTCCCGTACGAGACGCAGCCGAGTTTCCCCCCGGTTGATTATCAGAAGTATTACGACAGCAAGTACGGTGCGCGCGGGTGGAACGCCTCGGCCACGCTCAGTTTGAGTATCGGCCAAGGTGAGGACGCGCAGACCGTGATCAACATGGCCCAGTTCTACACCGCGCTCGCGTCCGACGGCAGCGCAGCGCAACCACATCTCATTGACACCATCGTCCCGCGCAAACAGCTCTTCAACATCCGGCCCGACCAGCTGGCCGCGCTGCGTCAGGCCATGGCCGATGTGGTGTCAGGTCGCGGGACGGCGGGCAGCGCCGCGCTCAAGGGCATCGTCGTGGCGGGCAAGACGGGGACGGCTGAGAATCCGCCGTACCCGGATCACGCGTGGTTCGTGGGCTTTGCACCGTACGAACGGCCGCGCATCGTGGTGGCGGTGTTCGTGGAATACGGATTGCATGGGTACGTGGCGGCACGCATCGCCACCAAGGTCATGGAGCAATATCTGAACGTGTCGTTGGTGAACGCGTCAGCCACCACGGCGGCGCAGTGACATCGGCGGCGCAGGCGTTCGTGAGCCCAGCGGTCCTCGGCCGGGTTTTCCGGTGAACAGTCGCCTCGCGCGCCAGACCGGGATGGACTACCCGCTCCTCGTGGTGGCGCTGCTGCTGTCCGCGTTCGGCGTGGCCATGGTGTACTCCGCGGGCCAGAGCGATATGCCCGTGCGATACATCGAAGTGGCGTGGCAGCGACAGCTCGGATTTCTGGCGGCGGGCCTCGCCGCGGCCTGGGTGGTGTCCCGTTCCTCCGTGCGGTTCATCGAGTGGAGTGCGTGGCCGGCATATGCGCTGAGCATCCTGCTGCTGGTCGTGACCTTGTTGTTCGGATCCGGCGCCGGCACCGCTGAGAGCATGAAGGGCTGGCTCACGATCGGTGGCATGCGCATTGGCCAGCCGTCGGAGCTCGCCAAGTTGACTGTGGTGCTCATGCTGGCCAAGGTGCTCTCCGGCATGCGCAACACCCCGCGCTCGTTGCTCGATCTCTGGCAGCCGCTGGTGGTGGTGGGCGTGCCATGGTTGCTCATCATGATGCAGCCCGACCTCGGCACAGGCATCGTGTTCATCGGGATCTGTTTCGCGATGCTCTTCTGGGCGGGCGCGCCGTGGCCGCTGCTGGTGATGTTGGCCAGTCCCGGTATCAGTCTCGTGCTCGCGTTCAGCACTGGCGTGTGGGGCGCGTGGTTCCTGATCCTGTTGGCGCTGGTGTTCTGGTACCGCCCGTACCTCGTGGAAGGCGTGATCCTCGTGGTGGTGAATGTGGTCACCGGTGTGGTGGCCCCGCTCATCTGGGACAGCATCAAGCCGTACCAGCAGAACCGGTTGCTGGTGTTCCTCGATCCACAGTATGATCCGCGCTACGCGGGGTATCAGGTCATCCAGTCGCAGTCGGCGATCGGGTCGGGCGGATGGTTCGGCAAGGGATTCACCCTTGGAACCCAGAAACGGCTTGGTTTTCTTCCGGCGCACCACACGGACTTCATCTTTGCCGTCGTGGGCGAGGAACTTGGCTTCATTGGCGTGGGCGTCGCGCTGAGCCTGTTTCTGGCGCTCTTTCTCCGGTGCACGCGAGTGGCCCAGCGCGGAAGCGAGCCCTTTGCCGGTCTGGTGGCGATCGGGTTGGCCACCGGCTGGTTCGTGCACGTGATCGTGAACGTGGGCATGACCCTCAACCTCATGCCCATCACCGGCATCCCGCTGCCGTTCTTCAGCTATGGTGGCAGCTTCCTGCTGATCTCTTGGCTGGCGGTGGCGATTTTGCTGCGGATTTCCGCTGAGGGGCGCGGTCAGGCAGACGGGCTGGGGTTGTAGCGGGTCTGTGGCGGGGGTGTAGCGGAACAGTGGCGTGGGCTGCCGACAACCGGGACATTCGGAACAGCGCAGCCCGCCCCTAGCCTTCAGCAGGTCAACCGTCGATCTTTCCCCTCCTATGGCATGGTTCCGGAAAGAAAAGAAGCCGCGGCAACCGCCGCGCGAGCGCCTCGAAATCCCCCGGGATACCTGGGAGAAGTGCGAGGGCTGTGGTCACACGGATATCCGCGACAAGTTTCTGCGGAATTTCAATGTGTGCCCGGAATGCGACTTCCATCGGCGCCTCAGAGCGCACGATTACGCGAGCATGCTCCTCGATGAGGACTCGATGCTGGAGGTCGGCATGGAACTGCGGTCGGTCGATCCGCTCGGGTTCCCTGACTATCCGGCGCGTCTCAAGCGGGCGCTGGCGAACGCCGGCGACGGCGATGCAATCCTGACGGTGGCGGGCACCCTGGAGTCCATGCCGGTCGGCCTCGGCATCATGGACTTCGCGTTCATGGGTGGTTCCATGGGCAGTGTCGTCGGAGAGAAGATCGCCCGCCTCGGTCTGCGATGCCTGGAGCGCAAGCATCCGCTGGTGATTTTTTCTGCATCCGGCGGCGCGCGCATGCAGGAGGGCGTCCTGTCCCTCATGCAGATGGCCAAGGCATCGGCCGTGCTGTCGCAGCTTGCCGAGCGGCGCATTCCCTACATCAGCGTGCTGACGAATCCCACCACGGGCGGCGTCAGCGCGAGTTTCGCCATGCTGGGTGACGTGATCATTGCGGAACCTGGCGCCGTGATCGGGTTTGCCGGTCCGCGCGTGATCAAGCAGACCCTCGGCCAGGACCTGCCCGAGGGATTCCAGACGGCCGAGTTCCTGCTCGACCACGGCATGGTGGATCAGGTCGTGCACCGCAAGTTGCTGCGCGAGACCCTCTCTCGCATGATGCGACACATGACGGGACGCCCGGCCGGCGCCGGGTACGTCGAAGCCTGAGCGACGATCCGCTCGCGCCGTCCCCGCGCGGGGTAACCGCTGGCCGGAGCGCGTCTGGTGACTACCAGCGGGCGCTGGCCGACCTGTTTCGCCGTACAACCGGCGTCTGGCGGCTTGGGCTGGAGCGCGTGGGTGCATTCCTCGGCGCCATTGGCGACCCCCACCGGCGGTATCCCGTTTTTCATGTGGCGGGCACGAACGGCAAGGGCAGCACCGTCGCGACGCTCGATGCGCTGCTGCGCCATGCCGGCTTTCGCGTGGGCCGCTATACGTCGCCGCATCTCGTGGATTTTCGAGAGCGCATCGTCGTAGACGGCGTGCCGATCGCGCCGGAAGAGATCGTCCGCTGGCTGGAGACGCAGGCGCCGCTCGTGGACAAGCTGGGCGCGACCTTTTTCGAGGTCACCACGGCCATGGCGTTTGACTGGTTTGCGCGCTCCGAGGTGGATGTCGCGGTGATCGAAGTCGGGCTCGGTGGCCGCCTCGACGCGACCAACGTGGTGCATCCCGTGGCGTCGGGTGTCACCTCCATCGGCCTCGATCATCAGGAGTATCTTGGCGACTCGCTCGAACTGGTGGCCGCCGAGAAGGCGGGAATCTTCAAACGTGACGTGGCGGCGGTAATCGGGGACGCGGCACCGTCGGTCCAGGACGTGCTGCGCCGCGCCGCGCACGTGATTGGGAGTGCGCCGGTGCTTCGGGCCGGCGAGGACTGGCGCGTGCGGGACGTGGCGGTACAGGCTGACGGCACGCGCTTCACGGTGGACGGCCTGTTCGCCGCGCCACGCACCCTCCGCACGTCACTGGTGGGCCGTTTTCAAGCCGACAACGCGACGACGGCGCTGGCCATGCTGCACGCGGCGGGCGAGCCCTGGACAGCGGCGCTGCAAGCGGCTGAGGTGGTGCTGCCCCAGATCCGACTGGCAGGGCGCTTCCAGCGCGTGGGACGCTGGATCTTTGACGTGGCGCACAATCCGGCTGGTGCACGCACCATTGGCCAGACGCTCGCGCTGATGCCTGTTCCGCGACCGCTCTGGGCGCTGGTTACCGTGCTTGGGGACAAGGACTGGGCGGGGATCCTGGAGGCGTTGGCCCCGGTGGTGGACGGTTTCGTGATCACCGACGCGCCGACGGCGCCGCGCAGCCGGCGATGGGACCCGGCCGTGGCCGCGGTGACCGCTGCGGCGACCGGTCGCCCCGTGCATCTGGAGGCCGATTTCGAGCGCGCCATGCAGTTCGCGTTGCAGGAAGCGGCGACAGTGCTGGCCACCGGCTCGTTTCACACGGTGGGAGACGTCATGGAGCGCTTGCCGGTGGATCCGCTCGGCGGGTAGCTTGCACGGATGTCTCCGAAAGCACTGCCGGGATTTCGCGATTTCTATCCGGCCGAGTTCGCCGTCCGCGCGCACATCGTCGATACCTGGCGCCGCATCGTGCGGCGGTATGCATTCATGGAATACGACGGACCGCCGCTGGAGCCGCTGGAGCTCTACACGCAGAAGAGCGGTGAGGAGATCGTAGGGCAGCTATATGCGTTCGAGGACAAGGGCAACCGCCAGGTCGCGATGCGGCCGGAGATGACGCCCACGTTTGCCCGCATGGTGGCGGCCCGCGCGCAGGCGCTGCGCAAGCCCGTGCGCTGGTTTGCCGTGCCGCAGCTCTTTCGCTATGAGCGCCAGCAAAAGGGGCGGCTGCGGGAGCATTTCCAGCTCAATGTGGATATCGTGGGCGAGTTCGACGTGCTGGCCGACGCGGAACTCCTGTCGATTGCCATCGAGATCTGCAAGGCGTTCGATCTGGATCGGTCGGATTTCTATGCGCGCGTGTCCGACCGGCGCCTGCTCAACGCGCTCCTCGGCCACCTCGGGATTGCAGCGGGACGCTGGCCGTCGGTGTACGCGGTGCTCGACAAGCTCGAGCGCCAACCGCGCGAGGTCTCGGCGCAAAAGCTCGCCGAGGCTGGGCTTGATGCTGCGACCAGTGAGGCGGTCCTCGGATTCGGTGCGCTCGACGCCGTGGAGGCCGTTCGTGCACTCTACGGCGCATCGCCTGACGTGACGCTTCACCTGGATCGCTTCGCCGAGTACGCGGGGCATCTGGACTCGCTCGGCGTGGGCGAGTATCTGCGCCTCGACCTGACCATCGTGCGCGGACTCGCGTACTACACAGGCATCGTGTTCGAGTTGTTTGATGCACGCGGCGAGTTCCGTGCGATCTGCGGTGGTGGTCGCTATGACACGCTGCTGCAGTCGCTCGGCGGCGTTGATCTGCCGGCGCTCGGGTTTGGCATGGGGGACGTGGTGCTGGGCGAGTTGCTCAGGTCCCGTGGCAAACTGGACGCCGTGGGTGTGCCCGTTCCAGATGTGTGGATCATTCCGTGCGAAACCACGGCGGTGGAGCAGGTGCTGCGCACCGCTTCGTTGCTGCGCGCGTCCGACGTGAGCGTGGAGTATGCGCTCAGCGCCGACCGCCTGCGCACGCGCAAAGTCGGCGCCCAGATCAAGGATGCGCAGAAGGCGGGTGCGCGCGTGGCGCTGGTGTTCCAGGATGCGACCCGCGCGGAGGTGCAGGGGCTCGAACAGCCCGGTTCCTCGGCACCGGAGCGCGCAGTGGTGGACACCAGCCGCTGGTCTACACCGGATGACGCGCTCGCGCCGTTCCGTTCCCTGCTCGGTCGCTGATCGGCGCCGGGTTCATTCACCGTCACACACAGTCATGGCCGACGACAAGAAACTGACCACCCGCGCCGACGATTTCAGCGCCTGGTACAACGAGCTCGTGTTGCGCGCAGAACTGGCCGACTACTCGCCGGTGCGCGGCTGCATGGTCATTCGTCCGCTGGGCTACGGGGTCTGGGAGCGCATGCAGCGCGCGCTCGATGACATGTTCAAAGCCACCGGGCATGTGAACGCGTATTTCCCGCTGTTCATCCCGGAGAGCTTCCTGAGCAAGGAAGCGGAGCACGTGGAGGGCTTCGCGCCGGAGTGCGCGGTGGTGACGCACGGCGGCGGCAAACAGCTCGAGGAGCGCCTCGTGGTGCGGCCGACGTCCGAGACGATCATCTACTCGATGTTCGCCAAGTGGGTACAGAGCTATCGCGACCTGCCGCTGCTCTACAACCAGTGGGCGAATGTGGTGCGCTGGGAGATGCGCACCCGCCTGTTCCTGCGCACGATGGAGTTCCTCTGGCAGGAGGGGCACACGGCGCACGTCACGCATGACGAAGCGGAGGAGGAAACGCGTCGCATGCTGGGCGTGTATCGCACCTTCATGGAGCAGTACATCGGCATGCCGGTGGTGACCGGTCTCAAGACTGACGCGGAGAAGTTCGCCGGTGCGCTGCGCACGTACTCGTGTGAGGCGATGATGCAGGACAACAAGGCGCTGCAGGCCGGCACGTCGCACAATCTCGGCCAGAACTTCGCGAAGGCGTTCGATCTGCAGTTCCAGACGGAAACCGGTGAACAGGCATTTGCCTGGAACACCAGCTGGGGTGTGTCCACGCGCATGGTTGGTGGTCTGGTGATGACGCATGGTGACGACAACGGCCTGCGGCTTCCGCCGCGGCTGGCACCCACGCAGGTGGTGATCGTGCCCATCTACAAGACCGACGAGGAGCGTGTGGCCATGGTCGAAAAGGCGCGCGCGATCGCGGAGGCGCTGGGAAGCTACGCGTTACCCGAGCACCAGCGCATTCGCATGCACGTGGACGATCGCGCGGGTATCAAGCCGGGTGCGAAGTACTACCACTGGGAGCTGCGGGGCACGCCGTTGCGCATGGAGATCGGCCCACGCGATCTGGCGTCAAACTCGTGCATGCTCGTCCGCCGTGACACGCGGGAGAAGACCTCCGTGTCCATGGACGCGCTGGCCACGGAGTTGCCGGCCCGTCTGGCGCAGATGCAGGACGACATGCTGGCGGCGGCGCGTGCGCGCATGGAGGCCAACTCCATTCGCGAGCGAATCAGCTACGATCGCTTTAAGGAAGTGATGGAGGGTGACGGCGCGTTTGTCTATGCCGGCTGGTGCGGCGACCCCGCGGTGGAGGCGCAGGTGAAGGCCGAGACCAAGGCCACGATCCGTGTCATTCCCGATGCCGAGTTCCGTTCGCCGGATGCGCCCACCACGTGCATGGTGACCGGACGACCTGCGACCTGCGAGGTGCTATGGGCGAAGGCGTATTGACCCCCGGCTTTTCGCGCGTCGAAGGTGAGCTCTTCGCCGAGGCCGTCTCGCTCGACCACATAGCGGGCGCGGTCGGCACGCCAACGTACGTGTACAGTGCGGGGCGGATCCGGGAGCAGTACCGACGGCTCGAATCCGCGCTGGCTGCTGCGCTTCCGGATGTGTCGCATCGCATTCACTTCAGCGTGAAAGCCAACTCCAATCTCGCGGTGCTGCGCATCCTGCAGGAGCTCGGCGCTGGAGTGGACATCGTGTCGGCCGGAGAGCTGTATCGAACACGCGAGGCCGGATTCGGTGGTGCGGACGTCGTGTTCAGTGGCGTGGGAAAGACCGCCGAGGAACTCGCGCATGCGCTCATCGCGCAGGTGCTGTTCATCAACGTGGAATCGGAGGGCGAACTCCGGCTGCTCGACGCCGTGGCACAGGAGCGCGGTGTCGTGGCACCTGTCACGCTGCGCATCAATCCCGAGGTCACAGTGGAGAGCCCGCATGCGTACATCCGTACGGGCGAAAAGGGCCACAAGTTCGGCATTCCCTACGACGATGCCGAGCACGTGGCACAGCTGGCGCACACGCTCCCCAACGTGCGGCTTGTGGGATTGGACATGCACATTGGCTCGCAGATCGCAACGTGGGCGCCCTACGCCGACGCGCTGGCACGTATCAAGCCGCTCATCGCGAGCCTGCGCGCCTCCGGTATCGATACGCTGGAGTGGCTCGATATCGGCGGCGGCCTTGGCGTGACCTATGAGAACGAGGCGCCGGCCGATCTTGAGCGTTTCGCGGCGGGTGTTGCTGAGAGCGTGCGCGGACTCGGACTGTCGTTGGTGTTGGAGCCCGGCCGGTTTCTGGTGGCCGAAGCGGGGGTGATGCTGGCCCGCGTGCTCTATCGCAAGCGCAGCGGCGGAAAGGAATACATCATCACCGACGCGGGGATGAACGATCTGGTTCGCCCGTCGCATTACCAGGCGTATCATCTCATTGAGGCGGTGCACGTCGCCCAGGATTCCGCACCACGCGTGGTGGCCGATGTCGTGGGCCCGGTGTGCGAGTCCGGTGATTTTCTCGCGCTCTCGCGAACCATGCCGGACGTGGAGCCTGGCGCGCTGCTCGCCGTGCACACCACTGGTGCGTATGGTTTCGTGATGGCGTCCAACTACAACTCGCGTCCGCGTCCTGCCGAGGTGCTGGTGGATGGGGACCGCTTCGCCATCGTGACGGAGCGGGAGCGCCTTGAAGACCTGGTGCGGCTTGAACGTGCGCACCTCCAGTGGAGGAGTGCCTGAGTGCGAATTGGCCTGATGTCCGATAGCCACGATCGGGTGCCCGCAATGCGGGCGCTGGTGGAGCGCATGTTGGCCGAGGGGGTCTCGGTGATCATCCACGCCGGCGACTTCTGCTCGCCGTTCTCGCTGCGCGCGTTGCAGGATCTGCAGGTGCCGCTGCTGGGCGTGTTCGGGCGCAACGACGGTGATCATGAGGGACTGGTCGCGGCGGCCCAAGCCGGCTTCGGAGCGGAGCTCTACGAATCACCGCACAGCTTCGAGTTCGGAGGCCAGCAAATCCTCGTGGTGCACGACCTCAACGACGTGCACGAGCGCTCACTCGCGCAGCATCAGCTTGTCGTCCATGGCTTCACGCACGTGGCAGAAATGAAGATGCGCGGCGATACGGTGATCGTGAATCCCGGCGAGGCGTGCGGCTGGGTGAATGGTGAGCCGACGGCCGCGATTGTGGATCTGGGCACGAAAGCGGTGGAGTTCATCAAGCTCACCGGGCCGGAGTGGCGCTTCTGATGGGAAGCCGCATCCTGATCCTCGATTGCGGATCGCAGTTCACCCAGTTGATCGCGCGCCGTGTGCGCGAGGCGCGGGTGTATTCCGAGATTCATCCGGTGGCCACCCGACCGCTCGAGTGGGTGCGTGAATGGAAGCCCGATGGCATCATTTTGTCCGGCGGTCCGAACTCGGTGAATGATCCCGGATCGCCGCGCGTCGATCCGGCGCTGCTGGAGGTCGCACCGGTCCTTGGCGTGTGCTACGGCATGCAGCTCATCGCGCACCTCGAAGGCGGGCAAATACACGCCGGCGGACGGCGTGAGTACGGCCGCGCGCAAATCGAGGTGCTCGACACCAACGGCCTGTTCGGCGGGTTCGAGACGGGAGAACGCAGCACCGTCTGGATGAGCCACGGCGACCATGTGGAGGACGTGCCGTCTGGTTATGTGGCCACGGCGCGAAGCGGCAACACGCTGGCCGGATTTCGGCATGAGACGCGACCGATTCATGCCATTCAGTTTCATGCGGAAGTCGCGCACACCGCACGCGGCGCGCAGATCGTGGAGAACTTCCTGTTTGACGTCTGTGGGTGCACCCCGGACTGGACACCCGGACACTTCGTGGATCTGGAAGTCGCGCGTATTCGTGAGCTCGTTGGCGACCAGCATGTGATCTGTGGGCTGTCGGGCGGCGTGGATTCATCGGTGGCAGCGGCCCTCGTGCACAAGGCGATCGGCGACCAGCTCACCTGCATCTTCGTGGACACCGGCCTGCTGCGCCTGCACGAGCGCGAGCAGGTGGAACACACGTTTCGCGCCCACATGGGCGTGAAGCTCGTGACCGTGCGCGCCGAGGACCGGTTTCTTTCAGCGCTGGCCGGGGTGGATGAACCGGAGAAGAAGCGCACCATTATCGGCCACACGTTCATTGATGTATTCGAAGATGCATCGGCCGAGGCAGGGAAGGGAGCCGCGTTCCTCGTGCAGGGCACGCTCTATCCGGACGTGATCGAATCGGTGAGCGCGACCGGTGGCCCGTCGGCGGTGATCAAGACGCATCACAACGTGGGCGGTCTCAAGCCCGACATGAAGTTCACGCTCATCGAACCGTTGCGCGAACTGTTCAAGGATGAAGTGCGCAATGTGGGGCGCGAGCTGGGGTTGCCCGAAGAAATGGTGGGGCGGCACCCATTCCCTGGTCCTGGGCTGGCGATTCGCATTCTCGGCGCGGTGAGTGAGCGTGCGGTCGACATCCTCCGCCGCTCCGATGCGATCTATCTCGAGGAGATCCGGTCGGCTGGACTCTACAATGACATCTGGCAGGCATTCGCCGTGTTCTTGCCGGTGCGCTCGGTGGGTGTGATGGGTGACGGACGCACGTACGAACATGTGATTGCCCTGCGTGCGGTTACCAGCACGGACGGTATGACGGCCGACTGGTTTCCGTTTCCCACGGAGGTGCTGGCGCGGATCTCGAATCGCATCATCAACGAAGTGGACGGTGTGAACCGCGTCGTGTACGACATCAGCTCCAAGCCGCCGGCCACCATTGAGTGGGAGTAATCGCCCCATCTGCGCGAGTCTCACGTCTTTGCGTCACGCGCTGCATCCCGCCACTTCAGCCCCATTTGCCATGTCGTTGTCACGCCGCGTTCTTGCCCTGATGCTCCTGCTCGCTGGCGCGCTTGCTCCGGCGGCCGCGCAGGTATCGACCGCGCCACAGCATGGTGTGCGTGCGAAGCGCCTTGTGATCCGCAACGCCATGGTGATTGAGGGCAACGGTACGCCGGCCGAGGGTCCGAAGGACATCGTCATCGAGAACAATACGATCGTCCAGATCGCGAACGTGGATCCCGCCGCGCCGATCACGGCCACGAATGGACGACGGCCGGCCCGTGGTGACGCCGAGATCGATGCCACCGGCCAGTACGTGATGCCCGGTCTGATCAATCTGCACGGTCACGTGCAGGATGAACGGGGCGGTGTCCCCCAGCCTCTTGAGTACGAGCTCAAGTTGTGGCTCGGCATGGGGATCACGTCGGTGCGTGATGTGGGCAGCACCACGCCTGCGACGCTGGCGCTCAAGGAACGCAGCGCCAAGGGTGAGATCGCGGCCCCGCGACTCTTTGTGTACGCACGCTACGCCTACATGCCGATCCCGGTGACGGAGGCCGAGGTTCGGCAACGCGTGCGTGACCTCAAGGCGATGGGAGCCGACGGCACGAAACTCTTCGGCATGGATCGCGATCAGTACTATCCATTGCTCGACGAGGCGAAGAAGATCGGCTTGCGGACGGCGCATCACATGGCGGTGGACGAAGTGAATGCGAATGACGCGGCGGTGGCTGGCCTCACGAGTATCGAGCACTGGTACGGGGTGCCGGATGCCGCGATCCCCGACGGCGTGCAGCACTTTCCGGCCGACTTCAACTACAACGACGAGGGCATGCGGTTTCGCCTGGCCGGACGACTGTGGCGTGAGGCCGAACCTGATCGGCTGCAGGCCGTGCTCAAGTCGCTGGCCGACGCTGGCGTCGCGTGGAATCCGACGCTGGAGATCTACGAGGCCAGCCGAGATCTGCAGCGGGCGGAGTCGCAGCCGTGGTTTCAGGAATACCTGCATCCCTCGCTTGAGAAGTTTTTCCGTCCGGATCCCACGAGTCATGGCTCCTACTTCGCCAACTGGTCCTCGATCGACGAGACCTATTGGAAGGAGAACTATCAGATCTGGTTCAAGGCCGTGCGCGACTTCGAGCGGCTTGGTGGCGTGATCGGCGCGGGTGAGGATGCCGGTTTCATCTACCAGGTCTACGGTTTTGGGCTGATTCGTGAACTCGAACTGCATCAGGAAGCCGGATTCCCTGCGCTATCGGTGCTCAAGCACGTCACCTACAACAACGCGAAGATCCTTGGGGAGGAGGCCCGCATCGGCCGTATCCGTGTGGGACATCTGGCGGATGTCATCATCGTGAAGGGCAATCCGCTGGCCGACCTCAAGGTGTTCTATCCGCCACTCGAAGGTGCGGCGGCCGGTACGAATGCCGGCGTGAGCTGGACCATCAAGGATGGCATCCCGTACGATGCGGTGCGCATGCTTCGTGAGGTGCGTGAACTCGTGCGGGCGTCGCGGACCAGCGCCACGACTTCTCCCTGATCCCGTGTCGCGCCGCTGATGCTTCGGCGTCGTTGATTGTGGCCGCGTGATCTCCCGCTCGACTCCACTGCCATGATCACCCGCCTGCAGTCGCTTCGCCCTGAACTGCGCGAGATGGCCCGCATCGCGACGCCCATCGTGTTGGTGAGCGTTGGTATTCAGGTCATGGGTACGGTCGATGCAATCATGGTCGGGCGACTCGGTGGCTTCGCGATTGCGTCGGTGGCGCTCGGCAATTTCTATTTTTTCAACGTGTCGATCTTCGGCATCGGGCTGCTGTACGCGATTGATCCGATTGTGGCGCAGGCCGTTGGAGCGAACGACCGCATCGGTGTGGCGCGGGGCGTGCAGCGCGGCATGGTGCTCGCTGTGGTGGTGGCACTGGTGATCATGCTGGTGCTGCTGCCGGGTGAATGGGTGCTGAGCGCGCTGCAGCAGCCCACGGATGTTGTGGAGCCGACGGCCATGTACACGCGACGGCGCCTGCTCGGCGCGGTGCCCTTCTTGCTGTTCAACGTGTGGCGGCAAGCACTCCAGGCGATGGGGCCGGTGCGACCGATCGTGCTGGCGGTGGTCGTGGCCAACCTGGTGAACGTGCTGGCCAACTACGCGCTCGTCTACGGACACTTCGGGTTTCCGGCGCTGGGCGTGGTGGGCGCGGGCTGGGCCACGGCGCTCTCCAACTGGGTGATGGCGCTCGCCCTGCTGCGCTTCGCCTGGCCGCTGCTTCGGGACGCGATCGTTCCCTGGCGCGCCGACGCGCTGCATTGGCGACCGCTCAGGCGCATGCTCGTGCTCGGGGCGCCGATCGGCACGCAATGGTTCTTCGAGGGCTTCGCGTTTGGCATCACCACCCTCTTCATGGGCTGGATGGGCACCGCATCGCTTGCCGGCCACGAGATCGCGCTCAACATGGCCGCGCTCACCTTCATGGTGCCGCTGGGATTCTCGGGCGCGGCGGCCGCCGTCGTTGGGCGCGCGATCGGCCGCGGAGACGTCAGCACAGCGCGTCGTGATGCGGCGGCGGCAATCGTCTGCGCGGTTGGGTTCATGTGCTGCAGCGCCGCGGTGTTCATGAGCGCGCCCACATTTCTTGCCACGCGCTATACGCAGGAAGCGGCCACGCTGGCGGTGGCGGTTTCGCTCATCCCGATTGCCGGTGTGTTTCAGGTGTTCGACGGCATGCAAGCCGTGACGAGTGGCGTGCTGCGCGGCACGGGAGACACGCGCATCCCCGCCATTCTGCACATGGTGGCATTTTGGGGCGTCGGGATTCCGTTGGGCGCCGTGCTCGGCTTTCACACACCACTTCGCGAGCGGGGGCTCTGGTGGGGGCTTACGGCCGGCTTGGCGGCTGCCGCCATCCTGCAGACGTGGCGCGTGATCGTGCGGCTGCGCGGCGACATCTCGCGCGTCGAGATGGACGACGTTCCGCTGCCACTGGACAGCCCGCTCACCCATCTGTGAGCGGGCGGGCACGTCAGATCTTTTTTTCTTCCAGCAGGGCCATGAAATCGGCCGGCGTGGGGAGCGAGAGCAGACGCTGCGGCACGTCTGGCTCCTTGCTGAACTGCGCGATCTTGCCCAGTACGGGCAGGTACTGATTCGACACCTCGAGCGGCGGGGCGACGATCAGGAACATGAAGTGCACCGGCTTGTCGTCGATGGCCTTGAAGTCGAGCCCGGTGCTCTTGCGGCCGAAGGCCACGCGCAGGCGATTGACCACGAGCGAACGGCAGTGCGGAATCGCGATACCACGGCCAATGCCGGTGGACCCGAGATTTTCGCGCCGCTTGAGCATCTTGAAGAGCATTCCCTCGGCCTTCTCATCGAGCTTGAGGAGGGAAATGAGCTCCTTCAGCACTTCGTCCTTCGTCGTGCCCTCGAGCTCAAGCTTGACGGCATCTTCGGAAAAGAATTCTCGGAGTTCCATAGCCCTCAATGCTAACCCGCGCCGCTCACAAGTCAAACGGCGAAGCGGGGCCAAAGCGTTGCCCGCGCTTCCGGGGACCGCTAACTTGCTAAGGTGAGCACTATCAAGGCCTTCCCGTATCCGGTCCCGCACGCGCGACCGTTGTTCCTCGCGCCCATGGCGGGCGTGTCCGAGTCACCGTTCCGTCGGCTCTGTCGGGCGCACGGCGCTGACGTCGTTGTGACAGAGTTCCTGTCCGCTGAGGGCATTCGCCGGGAAAACCCGGCCACCATTTCCAAGCTGCGGTTCAAGCCCGAGGAGCGCACCATCGGGGTGCAGATCTTCGGTGCGGAGCCTGCGGCCATGGCGGATGCCGCAGCACTGGTGACCGATGTGTTTCAGCCCGAGTTCGTAGACATCAACTTCGGCTGTCCGGTCAAGAAGGTGGTGCGCCGTAACGGGGGCTCTGGCTGTTTGCGTGATCTGGGGCTGGTGACCGAGGTGATCAAGGCCGTAGTGGGTGCCACGCACTTGCCGGTCACCGTGAAGATCCGGAGCGGCTGGAACGAGGAAATGCGGGATCCGGTGAAGATCGGGCTCGTATGCCAGGACGCCGGCGCGCGCGTACTCACGCTGCACGCTCGCACACGCACCCAGATGTACACGGGGCAGGCCAACTGGGACGAGATCGCAGCGGTTGCGGATGCCCTGGACATCCCCGTGGTGGGCAATGGTGACATCAAGACGCCGCAGGACGTCGTACGCATGGCCGAGCATACCAAGGCGGCCGGTATCATGGTGGGGCGTGGCTCGTTCGGGCAGCCGTGGATGTTCCACCAGGCGCGGGCGCTGCTCGACGGGGTGGAAATGCCGGCGACGCCGCCGGTCGAGGAGCGGTTCCGGGTGGCGCTCGAGCACGCACGACTGGTCCAGGAGTACGAGATCGACCCGGAAGGCGCGGCGTACGAGTTCCGCAAGCACCTCGGCTGGTACGTGAAGGGGTTGCACAACTCGGCTGAGCTGCGCAAGAAGCTGCATCAGGTCACGTCGTTCTCCCAGGTGGAGGGCATTTTTTCCGACTATCTGGCGGATCAGGCGTCGCTGTCACGGGTATTCGAGGAGGAGGTATCGGCGTCCGCCATTGCTGGGGAGATCGCCGCGTAGTTAATGTGTTGGTCGGTGGAAGGGTGCTGGTGCAGGTGCAGAACGATGTCAGGTGAACAAGCTTGTTGGCACAAGCGCAGGGCCGTGGGAAATCGGGGGTGCACTGGTTTCGACGGGTTTGGTGAAGCTGTGGCTGCGTGTCCAGGTCCTCGGGCTCCTGGTAAAACACTCGGGAAACTTTCAAACGCCAACAACAACCTGGCGCTCGCCGCGTAACCTTCGGGTTACCGCTGGCAGTGCTCCATAGAGAGCCCGCCCGGGGCGCTTTACGGAGTATCGAAAATCTGGGCTAGCGTGGCGGCGTGTTGCCCGTCATCGCGCGAAACTTTAGGCAACTTGTCTGAACGTGGGCGGCCTGTTGGCCAGCGTTCGGAGACCTCAATCAACAGGACACACACGTAGATGCTGTGGTAGATCCAGGTTCGGACAGGGGTTCGATTCCCCTCACCTCCACTTGGTGAACACAAACGCCCCGCCGGAGCAATCCGGTCGGGGCGTTTGTGCATGCGGTTGGCAACTTCGTGTGCCGCGCCGTCTCGTTGAGCGGCCGCCTCAGTCGCGGTTCAGCGCCGCGTGCGCCGCCGCCAGCCGCGCCACAGGCACTCGATACGGTGAGCAGGACACATAGTCGAGGCCCGCGTCGTGGCAGAAGCGCACCGAACGCGGTTCGCCGCCGTGCTCGCCGCAGATGCCCAGCTTGATGTCCGGGCGCGTGGAGCGACCGCCGTCAATGGCGAGTTTCACGAGTTTGCCCACGCCGTCGGTGTCGAGCACCTGGAACGGATCGTCCTGGAGGATGCCCTGCGCGAGATAGTGCGGCAGGAAGCGGCCTGCGTCATCACGGCTGAGTCCGAGAGTGGTCTGCGTGAGGTCGTTCGTGCCGAAGGAGAAGAAATCGGCAGTCTTCGCGATCTCGTCGGCCGTGAGCGCCGCGCGCGGCAGTTCGATCATGGTGCCCACGAGGTACGGTACGTCTTCCAGCATGGCGCCCATCACTCGCTCGGCTGCGTGATCGATGACCGCTCGTTGATGGGCCAGCTCGCCCGCCGTCATCACCAACGGAACCATGATTTCGGGAAACACCCGCAATCCTCGACGCTTGGCCCGCACGGCGGCTTCGAAAATCGCGCGCGCCTGCATTTCCGTGATCTCGGGGTAGGTGATGCCGAGGCGGCAGCCGCGATGACCCAGCATGGGGTTGCTCTCGCGGAGCGCTTCCACAATGGCCGAGAGCGCCGGTCGACTGATCCCAAGCGTCGCAGCCAGCTTCTTGGACTCCTCGCCGCCATGCGGCAGGAACTCGTGCAGCGGCGGATCGAGCAGGCGAATGGTGACGGGGAAACCGTCCATGGCCTCGAAGATCCCCTCGAAATCGGTGCGCTGCATGGGAAGCAGCTTTTCCAGTGCCCGGCGCCGACCGCCCTCATCGCGCGCCACGATCATTTCCCGCATGGCGAGGATGCGGTCGCCCTCGAAGAACATGTGTTCGGTGCGACAGAGACCGATGCCCTGCGCGCCGAACGCGCGCGCCATGCGTGCATCACGCGGTGTGTCAGCGTTGGCCCGCACCTTGAGCCGTCGGACCTCGTCGGCCCAGCCCATGAGTTCGTCGAACGCACGATACACTGGGGCGTCCGTTGGGCGCTGCACGCCGGTCACCACACGCATCACTTCGCTGGGCAGCGTGGGCAGCTCGCCCGTGAACACCCGGCCGGTTTCGCCGTCGAGGGTGAGCCACTCTCCCTCGTGCACGGTGACGCCGTTGGCCGTGAAGCTGCGTTCGCCGCGGGGGATGTGCACGTCGGAGGCGCCGACGATCGCGCACTTGCCCATGCCGCGTGCCACCACCGCGGCGTGGCTGGTCATGCCGCCGCGTGTCGTGAGAATCGCGCGCGCGGCCACCATGCCGTGAAAATCTTCCGGCGTGGTTTCTTCACGCACCAGAATGACCGCCTCACCGCGCAGCGCACGGGTTTCAGCTTCGTCTGGATCAAACACGGCCACGCCACTGGCGGCTCCCGGACTGGCCGGAAGGCCGGTGGCAATGGCGGTGGCCTGGACATGGGGATCAATGACACGATGCAACAGTTGGTCAAGCTGCCTTGGATGCAGCCGCTGCACCGCAGTGCGCGCGTCGATCAGTCCCTCACGCACCATGTCGGTGGCAATCCGCAGCGCGGCTGGCGTGGTGCGCTTGCCGGTGCGTGTCTGCAGCAGGTACAGCGTACCGCGCTCGACGGTGAACTCGATGTCCTGCATGTCGGCGTAGTGGCGCTCGAGCAGCGCCTGCGTCTCCAGGAGCTGGGTGTACGCCGACGGCAACCGCTCCGCCATTTGATCGATGTGCAGCGGCGTGCGAATGCCCGCCACGACGTCCTCACCCTGCGCGTTCACGAGAAACTCGCCGTAGAACCGGTGTTCACCCGTGCTGGGATCGCGCGTGAACGCAACGCCGGTGCCGGAGTCCGAGCCCATGTTGCCGAACACCATGGCCATCACGTTCACACCGGTGCCGAGTGTTTCCGGGATCTCGTTCACGCGCCGGTAGTCCACGGCCTTCTTGAGTGTCCACGACTGCCAGACGGCTTCGATGGCACCCCACAACTGCGCGCGCGGATCGCTCGGGAACGCCTGACCCGTGGTGTGCTCCACGAGGTCGAGGTACTCGAGCACGAGCGATTCGAGCGCGGCCGCGTCGAGATCGGCGTCCGTCTCGGCGTGTGTGGTGAGCCGCTTGGCGGCGAGCAGGTGCTCGAACTGTTCGGACGAGACCCCGAGGACGACATCGCCGTACATCTGGATGAAGCGCCGATAGGAATCCCACGCGAAGCGCGGGTTGTTGCTGGCGCGTGCGAGACCGGCCGTGGTCTCGGTATTGAGCCCGAGATTGAGGATGGTTTCCATCATGCCGGGCATGCTCACCGCGGCGCCCGAGCGCACGCTCACGAGCAACGGCAGCTCGGGATCGCCGAGCCGCTTTCCGGCTGCAGCCTCGAGGCGCGAGAGCGCATCGTCAACCTGCGCGCGCAGTGTCCCGGACACACCGCCGTGCTCGAGATACTCGAGGCACTCTCGGCACGCGATTGTGAAACCCGGAGGCACGGGCACGCCCAGATTCACCATCTCCGCGAGGTTCGCCCCTTTGCCGCCGAGCTCGGACTTCATGGCGCGCGTGCCGTCGGCGGCGCCATTTCCGAAGAAGTAGACCGATCGTTCCATCAGAGGGCGCCAGCCGTCTGCGTCCGACCACTTCCGCCCGCGCGCAGCAACTCGGGTTCGCTGGGGAGCTCGGTGGGATACCGACCGGAGAAGCAGGCGTGACAATAACCGGTCGGACCCTCCGGCATGGCGGAGAGCATTCCGTCGAGCGACAGATAGCCAAGCGTGTCCACGCCGAGATGGCGCGCGAGTTCTTCCTGCGCCATGCTCGCGGCGATGAGCTCTTCGC
>JBBSPE010000004.1:0-63510 GCA_038259155.1 Gemmatimonadales bacterium
ACAGCGCGTCGGCCTCGGGCACACGCCGAGCGGTCCGGCCGATCACGATCACCAGTTCGACCTCGTAGTCGAACTGCGTGGCAAGATCGACGGGCAGCGTGACCGTGCCGCCGGGATTGTTGAGCGCGGCGTTGAACTTGTTGAAGAGCACCGGGTACGCCGGAATCTGTGCGCCCACCTCCTCGGCGTGCTTGCGGTAGTTGAGGCCGACGCAGACGATCTTGTCCGGGTGACTGACCAGCGGCCCGTACTCGATCCCCGCCTCAGGACGAAACGCTGACGCGGCCGTCGCATTCGTCGCGGCCGCCTCCACCACGGCCTGCACGCTTGGCCCGTCCTCCTGCTGCAGCATCTCGTCGAGCGTCGCCGGCGCGTACATGTTCATCAGGCTCGCCGCGAGCGCGACATCGAGAATGCCCTGCTCGGTTTTGGCACCCAGGCAATCGGCGTTGCCGTCGCGGAAGGTGAGCAGCGTGAGCCCCTTCGCGAGGCCCGTGCCCAGCGTCCGTGCCGGGGGAGCAGATGCGGTCGGCGCGCAGCCAGCGGCGGCCAGCGCACCCGCTGCGCCAGCACTCTTCAGGAAGTCTCTACGGTCGATGGTCATGGCGTTGTCGCGGACGGAAACGGTGGAATACAAACGCAATCGAGCGATGTCGTCATCAAACAGATCGTGCTGTCGAAGAGCTCCTCAGGCGTGATGCCGTGCGGGTCGTATCCATCGACTTCGCTGTGCGAAGAGTACCGTCCGCACGCAAATGCTGGGCCCGGTCAGGAGACAGCTCGCCTACCCGCTGCCGCGTCGCTGCGATTCCCAGCCGCAGCCGCGGCTGACGATACTACTTCATTTTCCTGTTGTCCAGCGGGTAATCCCCCCGGAAAAGCGGGGTCGCGAAAAGTGGAAAACTCTCGTACACTGACTTGAGGAGATTTCCATGAAAACATCGCGGTTCGCCGACTTCCAGAGCATCGCCGAGTTTCGGCGGTTTCCCTGCTCTTGCTTTATGCCGCCGAGGAGTCGCGGATCTACATTCTCGCCTTCGCTCATTTTCGTTGTCGCCCAGGCTCTTGGCGTGCGCGCCTTCGTCCGTGAGGCGAGTGACGCCATAGCGAGGGTTGGTGCTGAGAACGTCGTGGTCGACTGTTGCTGTATGCTCTCCAAATCCAACTCTGTTTTTTGGGGCCGCTCGGCGGTGATGTAGATGCGAAATCCATCACGCAAGGCAGCGATATCAGCCAGCCTGCTTGCTGTCGCTGGTGCGTCCGCTTGGTTTGGTGCGCGGAGGTACCAAGAGACCGGCGGCGATTGGATGACCTTCGTCCCTTTCGCCCTCGTGGCGATCGTTGTGCCGTTCGCGTTCGTGGCGTTGATCCAGGGCCTTTTGTTCGCGCGCGGCCAGGCCAAGCTTCGGGCGGGTGTCGGACACGTCGCCCAGTGGCATGTCGGTGCCGCCGATTGGGAGAGATTTCGCGTATTCGATTTCGAACGTGTCGCGCTGGATCCAACGCGCTTTCGCAACGATATGCAGATCCGCGAGTTCATTCCGCCTGAAGGCGTTGACGTCATCGTCGGGGAGACGTCTGTGATCGTCGACGATTCCTATCACGTCCTTCGACTCAACGGTTTGCCCGAGCTGCGCTCGATTGGCTGGATTGACAACGCGGCCACGCCGAAGCGGCCGCCGGACTGTCTTGAGTTCAAGCTGGCCTATCCACGCAGCCGCTTCGGCAACATCACGTACACCACCCTGCGCATGCCGATTCCTGAGGCGGCGTTCGAACAGGCCCGAAAGGTCTACCATCACTTCGCACCGGCGATCGAAGGTCGTTTTGCCAAAGGCCCCATCGCGTTGCGCAATCCGATCCGCACGCTGCAGGCGTGCGGCGCGCTCTTGTTTGCCAGCCTCGCCGCCGCCAGCTGGGCCTGGCTCGAGGCCGAAAGCATGGGCCAGAGCATCAACAACACAGAGACACCTATGGTCGTGCTGATCGTCGCCGGCGCAGTCTCGGCATTTGCGTTGATTCTCAGCGCGGCAACGATGCTGTTGCGCGAGAAATGAGCGTGGCCGTGGGGAGCACCGAGCGACGGCTGGGGTGGTGATCGGGCGCTGATCCTGTGTTCACCACAGGCAAACACCACGGGCAAACACCACAGGCCCTAGGCCCCAGCACACTCAACAGGACGGTGGCGCGCGCAGTGGCTTTGGTCGAGGGATCCGGCTCCGTCGGCGACCGATCGGCCGCGCGGTGCCGCTTCAGCATGGTCGTGGCCGCCGCCGGCATTGCGCCTGACGCTCGAAATCGGCGCGCGTCCCGCTCCGATGCTTGGACGCGTTACTCGGGAGCTTCACGCCGTTGCTCGGGAACATCTCGCGACCGATCCGACCCTGCTGGTCGCACACAGCGAGCACCACCTTGAGCAGAAGCGCCGGCAGATTCGTGAGGGCGCCCGCCTCATCATTCCGGAACCGCGAGTCGAAATGGGACAGGTCCACTGCGTGCTCCAACAGGTGGTTCTGCGCGTGCTCGAAGGTACCGGGCAGCAACTGCCGGGCGGGATCGACGGGCAGCAACTTGCGCTCGGCGTCGGTTCTTACCGGGCCATGGCGGGCTCTCGAAGGCGCGGCGAATCGATCGCAGATTTGCCTCAGTCAACTCCCGTCGCCGCCTACCGTCTTGCGTTTCCACTCGCCAAGGGGAGGGGCTTGGACTACAGCCTCGTTCTACGGACCTCTCCGGATTGGCACCGCGCCGAATGGGGAATTGTTCGCGACTTCTACGGTTCTGCACATCGTACTGGGCTGCCGCTCCTCACTTCAATCTGCTCACGGAGCTCGCTATGACATCGTTGCAGCGCACAGAGCCGTCGTCCACCGCGGGTGCGCACAGGGCACCACCTCCAACTCGCTCGTGGGCTAGGTGGTGCATCACCTGTCACTGTCCGGCTTCGCCGTGTTCTATTTTGTCTGGGGAGCGGCTGTTGTGCTGTAGCGTTCCTTGGATCACCCACTGCAAAAGCCAACGCGATGCAGAGGCCGCACCATAAACTTGACGCTGGAGCACAGTGAAACATCGGCACTTCTCGCGGCTCTCGTTGGCCGCGGCCACCATTGGCGCGCTGCTCCAGGCCGGCGCACAGCTGTTCGCGGTCACGGTTATCGTCAGCACCGCCGTCGAAGCCCCTCCACGATCACTCGCGATCTATTCCGGCGAGTACGGCTACGATAGCAGCCAGTTTTGGGAGATCATGCCGACGATCAATCTGGCGCTTCTGCTCGTCGCCCTTTGGGCGAACTGGAAGACTCCCGGTAGGCGGTTCGTGCTGGGCGCGTTGATGGCGTTCGTGGTCGCCGGTCTCTTCTCGGCGTTTGTGACCGGTCCGCTGCAGTCCGAGATCATCTCGGCGGGGTTCGCTGACTCGGTCGATGCGGGCCTGATGTTGCGTGCGACGCGGTGGTACACCTTGGACTGGGCCTCCTGGGCACTTGCATTCGTCCCGGGTCTCATACTCGTGTTCGCGCTGTCCGCGGCGTCCCCGGAATCGGTTCGGGCCGAATCCGCATAGCGCTGCTTGCCAAGGTGGCGGTGCGCATTGCAGGCGAACGCGCGCCGTAGGCTCTGGCCCGCGTCGCCGCTGAGCCGGGAGACACCGATGCTGCGGTCGCGTGAGCACGCGACGCGTTGCGGCGGCGCGCTCCAACGCCCTCGGCCATTGTTCGCCACTCCCCCGAGCAGCGTCGCCGCACACTCAAGGTGTGGCCGGAGCTGGAAGCCGCAATGCACGTGCGTCCACCCGACATGAACCAGTTGAAGCACAGCTAGGGCAGGTACGCGACGCGCACGACGTCGGGTTTTGCGTCCCATCACTCGCCCGAGCCGACAGATAGGCGTCCCCCAGGACGCGGCCGACGTCGACGGCCCCCACACCCGCTCGGTGAAACAGGCGAACCGCTGCGTCGATCATGACGCGCTGACTCGGTATCTATCTCGCGAAGGCGCATGGAGACCTATCGCAGACAGACCTACGGCATTCGCGGATGGCGCCGCTCGAGCGCAGGAGGTAGCGTGCAGGATATGCGCGCGCGTTCGCTCAGCCTCCTCATTTTCGTGCCGGCCTGCGCAGGCGACGGCGATAGACCCGATCCCGGCACCGGCTGGACGACCGCCGATTCCGCGCGTGTGGACGCGATTCTGGCGCCACTCGTCGCGACGCACGAGTTCATGGGCGCCGTGGCGTTCGTGCGCAACGGCACGGTGATCCACGCCCACGGCGTGGGCATGGCCGACGTCGCCGCTGGCCGGCCGTTCACGCCGGATACGCCCGCTGATGGCGGATCGCTCGCCAAGACGCTCACCGCAGCGGCCGTCTGGACCCTCGTACAGGAGCGGCGGATCGCGATCGACACGCCGGTCACCGCCTATGTCCGCGAATATCCGCACGCTGCGACAACCGTGCGCCAGTTGATCTCGCACACCAACGGGCTACCTCCCCTCGATGAGGCGTTCGCCCCGCATTTCGGACCGCTCGAGGAGCGCACCACCGACGGACTCCTCGCCGTGGTGCGCCGCTCAATGCCGCAGCCGCGCTTCGTGCCCGGAACGCGATTCGAGTACTCGAACCTGGGATTCGACGTCGCCGCGCTGGTGGTCGAGCGCGTCACCGGGCAGCCGATCGCAAGCGTCTTCCGCGAGCGCTTCTTCGCGCCGCTCGGGATGGACTCGGCCTTCGCGCGGCCCGGGCGGCTCGCGGATTTTCCCGGCCCGCGCACCCTCGGCCATCGCTGGGCCGACACCGCCTGGGTCGTCGCGGACGTGTTCGACAACGAAGCGTTCATCGGCGGATCGAACGTCTATTTTTCCGCCCTCGATCTCGCGCGCTGGGCGGGGGCACACGCGACCGGCAACGCGCTGTCTCCCGCCGTCCTGGCGCTGGGACACTCGCGCCCGGTCATCGACGGACGACCGTCGCCGATCACCGGACTCAGCTGGTATTGCGACGAGGCGGACGAGCGGTGCCAGTACTCCGGCGCGATCAACGCATTCCATAGTTTCGTCCACTGGGACCGCGCGCGCGGCGAGGCGGTCGCTATGGTCAGCAACAGCGACATCGCCCCGTGGACGCTGATCACCCTCCAGCGTGACCTCGTCTCGGCGCTCGCGAGACACGAGCCCGACGGGGGGCCGCGAGAAGAACCAGCGTTCGTGCCCGTGGACGCTCGTCGTCGCGAGGTGATTGCCGGACGCTACGCGGCGCCGGACGGCGATACGATCGCCGTGCTCGAGGCTGGGGGCGCCGACGCGCGCCGGATGCACGTACGTTCGATGTTCGTGGACTTCGTTGTCCCTCGGGTTGAGATGCACCCGATCTAGTGGACACCGCAACGGTACGGACCGAGGTTTCGGACAGGAGGTGATCGATGCGGAAGAGACAACCGAACGCGTACGGCCTGCAGTGCCGTGAGCACGCGATGCGTCGGGCAGGCGCGCCCCGAGACCAATAATATGAGTCGGTCTCTACCAGGAACGGGGGCAAGCCCAAGGATCACTTCGCTGGGGAGTAGACCGTGACCATGAGAACGCCAGAAAAGCCATCGGCCAGGTTCTCGCTGTCGGGTTTGGACGGGGTGGCCAGCACCATCACTGACGTGCCGCCGCTCATGGCAGCCATCAGCCCCTTCCCTTCACCACCGTTAGAAAAGTTGGCAGCGTGCGTTTCCCTTTCCCGCATCACAGCGCTGGTATCGAAGCCCGCTGCCAAGTATTGCCGCACGAGCACATCGCGCGCCGATTCGGCGTCAATCTCACGAATGCGCATGGAGACCTGTCGTATGGTCACCGTCTGATTGACGGGGCGCGTCATGTCGATCATCACTCCGTACACAAAATCGGGCAGTACATTTCCGGGCAGTGGCGTGTCGAGCGGCTTGAGCTGAACACCGGCGGCTTCACGTGACGCCACATCAACGATGGCGCCAGCGATGCCAGGTGATTGTGCGCTGCTTGCGTCCCTGTTTGCGTCGCTGCCGCTGGTGGTCGGATTGTTGTTGGCCGACGTGTCGCTCGCGCAGCCGGCAAGTACAGCGCCGAGCAGCAGCGCGGTCAGAGGATACGCGATTGCTCGCTGACGGAGTGTGCGCGGGTGCACGGAGACCTCGGCGGAGTAGGTGAAAGGGGCAGGTGCATCAGTCTCTCAGGCGTATTCAGGCCCAATTGTCCGCCACGGTTGGTTGAAACGCGGTTGGTGCGTCCATCCCGAAGCGTTGACCCCTGCCGGGGCCTTACACCGCGCGATGAACGTGACGTGCTATTGGCACGCCCGGGCGATCTGCCGGCTGCGAGCGATGCCCTGCGGCTATGCAAAGAGCACGACTTTTCGCGGATTCTGTGCCCAAAGCACCCGTCGCCGCAAACCGCTCTCTGCGCCCAGGTCGCGTAGGGCGCTCCACCATTCAGCGCACCGGTAAGGCCGGCGACATCAGCCCGCTGAAGAACACGGCATCGAACACCGTGGGCCACGGCGCGCGGTTGGACGCGTAGAACATCGGACGCGCGACCAACGGACTGTTCAACCACTGCCCATCCTCCTGTCGCGATCGGCGAAGATCGAGAAAGAGGTGCTCGCGACGCGTCCGCATGAGACGGATGAAGCTGGTCTCGAGTCGTACGGACGGCATGAGCTCACTGAAGACATCGCGCTCCGCGTCGGTGGCCAGTGTATCGCGGTAGTACTGTCGCCCGATGCGCGACACCACAGCACGGAAGGCGGGCCAGCGCGGGACCGCGAGCATTGCCGGACTGTTGGCCGCGAGGTAGGCCTCGAGCGAGTCGGCGAAGAACTGCCCCGTGCCACCTCCCACCGGTCCCGTGAACTGCGGATCAATCCCCGTCAGTTCGAGCGGTCGCGCGGACGCCGCATGGGCCGCTACGTACTCGAAGAGGGGGCGCACCTGCTCGGCCCTGCTCCAGATACCGAAGATTGACTGTTGGACGGCGGCCAGGGCGTCGTCACCCGACCGGATTCGGTTCCAGGCCTCGCGCGAATCGAACATGCCGGCCTCAAACGCCAGGACATCGAAGCCCATCTCGCTGTGCAGGAACCGGATCAGTCGCACCTTGGCGGCGAATGCCGTGCCGTCACCGTGCGACTGTTCGTCGAGCATGACGATGCGGGCGTTGCCGATGGCGGTGCGCAGCGGCGCGAGATCGGAGAAGTCGGTGTCGCCCGCATCCGCGCTGCGCACGGTGACGGAGTTGGCCGCGAGCCACGCGATCTTTGCGTCATCGCTCGCCTCGATGTCATGCGGCAACCCGGAGGCGTCCGGAAGACAACCCAGGAGGGCGAGGGTGCATGCGGTGAGCAGCGTCTGGCGAATCATGATAGAGCGGCGGTGGGTGATATGCGCCGAATGGTACCCGCCTCCCCGCGCTGAAGGTTCACGCGCTGACCGGAACAATGCCACCAGGCGACCTGACCTTCAGGAAACGCATGACCGACACGCTCAGTACGCCCTTCAACGCTGAAACGCGAGTGTGCCGCGAATCATGGCGTCGCCTCGCATACGGACGCACGCATCGTGCGTGCTCGCTACATCGAAGGCATGTCGATTCCTGCTCGAGGTTCTCCCCGGTTTGCTCCCGACGTGGCGGAACGCTCCAGCGCGCGCAGCGGGTGCAGTTCACCGAACGCGGCTACCGGACGATCGTGGACGGTCTCCAGGCCATTCGAGAAACCGAGGACCAGTTGCTTTCGACTATCGGCGACACACGCGCGGCCGCCTTTCGCCGTACGCTCGCCGCCTTGATGACACCCTCCGCCGCCCATCAGCCGGAGCCAGCGGCCCGGACGCTCGACAAACACGCGAGCGGCCGTGCGGCACTGTGTGGGTCACCTTCGTCACGCGCCCACTGTTGCATTCGCCGACGGTTTCGGCCTCGCGATTGCCAGCCTGTACTCCAGCCGTCAGCGCGCGGTAACTCCGGCGCACCGGCGCAAGTCGCATGCGCTTCATCTGGAGTGGACGACGTCGCGCGAGGCGCAATAGGCACACCGGCCCAGCACACGACGGCCGGCCTTACGGCTTCGGCGGCGTCAGCAAGTACCCCTGCATCCAGACCCCACCGATCCGCCCTGGCACCCTTTCCGCGACCACGAACGGCAGCCGCTCCACCGTGCCGTTCTCGTACGTCAGGATCAGTGCGTACCCCTCGTGGCGGTAGGTACCGCGGCGGTCGCCCCGGTCGGGGGTGCGACGGGTGCTGCTTCCGGCAACCGTGGCGCCAGCAGCACCACCCACCACCCCGTCGTCGTCGTACACGGCGGACGTGCTGATCCGCGTGTCACCGTACCCTCCCGTCATCCCGGCGCCACCGGAGCGGAACCGCTCGAAGCGCTGCCCCAGGCTGAACGTCACGCCGAAGTTGGCCCACGCCCCTGCCCCGCCGGGGATCTGGTAGTGCGAGCTTCCCTCGAACCGGCCCACGAGTGTGAGCCCCGGGCGGGCGGGCTGCACCACGTACCCCTGCTTTCGCGCGAACTGCCGATTGTCGGCAAACGCGAACTCGTACGTCGTGCCAACTTTGCGCCACCTCCCCCACGCCTTGGGCTCGTCCCGACGCGAGGCGGCCACGTCGAGATCCTCCGGCGGCACCGGAAGCCCATCGTGGACCGTGCCGTCCTTCAGCAGCAAAAAGAGGTACTCCTTGAACTGCAGCCCGCCAATTTCATACTCCTGCTTCCACTCGTAGTACACGGCCTCGATCTGCGACGATGCAATGCCGGCGCCAGGCGCGGTGACGAATTTGTAGCGCGCCGCTTCGACCTTGGCGGCCTGACGCGCGGCCAGCACCACCGAGGGGGGCTCGCGCTCCGGATCACCGACGCGCCGCAGCATCGCGCGGAACGTGCCGACGCCGTAGTAGTCCTCCATGTAGATCGCTGGCGCACCGCTGGCATCGCGCCCGTACAGCGAGAAATCGTCGTCGGGATCGTACCGACTGTTGTACAGCTTCCCGTCCACGTCGAGGCGGCCGGTGGCAACGGCGTATGTGTACGTGCCGGTGGAGTCGAGCAAGTTGTCGCCCGAGGGCGCTGCGTACTCGCCGTTGGCGAACAGCGTCACATCGTAGCGCACGATCACACGACCATCGTCGTTGACCATGTTACCGGTGTAGCGACCGGGGACGATGGCACCGCCGGCACGAAACCCCGCGCGAGTGGGTGCCACCGCCTCACGGCCGACACCGTCCGTCGCGGCGCCGGCGGAGGCACCGATTCCAGGCGCCCTTTCGGCACTCGCCGTGCGCCGACCGTCGAGGGATTCCTTCGCGAGTGCGCTCATCAACTCCCGCGCGGATGCTCCCTGTGGCGAGCTGAGCGCCGCGGACGAACTGAAGGTGAGCCGGACCACGCGCGCCTCACCATCGCCCCCGGCCACACCGAGGGCGATACGCCCACCGCGCAAACCGCCAGCCCCCTGAAACTCCCGGGCCAGCGTGGCCATCATCGTCGGTACGACGTTGGCAACCTTCCCGGTCTGCACCCACGGGCCAGCTGGCGACGCGTCGGTCGCGACGGCGCTGACGAGCCAGCGTTCGATCGGCGCGCCATCGAGCGGCCGCAGTGCGCCCTGCTCCACACGCAGATACTGTCCGGGCGGCAGGGCGACGGCCTCGTACGTACGCTCGACACCAGCGGTGGACACGGGGACCAGTCGCCACCCCGACGGCACGGTCTGCGCCCCGAGCGAGCCGGCGTGAAACCCCACGGCAGACATCAGGAGTACTGCCACACGTCGGGTCAGAATCATCATGACAGGCGGGCGATTGCAGGGTTCGTTGTGAGAGGCGATTCGTCACCCTCGCTCCGACCCCAGAATACCGAAAAGTTGCCGTGCACGTCCAGTAGCGAGCCGGCGACTACACAACCGACTGGCACGCGCGACGGCCGACCAGCGCGCGCCGAGCCGGTCGCCACCCTACATGCGCCGCCCCCACTCTGGCGGCGCGATGCGCCGCGCTCCATTCTTCCTCGGAAATCGATTGCAGTCGCTCTCACGATAGGGACAGTCATGACCTCATTGGATGCCGCAGCCGTGCGCCGTGCCCGCATTCGCGAGGCTTCCTCGTCGGTCTTCAACTACTGGTTCGGCTACGTGGCGAACGTGTCGCTTGCGCTCTGGCTTGCAAGCCGCGCCTTCGCGCACGGACAGTCTTCGCTCGGCGTGCCGGCATGGATCGCCTGCGCGTTCTCCGGGCTGTTCCTCTGGACCTTCGTGGAGTACGCCCTGCATCGATTCCTGTACCACGAGCTTGAGTCACCGCTGAAGGTCGGCCACGACTTGCATCACGGTGAGCCGCGCTCGCTGCTGGGTGTGCCCTGGTATATCACGACGGTCGCACTCCTGGGCGTGTACTACGCCATCGCCTCGGTGTTCAATCCTGCCCGCACCGGCGTGGTGATGGCGTTTGCGTGGCTGGGCTACCTCGGATACTGCGCCATGCACCACAGCTTTCATCACGCGCGTTGGAAAGCGCAATGGTTCGTCAACGCCCGCCGTCGCCATTCGATCCATCACGCGCGGCACGATGTGAACTGGGGCGTGACCACTCCGCTGTGGGATGTGATCTTTCGCACGAAAGCTTGAACTCTGCTACCGCAGCTGGATGGCGGCGGACCTGCGGCTGACACGCAGCAGAGACAGCGCGCACCCTTACCTACCTGACGATTCGTCCGATGCCAATACAGTATCGAATCGACAGGACTGCTCGGATCATCGAGGGGACATGGAACAGCACCGTGACCATCGATGATCTGCGCGACTATTGGCGGGTCTATCTGGCCGACACTGAAGTGCTCGGCCCGCGCCGGACCGTCGCAGGACGTCGCGACGCCGACATCGCGTTCACTGGCCGCGAGCTGCAGGTGCTGGTGAACACCCTCGTGCTGCCGATTCTCGGCGACGGCGACTGGAAGACGGCCATCATCGTGCGCCACCCGGTACAGTTCGGCGTCGCACGCCAGTACAACGTCTTTGCCGACCACTATGGCGAAGATTTGATTTTTCACGCCCCCCACGAGGCGAGGATGTGGCTCAGTGCGACCGAATAGCGACGCCTGCTGCTGATGAACGCGGGTGCGGATGCAGTTGCGGGGCGGCCGCCTCATTGGACACACCTCCTCTCACACTGAGCTGAGGGCTCCACCAGACCGGGGCAAGTTCACCGCGCTAACCGAGCACCTCGCGAGCGTGCGCAAGCATGCGCGCCAGCTGTGTTGCCGATAGCACGCCACGATACGCGCAACACACGAATCCGGTACCAACGCACCACACTTCACCCTTGGGCGATGATCCGAGCATCGCGCGAACACGATCAGTGAAAAACGCCTGCGCGGTGGCGTCACTTCCGAGCGTGACCCACGACGCGTCAAACGCACGATCGTGCAACAGGACGCGTGTTCCGGACTTGCGAAGCGCCCGGCGAGTCAGCAACCGCGAGCGCTCACTCAAGACCCACGGCTCGCTGCCCAGACGAGCCCGCGTGAGCGTTGCGTGTGCGGCGGACACGACGAAGACGGTGCATTGTACTTCGAACGTTTGCTTGCCCGACCCCGTCACATACGAATGCTCAAAGAGCAGGGTGCTCGGACCGGACAGCGCCAGCCACTTGATGTTCGCGGCGCCCTCCCGCAGCCGCAGCGCCGTTTGCAGATGAGCGACCGGTGTGTACACCGTTCGCGCACGTTCCGGCGACGGGGACAGATCGACGCTGAACCCTTGCCCCTCCAGCATGATACGAATGCCGTCCGTGCGCGCGCGAAGCATCGCGCTCATGCGGCGGGTGCCGAGCGTCAGCCCCAAGAGGAACGGCACCAGCATCGCCACAAAGATCCACGGCGATTGGTTGAAGCGGCTCAACCATTCCGTGAGCACAATACCGAGCACGAGGCCGCCCAGCACGATGGCAAGCCAGTTCCAGTTCTCGCGATGCGATCGACCGTAGGCCGTCATGGAATGGGAAGGGCATTGTTGGTGGACATCGGCACCCGTCAATCGGGCTGAGTCGACGTCGATGTGGTGCAGGACAATAACGCCGCGGTTGCGCCTGCGTTACTCCACTCCAAGATGCGTAGATCATGAGGAGTGCACGGTCGTTGTCCCGCAGCCGCTCGGCGACTCGACGGTATCGCCATCATTCAGTGAAAACCGTCGTCGCCGGCGGTGGTCCGGATCCCGCGCTCGTGCCGCCAGACGAGTACCAGCATCGCGCGATTGACGGCCGCGAGGATCAGCAGGGCTGCGTCCCCGGCACCGGAGGAGCGGTCGATGCTGAACGCCTCGCCGTCCGCCATGAGCGTGTTGACCGTCGTGAACCGCACGTTGTTGGCAACGTGGAACGCGACTGGTGCCTCGATTCCGCCGCTCACGGTCGCCATCAGTCCGGCGGACAAGCTGAGGAAGACAAACTTGTTGCAGGGCCGGAGCCGGACGGACCGGGCCCATCCAGGACGCGCCTGCTGGCAGTGCGACACTCCGGAACATCAGCTCCTCGCCGAGCGCTTGGAGCGGCGTGGTCCGGAATGTCACGAGGAGGATCACGACGAGCAGCCTCCACCCGCTCGTGCTCAGGTGTGCGCCGAAGGGCCGCGAGTCGTCGATCACCCGGCGGCCCTCGCGGCACACGCAAGTGTGCCGCGCCGATGGGCGCGTGTTTCAGCGACGCTTGCTGCCGATCGCCCCGTACATTCCCTATGCTTGCGCGTCCATAGCACAGGCAAACGTTGGACAGTTCCCAAACATCGTCGCATTCATGACGATTCATCCGTCCTCGCCCGGGGAGTGCACCATCATTCCGCTTGCCCATAGCGACTACTTCACGGACGTCAACGATGGAACCGTCGAGCGAATCATGCGTGTGGCGCAGCGTATCGGGCGCCGAAAATGAACACACTCGCTTGTTGTCCGGTGTCGACGCACACACGTCCGAACGCTGAGAGCTCTCGTGCATTCAGTCAGTCCAACAATCACCGTTGCGTAGACCCGTGCCGGCCGCCGCAAGGTGACAAGTCCGCTGCTCCGACCGCTCCTTCACGTGTCCCTCGCGCTCTTTTGGGTGGGTGCTTGCAATATGCAATCCAGTCCCGACGCCCTGCCTGACGCCTCCGCCATCGACCGCACGGCACGTGCGCTCATGCAGCGCGAGAACGTCGAGGGCCTGGCCCTCGCCCTCATCGACAACGGCCAGGTGCTGCAGGTGGCCGCCTATGGGATTCGTAACGCCGCGCGTGATCCGCTCACGACGCAGACGATCATGTACGGCGCGTCGCTGACCAAGACCGCATTCTCCTATCTGGTGATGCAGTTGGTGGACGAAGGGCGGCTGAGCCTCGATGCATCGATCGCGGACCTCCTACCCCGTCCTCTGTCGGAGTACGATGACTATCACGATTTGGAAGGGGACGCGCGCTGGACAGCGCTGACGCTGCGAATCCTGCTCTCGCATACCTCAGGGTTCGCCAACTTCCGCTGGCTGGAAGGTGACGGAAAGCTGCGGTTCCACTACGATCCCGGAACTCGCTACGGGTACTCCGGCGAGGGTTTCGATATCGCCCAACTGGTGTTGGAGGAGGCGCTGGATCTGGATGTCGGGCACGAGATGCAGACCCGGGTATTTGATCGGTTCGGGATGACCCGGACCAGCATGCAGTGGCGACCGGACTTCCAACCGGATTTGGCCGATGGTTTCCGAGGCGACGGAACGGTTGAGCCACACGACGAGCGGTCCAGCGTGAGCGCGGCGGGTTCCATGGACACAAACATCGACGACCAGGCTCGGCTCTGGGCGGGCATCGCGCGAGGCGACGGGCTCACCTCCACAGCGCGCGCGGAAATGGTGCGGCCGCACGTGCCAATCACGTCGGTCCATCAGTTCCCCACACTCGTTCCAGAAACCAACCCGGCCAGCGCCAGTATTGGTTTGGCGGCCGGTCTGGGGCTGGTCACCTTCCAGGATGCCCGCGGCAAAGCGTGGTTCAAGGGTGGCCACAATGACTCCACCGGCAACATGGTGTTCTGTCTCGAATCCCAGAAGCGATGTCTGGTTCTGCTCTCGAACGACGTGCGGGCCGAGCGCATATACCCAGAGCTGGCCCGAGCTATCCTGGGTCAGACTCGATTGCCGTGGAGCTGGGAATATGACTGGCTCACACCGCCTGCGATGCGCCGATAGGGCGGCGTACACGATGCTTGGCCATCACTCTCCGTCAGGCTCGTGTGCAGGATCATCTGCATGGCGGGGAGCCTCCGAGCCCCCATCTCCGGCGGCGTCCTCGGTCTTCACACTACCCAGGACGCCTCGACCGGCTCACACGAACGGCGTGCCAAACCAGGTGACTCCCGAAAGAGTCCGCCACGCGGGCCATGGGCACACCCGCGCCCGTACCGTGCATTGAAACCAGGCACAATCGAGAGCGGCGCCAGTGCGCCCTCGGCGACGTCTCACGCACCACCCTCGCGCACGACCAGTATCGCAAGCGGCGAGCAGCCTGAATCCCGCGTCTGGCAAAACCGGTCAGTTGAATCCGCCGGCGATGTGACCGTCGCCCGACCAACGGGGCGTCATGACTGGCCGCTGATCCTTTTGATCAGGGCATTTCGATGGGGATCCTGGCCCGACGGTACGTCCATCCAATTTGCGCCGTACGATCCGTAACCGACCTTCCCCAACCGGTCTATATCTGAAGTCCGTCGGCAACCCAATGAGCCGGTTGCCACAGACTTCCACGTGAAAGCCGGAGCACAAATGCCTTTTGGGAATAAGGATCTCATGCTCAGCGTTCTCCCGAAACTGGGAATTGACGCAGCGCAGCTCGCCAAGCTTTGCGCATTTCACACGTTCATCTGTCGATGGCCAACCTTTTGCGGGGTGAGCTGTCCACGATTTACCAGCTACTGCAACCAGTGTTCAATCGTGATCAGTTTCCGAGATCCCACCGGTTGCTTCGCGAACTCGTGCGGCGCCGGCGGCTCCGCGTGTGATCCCACACAATTCTGTTTTGGATCGGACCCATTCGTCATCCAGGATCTGGAAGATCTGGTGACCATCAAGGCTGACCTCCTGAAGACGATCAAGCAACTGGAGGTCATGGAGAAGGAAGGCGGCCTGGTGAGTGGAATCACGACCGCTGCGCAGGCCGATGAAATCGAAGCGAACCTGAAACAGCAACTCGAGCACGTTCGAGCGCAGCGCGAGGGACTTTCCAGGTGATTGCGGCGGCCTCCCTCACTCGGCCGCACAGGTCGGCGCTCGCCAACAGCGTGTTCCGGTCGGGCAAGACGTACGACCTCGTGGCGTTTGATCGACTCGCTCCCGAGGAACGAATGTTGTTGTCGGAATTGCGTGACGACGCGGCGTTTTACGGCATCCTGCGTCCGCGTGAGGGATCAGGCCGCACAATTCGGGCCGTCAATCGCGATACGGCCTTGCTCTGGTATGGCGCGCTCGAGTCGGGACCGCTGCCGCAGTACCTGTGGGATGCGCCGGAAGACGCGCGTGACGTTGACCGGCGCATTGCACAGTTTGTGCTTGATGGGATTCTCGAAATTGAATTCGGCGGGACGTTTGTGAGTGGCGCAGTCGCGTTGCCGGCACTGCCCAGCGCCGACGCGGCGGCATCATCCGGCCGATTGCAGGCGCTCACGTTGGCGGCGTTGCACTATGCCGAAACATTGCATCTCGAAAACGCGGATGAACTGGCCTCGCGCCTCTACGCGTTTGGCGCGCTACCCGTGACACCAGCGTGGGAACGGATACTGCCGGACGCCCAGGCCGTGCTCGCGTATGTTGGCCTTGACACGGGTTCACAGTTGGAGCGTCGCCTGCGCGCACACTTCACACGAGTCCGTGATGAAGAGCGCGGCGGGTGGATTGCGTGGTCGAACAGTGCACGCCGTGTGAATGGCAATAGTGAACCATCGCACAAACTGTACATCAGCCCGCATCCCGCTGACCTTCCGCACGTCATGAATGTGCTGGTGGACGTACTGGCACAGCATGACATCCTGCAGTTCAAGATCGGCGCCAGTGCGCATGGATTGCTGCGGCCGGACAAAATTGTGGCGTATTTTGACCACGAAAACGCGCTGGCCTCGGTGGCGTCCGATCTGGCCGACCGTCTGGCCGGAGTTCGCGCGCACGGCGTTCCGTTCACCGCCGAGATCGGCTCCGACGGCCTGTTGTCGTGGGGAATGGATCCACCGCGCGATGCGCAGGCGCTCAGTTGGATGAGCCGCGACAGTTGGCGTCTATGGGTGGTGCGGCGTCTGGCGTCCATGATGATTGCCGCGCAGCACGATCTCAGGCACGAGGCAGGGTCCGTCACGCCGGCGCGTTATGCGCTTGAGCGCTTGCGTCTTGACGGTGTAGATGTTGAACAGTGGTCACCTTCCAACAAGCACTGGTGGACGTCATGAGCGCATTGGGCGGATTGCTGGAGTTGAATGATGACGTCGTGATCACACCGGCCCTTGACTTGCCCGAAGAGGTGCGCCGGGAGGCCGAGTGCACTGACAGCGATTTTGCAGTATCGCGCGTGCGTGGTCGCGGGGGTTCCAGCATCATTGATGCCGAGAGTGCGCTACTTCTGAACCGCTTCCGGGAGCCGCGCACGATCGTTGATGCCGTGATCCTCTTCGCGCGCGCGAAAGGCGCTGACGTCGCCGAAGTGTTGGACGGTGCGTATCCATTCCTTCGGGGGATGGTGCAGCGTCGGGTGCTCATCTCACCGGAAGACCGTGGGGCGGAACGCCATGTTGCCGCGGCTGAATGGGATGCCGGGAAGGAACTGCCAGTTGGTGTCATTACCCGTGTGTTGCAGCGACTGGACGATGGTGAGGTGTTTCAAGTTCGCGGCACTGATGGTGAACTCGCCGTGCTCAAAGCGCATCGCGCTCGGGCGCCGAAGGCTTCATCGTCTGCGGGCGCGCGGGTGACGTCACCGCTGGCGCACGAGGCTCGCGTGCTGCAGGCGCTTGCCGGAGAAGCGGTACCTCGATTTCTCGCGTCTGGTGAACACGAAGGGCGGGAGTTTCTGGTCACGGAATTTGTATCCGGCATTGATGCGGCGAGTGCGATGCAGGAATACCGCGATTCGAACGCGCAAGACCATCGCTCCGCTGCCCTGCGCCTGGTTCGTGCGATAGCAACAGCGTACGCGCGACTGCATGCCTGTGAGGTGCTTCATGGAGACGTCCATCCGCGAAACGTGCTGGTGTTGCGCGATGGTGCCGTGCGACTGATAGATTTCGGTCTGGCCAGCGGCACCTCGGCGAGTTCTGCGTTTCCTCAACTCTCCGAACGCGGCGGCGTGCCGTTTTTCTTCGATCCCGAACTCGCCGCCGCCTCCCTGGACGGTCGGCAACCGCCACTGGCGACGCCGGCGAGCGAGCAGTTTTCTGTCGCCGCACTGCTGTTTTTTTTGATCACCGGCGAACACTGGCGCCGCTTTCGCCTTGGGCGGCAGGAAATGCTGCAGGATTTGACCTCCGGAACGCCACGCCGCTTCGCAGAGTGTGGCGTGGACCCGTGGCCTGGGATGGAGGAGGTGTTGTCGCGAGCCCTGTCGCTGGACGCGCACCGCCGATACGACTCCATGTCGGACTTTCTCTCGGCGCTTGAAGGAGTCAGCGCTGACGTGAGTTCCAGGACCATGCCGGCCACCAGCGCGTCACGCAATATGCAATATGCGTTGTTGCAGGCATTGTCACCGGACGGCGCTCTTTTTCAATCGGTGTTGCCGGCGCCCCGCACCTCAGTGAATTACGGCGCAGCCGGTGTTGCTCTCGGCGCGCTGCATGGGGCAAAGGTCTACGGCTCGGCGGAGCTGCTGGCCACGGCCGATGTCTGGGTCGCGCGATCGCTCGGCGACATGGCGTCCGAGGATAGTTTCTATAATGATGAAATCGAAATTTCCCGGGCGATGGTTGGGGAGGCATCGCCGTTCCACACCGCCAGCGGAGTACACGCGGTGGACGCTCTTGTGGCCCGTGCAAGCGGCAACCCCGCGCGATTCGACAGTGCGGTCGGTCGCTTCATCGACTGCGCCAAGAGGCGCGCTTCCGGACTCGATATCACGCTTGGCCGTTCCAGCACGCTGCTGGGAGCCGCCATTCTGCACGACGCTGCGCCGAGCGATGCGGAATCAGCCAGAGAAGCGCTGCGTACTTTTGGCGACGGCACCATGCAGGCGATCTGGGAGCAGCTTGACCGCATGCAGCCCGCGGGTGGCAGCGATCTGGAATACGTTGGCATGGCCCACGGTTGGGCCGGTTTCCTGTACGCGACGCTACAATGGTGTGACGTAACAGGAGTACCAATTCCAGGCGGGGTTGGGAAACGACTCGACGAAGTTGGAGCACTTGCCCTGCCTGCCGGGCGCGGCCTGCAGTGGCCCTGGGTGCTTGGAAACCCAGGGGAGGCTCCGACCATGCCAGGCTGGTGCAACGGAAGTTGTGGCTACGTGTTTCTTTATTCGCTCGCGCATCGCTTGTTTGGGCATCCGCACTACGAGTCGCTGGCGGTTGGTGCAGGTTGGAACAGTTGGGAGGCAGCCGACACAGCGTCAACCCTGTGCTGCGGCCTTGCCGGACGCGCGTATGCGCTGCTCAACCTGTATCGTCACACCAGCGATGCAAGCTGGGTTGATCGCGCGCGCCGATTGTCGATGCGTGCAGACAAGGGTTCGGGACAGCACAAGGAGTATCCGCACTCGTTGTACAAGGGCCAGTTTGGCGTCACCGTCCTGGCGGCCGATCTTGACGACGCGGACTGGGCCCGCATGCCGCTGTTCGAACCGTACGGCTATCGCAAATCGTGATGGGTTTCAGCGCTGCTGCGCAACCGGGCCGCCGCAGCGCCGCGCCGTCGTACGTGCAGTTTGCCGAGAATGCGATGAACATGATGCTTGACGGTCGTGATGCCAATGTGAAGTTGCGCGGCGATTTCCTTGTTGCTCAACCCGCGATCCACCAGCGTCAGCACTTCCTGCTCGCGATGGGTGAGCACATCAACGGCGTCGCGCACGGCCAGTTCGCTGCGAATGGCGTGTCGGCGAAAGAGCACCGCTGCAAGGCGTGGCGAGCAGAGAAGTTCGTCGCGGCACACGCTTTCAATCGTGGTCACCATCTCATCGGCACTGCACTCCCGCGACATGTAGCCAGCGGCACCCGCCTCGGCGCAGGCCAACACGTCGCTTTCCACTTCTTCGACGCCAAAGGCAATCACGCGTAGTGGTGGGCAGCCGTTCGCGAGTTCGCGCATGCGTTCGAGCATCAGGTTGTTGCTCACGTCCATGATGACGACATCGGGGAGCGGCGACCGCAGCTGGTCGAGTGGCGCACATGGGGTGGCCAGCCTCGTGTCCCACATGCCCTGGCTGGCCAATGCCTGCGCGAGACCATCGCGGAGCAATCGCACCGAACTCATGATGAGGATGCGCGGTGCCACTCTGATTGGTACTTCAACATCGGCCTGCAGTTTGTCCGGCATTGGGCACCGACTCTTTTTCCTGCGCTGTTCTCCGTGCGCACCCGAGCGCCTTCGCTTGAGGTGCGCTGCCTGCAGACAGCAACTATTGCCCGCCACAGTGTAAAGTGTTGGTGACCTGCGTCACGTTCGCCGAGCGCACCCGCCTCTTGACGGCGGCGTCGGGATAATCTATCGTTAATCGTAGATAAACGATAAACAGACACCATGTACACACGCGCCACACGCAAGAACTGCAGCGACTCACCCGCGGTCGCCCCCAAGGTTGACCCGACGGCGGAGGAGTTTGCCAAGCTGGCCTGGGCCATCGCGCATCCCGCTCGCGTGCAGATCGTGCGCATGTTGATCGGCCGCGAAGCCTGTGTGTGCGGCGAAATCGTGGCCGCGCTGCCACTGGCCCAGTCCACCGTGTCACAGCACCTCAAGGTCCTCAAGGAGTCCGGGCTGATCCAGGGCGAGGTGGACGGTCCCAAGGTCTGTTATTGCATCAACCCCGACCGGCTCCAACGGCTCAAGATGCTCGTAGTCGGTCTGTAGTGCGTGCGGTCATCCCCGAACCGAGAATGAAATGAGCACAGTCGACATTTACGACAGAGCCATGTGTTGCTCTACCGGCGTCTGTGGTCCGCAGGTTGACCCGGTGCTGCCGAAGTTTGCGGCGGATCTGGAGTGGCTCAAGTCGCAAGGCCATGAGGTGCGGCGCTTCAACCTGTCGCAGGACCCGGCGGAGTACGTAAGGAACGACGTGGTCAAGTCCATGTTGACGGACCAGGGCGTGGAATGCTTACCGCTCGTGATTGTGGACCACCGTGTCGTGAGCCGCAGTGACTATCCATCCCGCGAGAATCTGGCGATGTGGACAGGTGCGACGCTCACGCCCAAAGCGCGCGTGCCCATCAGCGCGCTCCCGATCGCGGCGACCGGTGGGTGCTGCAACGGAGACACGGACTGCTGATGAGCACCTGCTGATCCCCGCTTGTGGAGACCTCACATGACGTTTCTCGAAACACCGGCACGCAATCTGTTCTTCACGGGTAAGGGTGGCGTCGGCAAGACATCGATGGCCTGCGCAACGGCCGTACAACTGGCCGATCGCGGTTTACGCGTACTGCTGGTGTCCACTGATCCGGCATCCAACCTCGATGAAGTGTTGGGCACGACGCTGACCAACGCGCCCACGCCCGTTGAGTCCGTGCCAAACCTGTTCGCCATGAACATCGACCCGGAAGAGGCCGCGCGAGACTACCGTGAGCGCATGGTGGGCCCGTACCGCGGCGTCTTGCCCGACACGGCGGTGGCCAGCATGGAGGAACAGTTCTCCGGCTCCTGCACACTCGAGATCGCTGCCTTTGACGAGTTTGCCAAGTTGCTCGGCGACAAGACCGCAACGAGCGCCTTCGACCACGTCGTCTTTGACACCGCGCCCACCGGACACACGCTACGGCTGCTGACGTTGCCGTCGGCCTGGTCCGGCTTCATGGATCAGAACACGTCCGGCACCTCGTGTCTGGGACCACTGGCCGGTCTGCAGGCCCAGCAGGCGATCTACAAGCAGACGGTACTCGCGCTCGGCGACGCCTCGGTGACCACGTTGGTGCTCGTGACGCGACCGGAGCCGTCCGCGTTTCGCGAGGCCGCGCGTACGAGTGCCGAGCTGCGTACGCTCGGGGTCAGCAACCAGCATTTGATTGTGAATGGTGTCTTCACCAGTCAGGCGCCGAGTGATGCGATCGCCGTGGCCATGCAGCGTCGAGGCGACGCGGCCCTGGCGGCCATTCCCGAGCAGATCGGAACGCTTCCGCGCACCACGATTCCGCTGGCGAGTGCCGGACTGATGGGCATTGAGTCGCTGCGGCGCGTTGGCCAGCCCGCGGCGGACTCAGAAGCGCTTCCGCTCACGGACATCGCGCTGACAGACCCTCCGGACGGCCTCGGTGGTTTGATCGACGAGCTCTCGGCGGCCGGTCACGGCGTGATTCTCGCCATGGGCAAAGGCGGTGTCGGCAAAACAACCGTGGCCGCGGCGGTGGCCGTCGCGTTGGCCGAGCGCGGCTTTGACGTCCACCTCTCCACGACCGATCCCGCGGCGCATATTGCCGCCACAATCGCAGCGGATGAGATCGCGGGTTTGACGGTGGGACGCATTGATCCGGCTCAGGAAACCGCGGACTATACGGCTGAGGTGTTGGCGGGCGCGGGGAAAGATCTCGATGCGGGAGGACGCGCGCTGCTCGAGGAGGATCTGCGATCGCCGTGCACTGAGGAGATTGCCGTGTTCCGGGCGTTCGCCAAGGCGGTCGCCGCGGGCAGTGATCGCTTTGTGGTGCTGGACACCGCGCCCACTGGGCACACCGTGCTGCTGCTCGACTCAGCGCTGGCCTACCACCGCGAAGTGTCGCGTCAGACACAGCAGATCACCGAGTCGGTGGAACAACTGTTGCCGCGCCTGCGCGATCCTGACTTCACGCGTGTGTTGGTCGTGACGCTACCGGAGGCCACGCCCGTGCATGAAGCAGCCCGGTTGCAGGAAGATTTGCGGCGTGCGGAAATCGAGCCGTTCGCGTGGGTGATCAATCAGAGTCTCGTTCCGCTTGATGTCACCGATCCCACGTTGCGTCGTCGTCGGCAGCATGAGTTGCCATTCATTGACGAGGTGCAGTCAACGCTTGCGCGTCGCGTGGCGATGGTGCCGTGGCAGGTAGAGCCGCCGGCAGGGGTGGAAGCGCTGCGGAAGCTCACGCAGCTGGAAACGGTCACCTAGTACGATCGGCGCGTTCGCGACGACCCGCGTCGCCCCCGTGGTTTCGCTCCGGCGCAACACGCCGTAGTTTGGCGATTCACCTTGCCGCCACACCCCGAGGATCGTATGCCCCGCCTTCGCCACCGTTCGATCGCCCTCCTCGTCGCGCTCGTCGCGACCGCCCCTGCTGCCACCACACTCGGCGGGCAGCCTGCCGCCACGCGCGAGGCGAGCGCTTCTCCGTTCGAGCGGCTCCAGTTCCGCAACATCGGCCCGGCCACGATGGGCGGCCGCATCGACGACTTCGCGGTGCTCGAGAGCAACCCGTCCGTCTTCTACGTCGCCACCGCTACCGGCGGGCTCTGGAAGACAATGAACAACGGCACCACCTGGGAATCGCTGTTCAACAACGAGGACGTCGTCTCCATTGGCGACGTCGCCATCGCGCCCGACGACGCGAGCGTGGTGTGGGTGGGCACCGGTGAGAACAACAACCGGCAGAGTGGGTCGTGGGGCAACGGGATCTACAAGTCCACCGATGGCGGGCACCACTTCACCAACATGGGACTCGCCGAGTCGCGACACATTGCGCGCATCGTGGTGGACCCCGTCGATCACGACGTGGTGTACGCCGCCGCCCTTGGCCAATTGTGGGGCCCGAACCGCGAACGCGGCGTCTACAAGACCACCGACGGCGGTGTGACCTGGGAACCGGTCCTCCAGGTGGACGAGAACACTGGCGCCACCGAGCTGGTGATGGACCCCTCCAACAACAAGGTGCTCTACGTCGCCACGTATCAGCGCCGGCGCACCAACTGGGGCTTCAATGGCGGTGGTCCCGGCAGCGCAATCTGGAAGTCGTCCGACGCGGGGCGCACATGGAAGAAGCTGACCAATGGCATTCCCGAGGGTGACCTGGGGCGCATCGGGCTCGACGTGTACCGCCGGAACTCGAACGTGCTCTACGCTCGCATCGAGCACGGCACCGAGACCGGACTCTATCGCTCCGACGACGCCGGCGAACACTGGACGATGGTGAGCGACATGAACCCGCGCCCGATGTACTTCAGCCAGGTGCGCATCGACCCCAACGACGATCACCGCATCTACGTGCTCGGCGTCGAGCTGCACATGTCCGACGATGGCGGTCGCACGTTCGTGGGCAACACGGTCCCGCACAGCGACCATCACGCCATGTGGATCGATCCCCGCAACTCCAATCACGTGATCACCGGCTGCGACGGTGGTATCAACGTGTCGTGGGATCGCGGCGTGACATGGGATTTCGTGGACAACATCGACATCGGCCAGTTCTATCACGTGGGCTTCGACATGGACACGCCCTACCGCGTGTACGGCGGCCTGCAGGACAACGCATCGTGGTACGGACCAAGCGCTGTGCGCGCCGACCTTGGTATTGGCAACTTCGACTGGCAGAACATCGGGAGCGGCGACGGCTTCGTCACGCTCGCCGACCCCACTGACTCGCGTACGCTCTACAGCGAGTCGCAGGGCGGCAACATGAACCGGGTGGATCGCCTCTCGCAGGAGCGCAAGAACATCCGGCCACAGCCGGCCCAGGGAGAGGCACCGTACCGGTGGAACTGGGACACGCCCATGCAACTGTCGCCGCACGCTCCCAACACGCTGTTCGTGGCGGCCAACAAAGTGTTCCGTTCCACAGATCGCGGTGACACCTGGCAGGCGATCAGCCCCGACCTCACGGCGCAGGTGAATCGTGACACGATTCCGATCATGGGCGTGTCGGGTCGCGACATCAGGATCGCGCGCAACGACGGTGTTTCCACGGTGAGCGTGCTGGTGAGCTTCGCCGAGTCAGCCGTGCGCGCCGGCCTGTTCTACAGCGGAGCCGACGACGGCACCGTGCAGGTCTCGCGCGACAACGGCGCCAACTGGACCAATCTCACCGGGCGCTTTCCCGGCCTGCCGAGGTTCGCCGCGGTATCTCGTGTAGCGCCCTCCGCGCATTCCGAGGGCACAGTGTACGCCACGTTCGACAACCATCGCGAGAACGACAACAAGCCGTACGTCTACGCGAGCACCGACTTCGGCGGCAGCTGGCGCGCGATCACCGCCGGCATTCCCGATGGCCAGGCGGTGCGCACGATCACGGAAGACCTGAAAAATCCGAACGTGCTCTACATCGGCACGGAGTTCGGCCTGTTCGTCTCGCTCGACAAGGGCGCTCGGTGGACGCGCGTGCGTGCCAACCTGCCCACTGTACCGATCGCCGAGATCACCATGCATCCGCGCGACAACGACATGATCCTCGCCACACACGGCCGCAGCGTGTGGATCCTCGACGACGCAGCGGTTTTCCAGCAGGCGGCCACGGCGCTCGCGTCGAACGCATTCCTGTTCGACATCCGTCCGGCCACATCGTACAATCCGGGCTCGTTTCGCCCGAGCTTCGGCAGTCCGGGAGATCGCCGGTTCTGGGGCAGGAATCCCGAACAAGGCGCCGCCATCAGCTACGCGCTGCGTGCGCCCGCACAATCGGTATCGGCGCGCATCACCGATGCCGCGGGTGCGACGGTTCGCGAAATGCCCGCCGCCGAGTTTGCACGCGAGCTGGGGGCGGGCGTGCATCGCGTACAGTGGGACCTGCGCCACCAGCCGCTCCCCGACTCCGTTGTGAGTGGGCGCGGTGGCGACGGACCGTTCGTGCTCCCGGGTGACTACCGCATCACGCTGCTTGTGGACGGGAACGAGGCCGGCACGCGCACTGTCACCGTGACGGGTGATCCGCTCGCCCGCCTTGCCGACGCCGATCGCGCACTGCTGCACGACCTCGCGCTCGCCGTGCAGCAGTTGCAGGGTGCTGCCGCCGAGGCTGCCGGCCGGGTTGGTGCACTGAGCACGCACCTGTACGCCGTGCGACAGCTCATGGCGCAGTCAGGCAACCCGCCGGCGGCGCTGCGGACGGCGGTGCAGGCGATTGATCAAAGGCTCGTGACGCTGCGCCGCCAGTTCTCGGTACCCACACCTGGCCAGACCGCGCAGCAGGGGCGCGGCGGCTTTGGCGGCGGTGGCGCAGTGCCCGCTCAGCTGGCGGGTGTGAACCGGCTGCTGCTCTCGTCAACCTCTCGACCCACCGAGGTGGCGCAGCGGCAGGCACGTGAGGCCCGCGCGGAACTCGTCGCCGCGGTGCAGGAGATCAACGACCTCATCGGCGGCGCGATGCCGGCCGTGTTCCAGGCGCTGGGGCAGCCGGCGCTGCAGCCGTCACTCGCACCGTTGGCGCCGGTCACGATCACCCTGCCCTGACGCCGGTACTCGACCCCTCCAGGATTGCAGGAGGCGCCACTTCGTGAGAACATCAACTCGTGGCGAAAGCGAGAGCGCAACGAGTCAGTCCGAAACTCCGCACGCGCGCGGTCCGACTCGGCGGCGAACAGCTGCCGCGCCATTCTTCCCTGTGCAGTCTACTCCAAGTGCCATCCGAACGGCTCGGGCACACACTTCAGGAGCAACGCGTGGTCGCTTGCTCATGACTCCAACCGCTCACGCTTTGGCATCTCCTGCAAACCCGGAGCGATTCACGACGGTCGGATCCATGCGGAGTCGCGATACGGCATGATCGCCTGTCACGCGTCGTACCGTCTCAGACGAATGGGATGGAGTTGCGGAAAGGCAGTTCCCGGATCCGGCGGCCCGTCAGTGCGAAGATGGCGTTGCCGAGTGCTGGCGCCGCAGTCGCCGTCGCCGACTCCCCCACACCGTAGATCGCGCCGCCGCTCTCGTGGATGCGTACGTCGACTTTGGGAGCCTGCCGCATCCGCATCACGAGGTAGTCATGGAAGTTCGACTGGTCGACACTCCCGTCCGAGATAGTGATCTCCCCGTGGGTGGCGGCGCAGAGTCCCCAGATTGCCGATGACATCACCTGCGCCTCGATGTTTCTCGGATCGAGTGCGACACCGACATCGACGACCGCACATGACCGGTCGATGCGAATCTTCCCATCCACGAGGGTCACCTGGAGCACCTGGGCCGTGGCCGCATCCGAGGAACGCGCGTACGCCAGTCCACGGGCGCTTCCCGCAGGAAGATCGCCCCCCCAGTCTGACATCTCCGCCACCGCTTCCAGCACCGCACGGCTGGGGGCGTGATCGAGTAGTGAGAGCCGCATCGCGAGGGGATCGACACCGTCCACGTGGGCGAGTTCGTCGAGAATGCTCTCGGTGAAAAAGACGTTCTGGGACTCCCCAACAGACCGCCAAAATCCAACCGGCAGAAGCCGAGGGGCATTCGCGGTGGTGACACGGTAGTTCGGTATTCGGTAGGGCTGGTCGAAAGCCCCCATCGCGCCGGAGAAGGTCCAAACCTGCCGGCGGTCGGCGCGATCGAAGTCAAGTTCACTTCGGTGCCTGCCGGACTCTTGCAGTCCCGGCGAACAGACCGTGAGATCGAGTGCCGTCGGTCGGCCATCCGAGATTGAGGCCCGGAACGCTGCGGAGGCCAGTGGGCGGTAGGCATCATGCGTGACGTCCTCCTCTCGAGGCCACGTGACCAGAATGGGGAGACCGGGGATCGCCCGTGCCGCGCGGACAGCCGAGGCGACGAAGTCCATCTCCAAGCGCCGACCGAACCCGCCACCCATGTAGGTGGTGTGGACTCGGACCGCCTCCAATGGGAGGCCGGTCAGCTGTGCCCCTACGTACTGCGTCGAGGTCGGATTCTGGTTCCCGGCCCAGATGTCGAGTTGGTCGTCCCGAAGCCAGGCGACGGCGTTTAGTGGCTCCATCGTGGCGTGCGCAAGATACGGGACATGATAGCTGCCTTCGATGACGGCGACGTCGGCGAGTGCACGGTCCACATCCCCGTCATCGCGCCAGCGGCGACCGCTCCCGTCGCGTATCGCGTCCACCAGGGCTGCCCGATGCTCCGCGCTGCTGTCGGGATAGGGGGCGGGCCCCCATTCGACCTCGACCTCGCGAGCCGCCTGCATCGCGAACCAGGTGTTGGACGCCACCACGATGATGCCATTTTCGAGGGCGATCACATCATGCACGCCGGTCATCTGTCTCGCAGCCGTGGCGTCGAACCCCCGGAGGGAGCCGCCCAACCGCGGATTCCGGCGCACGATCCCGTAGAGCATCCCGGGAAGCCGGGTGTCGATCGCGTAGTGTGCCGTACCCGTGCACTTGCCGACCATATCCACACGCGGCTGCGATTTTCCCAGCACGGTCCACTGATCGCGAGGCTTGAGCGGCGGATCTTCCGGAGGGGCGATCTTCGCTGCCCCCGCAGCCAGGCGCGTATAGGGAATGCTCGATCCATCGGGAAAGATCACGGCACCACCCTGCGTGCGCAGCAGCGCGGCACTCACACCGCGTTCCCGTGCCGCAGCCTCCACCAGCATGCTTCTGGCCGCCGCACCAGCCTTGCGCATCTTGACGTACCCATCCCGGATGGACGTCTGACCGCCGGTCAGCTGCGGGGTGCGATCGGGCGATCCGCGGAGAGCATTCAATCGTTCGCGCAGAATTTCCCGTCGGCTGGTTGTCGGAGGATACAACACCTCGTTGGCGTACACGCTGGATGGGGGACCAGGGATCACACGCAGGTCCCCCAACTCCATGTCGAGTTCCTCGGCAACAAGCGCGGCCAACGTGCTGTGAATGCCCTGCCCCATCTCGGCTCGGGGGGTGATCACGGAGACGCCACCACCATCAATGATCACATAGGGAGTCAGCGCCACTTCTCCATCGCTCAGGATGTCGTCGAGAGGATTATCGAGCGGACGCAGGAGCCGGACTCCGCCAATCAAGACGCCGCCCGCAACCGCGACACTGCCAATGATGAACGACCGCCGCTGCATCAGCGATCCGCCGTGGTCATCGCAGCATTCAACCTCGCGGCGGCGGTCTTGATTGCCGCGCGAATACGACCGTAGGAGCCGCAGCGGCAGAGCACGCCCGACATTGCCGCATCGATATCGGCATCGGTAGGGGACGGGTGCATCGCAATGAGCGCACACGCGGAAACGATCTGCCCACTTTGGCAGTAGCCGCACTGGGCCACCTGATGTTCGATCCAGGAGGCCTGCACCGGGTGCAGCGCGTCGGGGCTGCCCAATCCCTCGATCGTGGTGATTTCGCCCGTGACTGCCGACAACGGCACCTGACACGAGCGCACCGGCTCACCGTTCATCAACACGGTACAGGCACCGCACTGTCCAATGCCGCACCCGTATTTGGTGCCCGTCAGGCCAAGCTCATCACGGAGCACCCAGAGCAGCGGCAGGCGCGCGTCGACGTCCACCTCATGGGCAGACCCGTTGATTCGCAACTCGACTGGGCTGGAGCGGTCTGTCGCCATGAGGGAACCGTGCGGCGTGTCAACATAGGCACTCCAGCGCGCGGCGTTGTGTGCGAGGAGCCTGAGAACGTCGAGAACACTCTCAATGTCAGCGCCCCCCCGTCGGAGTGCAACTACCCTTGCCCTTGGAGTGACTGCGGCAAAATCCAACGTTCGACGTCCATCCAACGCATTGGTCCGCCCACCCACAACGTGACCTTTACCCTCTGGCGTGGCTCCGAGTGTCTCGGAGAGATCGTTGCCGAGATTCCTACCCCACGCAGCCGATGGGGCTCGTTCCGCTCGTCGGTCGTCACGGCGACTGGCCGCTCCGCACTGGCGAAGGCAATGGTGTGTTCACGATCGGCGGCCGGAAAGGCCGACGGACATAGGGGTCTCGCGGAACTCCTGCTGCCACACAGGGATGGAGGCTCTCCGCCAAATCTTCAGTGCGGGGACAATACCCCGACACCGCACCCGGCCAGCGTGGTACTTCGGCCATGCCCATCTGCCCCTCGCCGTTGGGCATCTGGTCGACCCAGGCCACCGGCAATTGTGGCTCGCAGTGTGGGCGGTCGCACACGCCCGCACCCACCAGCTCGCCGTGGAGGGGTCGCCATTCCGAAGGCCTCCGTTTCCGACTCGATCAGTCCAAGTTCACGGCCCGGCAACCGCATGCCACAGACATGGAAGCGCTCGAAGCAGTTCGACATTTCCGGGCTCACCGGTGATCATGCAGTGCGCCGTCCAACCTGTGTGCAGGATTCTGTGTTGCCAACTCAGATCGCCGCAGCTCAGGTGCAACAGCCAGACGCCGACGTGGTCTCACCACCACCATCTGCGCCGTCCTCATCTGGCGCCGCTCCGTGCATGCCATGCGGCTGGCCGCTCTCGTGGGCGGTCCGGCTGACGTGGGCTACTTGCTGTTCCTCGACCTGGGTAAGTTCGTGAAGTGCGTGCCCGGCACCGTCATGACGCTGTGCTCCTTCACACCGATCCTGCTGAGCGTCGCAGCCCATGCACGGCGGCGCGAGGAGTCGGCGTTGCATTGAGGATCATCAGGATCCGGTTGCGCGCACGAGGTTCTCGATGCTGATCCCCGACGTATCGCTGCGCAACCAGCTCCTCAGCCGAGAGATGCGAGCGTGCGATCTGCGATGTCCGCCAGCACGTCATCAGACAGTCCGCTGCGGGCAAGGCACAGCAGCGCCACGTGCGCTCCGAGCAGTTGTCGGGCCGCCTGGTGCGCGTCAACGTCAACCTCACCGGCCTCGACAGCGTGACGGAGAGCGGTTCGGTAGGCACGCTCGATCCGCAAAAAGAACCCGAGCACCCTGGTTTTCACCTCGTCGTCACGAAGGGCGATTGGCTCGAGGCTGGTGTTGCAGATCAAACAGCCGAGGTGGCCCAGAGGCAGCCGGCTCGGTCGCGCCAGTGCGTTGAGTGTGCGCGCGATGTCGTGGAGACCGGACGCCTGCGCTTCGAGGCCGTCAAGATAGCGATCGCCTGCGAACACCATGAAATCGTCGAGCGCCAGGAGAAAGAGTGCGCGCTTGTCGCCGTAGTCACGCGAGAGTTGACGACGGTCGATGCCCGCCGCTGTCTCGAGCGCGTCCATGGAGGCACTGTCGAAACCCAGCTCCCAGAAGCACGCCATGACGCTCTCGCGGACCTGCAGCTGGTCGTGTTGTCGAGGTCGTCCCATAGCGTCAGTGTACCTGCGGCCTCTCGTATTGTCGAGGACCCGCTCCCGCCCGGCCGGTACCGCGCGGGGCGGGATGGACGCGAGCCGTCCGGACTAGTTCCGGGGCATGTCGGAGTAGAAGGCAATGTTGATCGTGCTGAACGCCACGTCACGGTCGGCAACGAGCGCAGCGTACGCGTCACCGTCAAAGATCGCCCGTGCCGCACCGGCCGAAGCGGCATCTGGAAAGGTGACGATCATCGACATGAAGGTGTCCGTGTGGCCGACAATGGACTCGTCCTGTTTGATGATCATGGGCGGCGAGCCACCCGCCTGCATCAGCATCGGGATGATGCCGCCCACGTAGCGCTCGAGGGCGTCGTGGTGCGCGAGTACGGGCGTGGCGGTGACAAAGAGATAGTGCTTGCCCGTGGGAGAGGGATCAGGCAGTTGGAAAACTTTGACGACGTCTGCGCCCTCGTCCCATCGTGGTGTCATCGTGATGGACGCGATCTTCCACCCGTTGGCACCGTGCACGTAGTCGCACGTGTACACGGCGTTGAGGCTCATGAGCTCGTCGCCGATCTTGTGGCGGGCGAACACGTAGGTGTCGCCGCGTGCCGTGTCACCAGTCACCTCGATCAGAAAGTTGGTCATCTAGTGCTGGGTGACGAGTCCCTCGGTCGAGAAGAGGAATTGCACGAGGCCGGTGAACGCGTCTCCCGGCATCTCCGCCCGGTTGCCCATACCCCATCTGGAAAAATCGCCGACCACGGTGTCATGGAAGATGGCGCGAAACATCGTCCAATCCTGCGTGTCGATACCCGTCGCGTATCGGTAGTGCAACTCGGCGATTTCCTGTTTGGAGAGCAGTACGTCGGTCTTCATCGCTGTCTCCTCGTGTCGTGGGTGCGGCGCGCGCACTGCTGTCGTGCGGTACGCGATGTGCGAGCATACCCAGCGCTGCGATGTTTGTCAACGTTTCGGGACAAACGACAGACGACCTGCGCGACCAGAGAGCTAGCGCCCCGCCCCGGCATCGCTCCGTGGCCAGCCGTCACTTGCGGACGCCGTGGCAATGCGCTACCGTCGCTTGCGGTATGCAAACTATTACCCCGGGCGGGCCAACAGGGCGATCCGCCCCATGGAGCGACAGCATGAAACGTTGTCCGGTTGGGGATTCGCGGGCCTGACCACGCCTGCAAGGGCCAGTCCCTTCTCAGCCGTCGGCGCGGCAGCCGAGTCCGCCGGCAGTCTGCCAGGATCGGTCACGGTCGGTACATTGTGTTGCATCACCGCAGACAAAGCGGGCAAGGCCGCTCGCATCACATCACTCGAACTCAACACGGAAACTCACCATCGGCATGGTCTCGGAATTCAAGACGTTCGCCATGAAGGGCAATCTGGTCGACATGGCGGTGGGTATCGTCATTGGCGCCGCGTTTGGAACCGTCGTGAGCTCTTTCATCGATGGGGTCTTCATGCCGGCGATCAGTCCGGTCATGGGTGGCGTGGATCTGGCCAGCCTGACCTACGAGATGAGCCCAGCCGTTCTCGAGGCCGGCGAAGTGGTGAAGGAGGCCGTGGTGATTGATCTTGGTGGGTTCCTCTCCGCGCTCATCTCGTTCCTGATCGTGGCCTTTGTAATGTTCCTCATCATCAAGAGCATGAACCGGGCGATGATGGCGATGAAGAGGGAAGAGGCCGCGGGGCCGGTGGTTCCTGCCGCGCCACCCGCCAACGAAGTGTTGCTCATGGAGATTCGCGACCTGCTGGCGAAGCGGTAGGCGAAGAGTTTCGCCACGTCCCGCACCGCAGCGAACGTTCAGTCTGAGGCGCGAACCGTTCCTGGTCGACCGGCGGGGAGGCCCGTCACCAGCTTGCCCGCCAGCACCGCGAGCAGGAACGCAAGCGGCACCGTCCATCCGTCCGTTGTGTCGTGCAGATAACCGAAGAGTGGCGGGCCGGTCGCGGCGATAAGGTAGCCAACGGACTGCGCCATACCCGAGAGTTGGCCGGTGGTGTATGCGTCGTGGGATCGAAGCACGAGCAGAATGAGCGCCAGTCCAAACGTGCCGCCAAGTACGAAGCCCAGCAGTGATACCCAGAGCCAAGCGAGGCCCACGCCGGACAGCGTGAGACCAACGAGCCCGGCAGCCTCCACCGCGGCCAGCGTCCAGATGATGGCGCGTTGGTCGCGCGCGGCTCCGGCCCACAGGGGCACCAGTGCCGAGCCCAGCATGCCCATTGCCTGGGAGAGCGCGAGCAGCCCACCCGCCGCCGCCTCGCTCGCGCCGCGCGATTGCAGCAGGTCGGGCAGCCAGGCAACCAGTACGAAATACGTGAGCGACTGGAAGCCCATGAAGAGCGCGACCTGCCAGGCGAGCGTCGAGCGACCGAGCGCCGCGAGCGTACGAACGGAAGGCGGTGCGGACGTCTCCGGCGCCGTCCGGAGTTGCGGCAACCACACCACCAGCGCCACCCCAGCGGGGATCACCCACACCGCCAGCGCGCCCCGCCAGCCAAGACGCGCGGCAAGCGGCACACTGAGCCCGGCCGCGGCCGTGGCTCCCAGGCCCATCATCGTGGAATAGACGCTGGTGATGGCGCCAGCGCGATGCGGAAAGTGGCGTTTGGCGAGCGCCGGCAGCAGCACATTGCCCAGCGCCACGCCAACGCCGAGCAGCGCCGTGCCGGCGTAGAGCGCCACCACCGAGGGCGCGCCACGCAGCAGCGTGCCCAATCCGAGCAGGCTCACCGCGAGAGCGAGCGCACGGTCCATCCCCACGCGCCGACCCACGCTCACTGCCGGCAACGAGAGAAAGCCGAACGAGAGCAGCGGCAGCGTGGTGATGAATCCGAGCGCCGCGTTCGACAGCCCGGTGTCCGCTCGGATGTCGGCGACGAGCGGCCCGACACTGGCGATGGCCGGACGCAGGTTGAGTGCGACCAGCGCAATACCGGCGAGCAGCAGCCAGCGGCCGGAAGTGGTAGGCGACGGAGGATTGTGAACCACACGGTCCTTCACCGCGGCGGACATTGGGCGCATTGGCGAAAGATACGCAGCGTCGCTATCGCCAATCCTGCAGTACGCGCGTCCAGCGCGACCGCTGCCCACGGATCGCGGACAGCTCCCACAACGCCCGCAGGAAGTCGGCGGGACCCACCTTGGAACCCTGTTGGTGCTGCCAGCTGACCAATGGCTGCTCCAGCACGACTGCCTCCACACCAGGAAGCCCGCTTGCCTGCAGCAGCGCACTCGCGCGCGACAACATTTCGACGTCGAAGATCCAGCGCGAGCGGAACGGTTCCCCGATCACTGATCGGAGCAGCGGGGACGCCCGGAAGAGCTTGGCCCCGCACTGCGTGTCGTACGACGGAACGCCAAGCGAGATGGATACCACGGTGGCGAAGAGTCGACCCAGGTAATGGCGTGACGCGCGGCGGGTTATGTGCCGTCCCAACGATCGCACCCGCGCCCCCCACACCCATTCGAATTCTGCATGCGTGAGCAGCACTTCACGAAGTGCGGTGAGTTCGGTGAGCGGCGCGCTGAGGTCGGCGTCCCAGAACCCGCAAATGTCTGCGGACGCGGCAGTGGTCAGCAGGCCCTGACGAACCGCCTCCGCCTTGCCGACGTTCTCCGGCAGCGTCAGCACACGAACACGATCCGGCGCGCCGCGACGCACGGCCTGCAGCAGCGCCTCCGTATTGTCGGTGGACCCGTCGTTGACAAAGCACAGCAGGAGCCACGGCATCGTCTTGAGTGCCGCCGCGAACGCGGCCGTATTCAGCCGTCGCTCCTCATTGAAGCACGGTACGACCAGATGCACCAACGCGGCGTTAGCCGTGGGCATCATGATCGGCGCTTCTGGCGATGGCCAGCAGGGAGAGTCCGAACGGGAAGCGACGCCGAGGAATCCATGCGTGCTCCAGTCGCCAGATGCGGAGTAGCGCCTCGTTGACCACGGCTCCCGACATCAGATGCTCGGTCGAATAGCCGAACAGGCGTTCACGCAGTCGCTGCGCGACAGCGAGCGGAAGCAGGAGCGAGTTGAAGTGCGACAGGTACTCAACGCGCAGTCTGGCCTCGCTCAAGTGGCGGCGCAGCGTACCGCCCGTGTACCGCCGCTGATGCTGGTGCCGCTCATCGTGCGGCCCCCACAGCCACGGATTCGCCGGCACGGTAATCACAATCGCACCTCCCGGCGCGAGCCGCTCCCGAAGCGCCGCCAATGACGCCACGGGCTCCGGCAAATGCTCGAGTACGTCAAACAGGCCAATCACATCAAATCGTTCTGTGCCGAACGGAATACTGTCAGGGAGGGACCCGGCGCCGACGGTCGCGATGTTCAGCGCCGACGCGTGCTTCCGTGCCTCCGCATCGTACTCAAAGCCGAACACTCGGCCGAACTCCCCGAGCAGCGCCAGATTGCCGCCCGAGCCACAGCCCGCGTCGAGGAGTACGGGCGAGTCGGGGAGCGCGAGCGAGTCGATAGCCGTGCGGATGAACTCCCGACGGCCACGGAACCACCAGTGCCGCTCCTCGGCCTCGGCCATCAGTTGAAAGGCTTCTCGATCCATATCCTTTGAGGACGCGCACAGGAGGGCTTCGAAACGGGGGCCGGCCGGCCGTCGGACGCCCGTACCACGCGCCGGAGGCGCCGAGTGGCAGAACGAGGGAGCGACGAACATTCGCAAGGTAACGCGGCATCCTCGTATGGCATTGGTGGGCACCGCGCCGCATACTTCGCCTGCCCATCAGGCAGCGAAACAGACCGTGCCGGATCGGACATGCGCTCGACCCTTTGTTGCCTTCATCCGCTCTGATTCATCGTATTCTGGAACGGATGCCGTCATGAGCTCTTGCGGACCGCAGTGGTCCACCTGTACGCGACCAGCGTTGGGAACGACGGACGTCGTTCCCGAACTTCGGTGCGCGCCGTTGCCTTCCGTGCGGCATCAGGTCGGTCCACTACGTTAATGATCACCTCAATACCCTCCCTCAACTTGCACCCAAGGTTCATGCGCCGGCTTGCCCACGTCTGTTTTGCCTCGGGCTGTCTCCTGTTCGCGGTCCGTCCGGTCGTGGCCCAGGGTGATACGACCCGTGTCACCAGCTCGGCGCCCGCAAGTTGGCATGCGCAGGTCACCGGATACTACAGTGAGGCCGACAACGGCTTCGGCGTGTGGAGCGGCGCTGACGCGCGCCTGCTGTACACGGGCGGTCGCGTGAGCCCCTTCGTGAGCGTTGGGACGCAGACGCGTCCCGGCGGATCGCAGGGAGCAGTCGGTGTTGGGTCGTACGTGAACTGGACGCCATGGATGTTTTCGATTCTCGGCGTGGGCTTCGCGCCGGACAACGGCGTGGTGCTGTTCCCGAAAATCCGCACCGACGTGAGCCTGTTCGTGGCGCTTCCCGGCGTGAAGGGTGTGCTGGTCAACGGCGGGCTCACCGACCTCCGGTTCAGCGATTCCCGCACCGGTGGCCGCATCCTGTCGCTCGGGTCCACCGTGTACCGGGGCAAAGGCATTTTCTCCGGCGCTGTGTACTTCAACAAGGATCGACTCAGCAACGCGAACTCCCGCTCGTGGCAACTCGGCGCACAGTGGGGCGCGCAGGGGAGCTACTGGATTGGCGGCGGATTGGCGGCTGGCAATGAGGCGTATCGGCTGATCAGCGCAACGCCGTTCGACGCGCGCTTTCGCTCACGATCCGGCTCCCTCTTCGTCTCCAAATGGGTGACGGCGGGTAGCGGCGTGAGTTTGCGGTACGACTATGAGCACAAGATCGACGTCTTCCAACGCAACGGCTTCGCGCTGTCGTATTTCGTCGATTTCTGACACAATGCCCGACACAATGCCCGACACAATGTCCGACACAGTGTCTGACAGGATGTCGGACGCGAAATCAATGCGGGCCAGCGGTACGCTCTCCGGCGGATCGGCCGCCGTGCTCGGGCTGGCGATCGCCAGTCTCACGGCGTATCTCGCGTTCAGCCCGGCCGTGCGCATGGTGTCGGCGCAGCTGTCGTACCTGAACTTCGTGATGCGGTCGTTCGTGGCTGCCCCGGACACGCGGACGTTCGCCCTCGGGTTTTCGCCGAGCGCTCTGTCTCTCGTCTCCTTCACCATTTTCTGCGTCTCGTGCGTGGGAATTGCGCTGCTCATTCTGCGCGTCTTGCGCGGACGCCGAGAGGCAGTGCCCGCAGCATGGGTTGGTGGGATGGCCGCGGCGGTCGTTCCCACGCTGATACTGGCCGTGTTGCGCTGGCCGGACGGCGGCGGCAGCATCACCAATGGCTGGATCTGCGGCGCACAGCTGGTGACGCTGCTGGTGGTTTGGTGGTGGTCGCGCGGCCAGCGCCCCACGATGAGGGCGGCTCGTGTGGACGACGCGGCGCGCCTGTCCAACGGCGCCCCCGACGATGTCATGTCGCCGTGGCTTCGTCCCTTGTTGGCGCTGTCGGCGGTGTATGTGCTCGCTGTGCTGATCTGCGGCTTCAGCGGCATTTTCGGGTACGATTCCTTCAGCGACCATTTGGCGGTCCCCGCTCGCTGGCTGCTGTCCGGCCGTCTCGAGCGCGGGCTGCCCGACGAAATCGTGACGTTCTACCCGGGCAACTTCGAGTTGTTGGTGCGGTGGACCTTGTCGCTGGGCACCGATCGCTTCGCCTTCCTGTTGTCGCTTGGCAGCGGAGTTGCTGCCGTGTGGGTGGTGTTCCGCATCGCGCGCGAGCTTGGGCAGTCCCTGACAGCCGCGGTCATGTCGGCGCTCGCGGCGGCGGCGCTTCCCGTGGTGGCGTATCAGGGTGTTGTTGTGTACAGCGATACGTACACGGCGCTGTGCCTGCTGTTGGCCACCTGGCTGCTGCTGGTATTCGCGCGTGATGAGCACGCAACCCCGGGCCTTTCACTGGCCTTCGGTGTGGCACTCGGGCTGGCGCTCGGAGCCAAGTATTCCGCCGGACCGCCCGCCGTTGTGCTCGGCGCACTGTGGCTGTATTACGCGTGGCGAGGGTCATGGGCGACGTCAACCGGAAGTGATGACCTGCAGCTGCAGTGGCGTCAGCTCGGCCGGCACTTGGTGTACATGACGATCGGCGTCATTCCGCCCATGGCATACTGGTACGTCTTCAATGCGATCACACTCGGCAACCCGCTCTACCCGCTGTCGGTTGCCGGCCTGCCGGGAATCGAGATCGGGGCTTTGCTGGCCGGCGCACCCGGACCAAAGAGCACCTTCGAACGGCTGACTTGGGCGTGGACGGAGTTCGCGCACGGCCCAGGGTACGAAACGGGCCTGGGCCCCGCGTTCGCAACCTTCGCCGTCCTTGCCGTGTGCGTGATCCCGTTTGTGAAGCGCCGCCCGGATACCAAGGTCGCCTTGGCGTGGATGATTTTTGTGCTCTGCGGCATTGCCTGGTGGCGCACCGGCGTGCTGGTCACGCGGTATGGCCTCTTTCCACTGCTGCTCAGCTTCGTGTTTGTCGGCGAGCTGTGGAGTGCGTATGGGTCGCGGTGGCTCGGCGCGTTGTTTGGTGCGGTAGTGTCGGTGACCATGCTGAGCGTCGGGCACGAAATGCTCGGTGGCGCTGCCTATTCGGGTCTCATGTTCGACCCGGTTCGGCCAGTGCCGGCGATCGTGGAGCAACTGCCGCCATCGAGAATTCTCAACGCAGTTGGTCAGCCGGCCGGCTACTACGTGCGGGGTTCGGATCAACGGCACCACGTGATCAGCCCGTTCCAGATTGTCACGGTTGACTACGTGCGCCGTCTTGCGCCCGACTACGTGCTGCTTCCCGAATCGCGCGAAGCCGAATTCGTTGGTCCCATGTCGCTTGAACTGGCGGGCCGATGGACAAAGGACGGACAGGCGTCCACCTCGCTGTGGCGCGTACCCTGACTCTTCGCGATTTGAGCCTGTCGCGCTCGACCGTTCGCTGCGCACGATGACTTGGCAAAAAAAAGGCGCGCCGCTTGCATGCGGCGCGCCTTCTTGAGTCGGACTGCTTGTGTGTTCAGGCGCGCGTGCGGCGTCGCGCGATGAGCCCGAGTCCCAGCAATCCGGCGCCCAGCAGGGCGAATGAAGCCGGCTCCGGCACCTCACGGGGACCAAACTCCTTGGCGCCGACCGTGAAGCCGTGCCAGTTTTCCGAGCCGGTCGTGGTGAACGACAGTTCCGTGAAGACGCCGCTGAACCGCAGGACGCCGCTGAACTCGCGACCGGTCAGCGCGTTGCCAGAAACGCTGAAGGAAGGCGCACGTCCGTCCGTCATCCAATCATCCCAGTACGCGCGGTTTTCGACGCTTGAGTTCCAGGCGGCGACCGTGAAGGCATTCGAAAACGCGTAGGTCACATTGACGCCAACGTCCAACTGGTTGGTATTGCCAACGCTCGTCAGAACGATCCACGGATCAATCACCGCTTGACTGAAGGTGATCTTGCCCGTGACCTCATTTACGAGTTGCACCATCGACATGTTGCCGGGAAAGTACGCGCCGTAGGCAAGCGAGGGGTCGGTATCCGTGTTCGACCTCGTGAGATAGCTGCCCGTAGGGGCGCCCTGCGCGAAGGGGTTCCCGGAGTTGTCGGCGCACCAGGCACCACTCGCGTTCTGCACCGAGTTCACCACACCGGCAGACGTCGCGAACCCGACGGAGCCCGTCCCGAAGGCTCCCGTGACCGAAGTCGTCGTGCAGGCTGCCGGCAGGTTCCAAGACGCCGAGAGTTGCGCCTCCGCCGAAAGCGGCGCCAACATCGCGATGCACGCAACCAACTTGAAATTGATCTGGTGGATTCTCATGACACGTAAGATAGCAAGGGATCGCATCGGAATGCTCTGGTCTACGTCGACAAGCTGCGCATTTGCCGTACCAAGCAGCGGACTCTGCCATGCTTCAGAGAAGCGTGCGCCGTGGGCGAGGGCGACTACCATAGTCCAAGTCGTTTATTTATAAACGTTTACCATCTTCCATTCCACTTTTCCGCGCCCCTCGTACCCGGCGCTTCGGCCTGCAATCGGGTGCTCGATCCGCGCCCATGACCAAATCCGATCTTCCTGAACGGCCAACTTGTTGCAAATATGCCACGGAAGTGACGCGTCATGTCACATCGTGGCGCGCAGGCAGCAGCTCGGTCCGTCGCGCGGTCGTCGCGTTCGTGGACGATCCATGCGTTAACGTGTGGAATCGCTGCGTGGACGTGAACCTCCATCCCCCTTCGCATGCATGCTCTGACAGTGCTCCGCTCGCTGCCCCTCCGACGCGTCGCCCTGCTGGCGGCGCTCGTGATGTCGGTCGCCCCCATGGCCGGAGCGCAGCGCCAGCGCCAGCGCATGCGGATCGAGCCCAACGTGCCGTACGACGGGCGGTTCACGTTCGCGCGCATCCGCTACACGCAGGGCTACCGCATGTCGTGGAGCGCCGATTATCCGCAAATGGAGCGCAACTTCACCACCATTCTGGCCGAGCTGACGAGCATGCCGCTGCACACCAAGGGCAGCAACGTGCACACGCTCGACGACCCGGAATTGTTCAAGTATCCGGTGGCCTATCTCACGGAGCCCGGTTACTGGTATCCCACGGAGGCCGAAGCGAGCGGGCTGCGTGACTGGTTGGCGAAAGGCGGCTTCCTCATCGTCGATGACTTCTACTTCGCGCGCCAATGGGCCGTGTTCGAGCAGGGTATCCGTGCCGTGCTGCCCGACGCCCGGATCGTTCCGCTAGACGTATCGCATCCGGTCTTCAATTCGTTCTTCAAGATCGAATCGCTGGAGGGAATGACGCATCCCTCCTCGCGCGACGCGAAGGCAGAATACCTCGGCATCTTCGAGAACAACGACCCCTCGCAGCGCCTGCTCGTGGTGATCAACTACAACAATGACATCGGCGATTACATGGAGTGGTCTGGTGAGGGATGGTACCCGGTCAATCTCTCCAACGACGCGTACAAGTTCGCCACGAACTACGTCATTTACGGGTTGTCGCGCTAGTCCCGCCGTGTGCGGGTGCGCGCAGACCACCGGCGATCCATGATCCGTCCGACACCATGATTCCAAGCACGTGTTCGATACTGTCCCGCACCGCGACACGCGTCGCGGCCACGGTGGGCCTCACCGTCGCCGCCACCTGTGCATCCCCCGTTTCTGCACAATCCGCCGCCGCGCCCTACTCCACGGTCCAACAACCCGCCGCATGGTACAGCGTCTTCGCCGACCACGCGATTTCGCCCAGGGCGGCGCTCTGGTTTGACGGACAGTGGCGCCGCACCGGCATCGGCAGGTCTCCGCAACAGGTGTTGTTCCGTCCGGGTGTACAGTATGCGCTCGCTCCGGGCGTGCGCGTTGGCGCGGGGTACGCATACATCGCGTCGGCACCCTACGGCGAGGTGCCGGGGGCTGCACCGCTTCGCGAACAGCGACTGTGGCAACAACTCACGCTTGCGCATTCGGCAGGTCGGGTTGGTGTCAGCCATCGTTTCCGCAACGAGCAACGCTGGATCGCTCCGGTGCTCGGCGGCGGGGAGACTGACCGCTATCGCTATGCCCAGCGCGTGCGCTACATGGTTCGTGCGCAGTCAGCGCTCCCGTCCGTGATGATCGGCGGACGGCCACTGCTCGCCTTCGCCTACGAGGAGCTGCTCGTCCCGGTAGGACATGGAGACGAAACCCTGCGCCTCGCGCAGAATCGGCTCAGCGCCGGGTTGGGTCTGCGCGTGGGCACACGCCAGCGCGTCGAAGTTGGCTATCTGAACTTGTGGAACGCTCTCACCGCGCGCCGCGTCAACGAAGTCAACCACACGTTCACCGTCTCTTGGTACTGGACGGTGGCTCCCTGACCACCGGCCGGGCACGGCGACGTGCGCGGCGCCCGGCGCGGCGATCTGCGCGCGACCTCAGCGCGGCAGCGACTGCTCAAGATCGGCGGCGATGTATGCCATCACCGCCATGACCGCCACACAGCGCTGGACCTCGGCCGGGTCGAGTTTGTCGGGGGTGTCGGCGTCGGTGTGATGGAACCAGAAGTAGCGCGTGCCATCGACGTTGAGGCCCATGCCGGGAACACCGGTTTCCATGAGAGGCCCAATGTCCGCGCCGCCGCCGGATGGGCCAATCGTGCCCGCGTTGATCGGGGTAAGCAGGGAGCCCATTGCCTCCACGATTGTGCGCGCATCGTCCGACCCGCTGAAGCCGAAGCCGAGCGGTGAGAACACGCCGCCGTCCGACTCGATGGCCAGCTGGTGTGTCTCCTCTTGGTGCATGTCGCGATAGGCCGCGCCGCCGCGTCCGCCGTTCTCCTCATTCGTCCAGCCCACCACGCGAATGGTTCGGCGCGGAGTGAGTCCGAGTTTCTTGAGCAACCGAATCGCTTCCCACGCGACGACCACGCCGCCGGCATCATCCATGGCGCCCTGCCCGACATCCCACGAGTCGATGTGGCCGCCCATCACCACGATCTCCTCGGGCTTCTCGCGACCGCGCAGTTCGCCCATGACGTTCGCGCTGGGTGCGTCTGGCAGTGTGCGGGCATTCATGCGCAGGGTCACGCGTACCGTCTCGCCGCGTTCGATCATGCGGCGCATCATCAGTGCGTCTTCCGCCGTGACGCTCGCGTGCGGAATCTGCGTCACGCCGTCCTCGTAACTCATGTTGCCCGTGTGCGGCGTGCGCATGCTGTACGGGCCGGCGCTGCGCGCCAGTGAGGCGACGGCGCCCGCCTTGGCCGCAGCAATGGCGCCCTGACGACGAAATGCGCCATTGTAGCCGTAGCTCTGCCACTCCGCATCGTACAGCACAATCTTGCCGCGCGCCTCGCTCGCGCGGGCCGAGAGTTCCTCGAAGCTCGCGACCACCATGACGTCCGCCGTGATGCCACCGGCCGGCGTTGCAATGCTCCCGCCCAATCCGAGCATGGGCATCAGCTGCCGTCGGGGCGACACCAGGGCAAGTGATTCCTCGCCGCGTACCCAATGCGGCACCATCACTTTTTCCGTGCGCACGTTGTCCAGCCCGTCGGCGCGCATGGTCACGGCCGTCCAGGCAATCGCCGCCTCCAGCGCCTCGGAACCCGACAGGCGATGACCGAACCGATCGGTGAGTTCCGCGATCCGATTCCAGGCGCCGGCGGAATCGGCCTGAGCGGCCGCGATGATCCGATTGGCGGTTTCGCGGTACTTGGCGGGGATTGCGTTCGCAGGCTGCGCTGCAAGCGGGGACGACGTTGCGAGCAGCGAGACCGTCGCGATGCTGGCGAGCAGGGTGGAGCGAGCCATGGGCAGGTCCGGTTTGAGAGGAACAGCACGCACTGCAATCTGTCATCAGAGGATGCTGTCGTCCATCGGGCGCTGTTCGCTTGGTGGCGTGACCCGGCCCCCACCGTCCAGAGCGAATGCGCGCGCACGCGCTAGAGCTCGCCACCGGCGTGCGTCACACAACTGGCCACGCGCGTCTTGCGCCGATTCACCGGACGCTCAATGCTCTGACTTCGCCTGGCGGCTCCGGTTGAGTTTCCGCCCTTCAGGAAATCCTCGATCACGGATGACATGTCATGTCAACACCCGCAAGGTCTGCGCGCCCCGAGTTGCGCCTGTTCACACGTGTGCCGTTGCTGTCCGCCGTTCTTGCAACCTCGCTGCTCATCACCGCGTGCGGCAGTGACGACGACGGACCGTTCGAGCCCGAGTTGACCGCGCAGACCATCGCGTTCGCCGGGCCGGGCAATCAGGCGTTCGGCGTGGCTCCGCCGGCGCTGCAGGCGACCGCCTCGTCAGGGCTCGTGGTGAGCATCGCGTCGCAGACCGCGTCCGTCTGCACCGTGAGCGGCACGGCGCTCACCCTCGTTTCGGCCGGCAGCTGCACGCTGCAGGCAACACAGGAGGGCAACGCCACGTTCGCGGCCGCCACGCCAGTCACGGTCACCATCACGGTCGCACCTGGCACGCAGAGCAGTACTTTCGCGGGGCCGGGCGCTCAGACCATTGGCACCGCGCCGCCAGCGCTGAGCGCCACCGCCACTTCCGGACTGGCGGTCACCTTCGCCTCCGCGACGTCACCCGTCTGCACCGTATCAGGCAGCACGCTGTCCCTGGTGTCGGCGGGCACGTGCACCATCAACGCCGACCAGGCCGGCAACGCCAACTACGCGGCGGCACCGCGCGTGAGTGTGTCCTTCGCTGTCACGGCGTGCGTGCCCGCTGCGCCTGCGCCGGGCACACTGCTGGGCTTCGACGACACCGCGCGCACGTACACGGTGACCGGATTCAACGGCGCGAGCGGATCGGTCGTGGCAGACCCTGCCGGCAGCTGCAACACGGTCGGCACGCTGGTTCGTGCGCCGGCCTCGCAGTACGATGGCGCCACGTTCGGCACGCTGGCGCCAGCCGCGAATCCGACCATTCCCGCGATTCCGTTCACATCGGCGAACAACACGCTCACGCTGCGGGTGTACGTACCCGTCGCGAACACACTCGTGCACCTCAAGATCGAGAACGCTGCGAACGGCGCGCTCAACTATGAGACTGAAGTCATCGCCACACAAGCGAACACGTGGCAGACGCTCACGTTCCGTTTGAATGCGCCCCTCGTTGGCGGATTGCCGGGCCAGCAGTTCAACCTGGCCACGACGTTTGATCGCGTCTCCGTGTTCTTCGGATTCGGTGACGTGCAGGGCGCCAGCGCGGCGACCTACTACTTCGACGATCTGATCCTGCTCGATGGTGCGGCAGGCCCTGGCCAGTCCATCACCTTTGCGTCGCCGGGCAGCCAGACACTCGGCGTGCCGCCAGCGCTCCTGGTCGCCACCGCGACGTCTGGTCTCGCGGTTACGATCACTTCGCAGACACCGACCGTCTGCACGGTGAGTGGCACGACGCTCACCTTGGTGGCCGTCGGCAGCTGCACATTGGCGGCGAATCAGTCCGGCAACACCACCTTTGATCCAGCGCCGCAGGTGACGGTGACGTTCGCGGTGGCAGCACCGGGTAGCTCCAACGCACTCGTGAGCTTTGATGAGGCGGGGGTGACCTACACCGTAACCGGATTCAATGGCGACGCCGGCGCGGTGGCAGTCGATCCCGCCGGTGGTCCCAACATGGTCGGGTCCGTCACGCGCACTCCCGCCTCGCAGTTTGACGGCGCCACGTTCGGTACGCTGCCACCCACCGACAGCCCGACCATCCCCGCCATTCCGTTTACCGCGGCCACCAACCAGCTCTCGCTCCGCGTGTACGTGCCGGCAGGCAACACGCTTGTGCACCTCAAGATCGAGAACGCCGCGAACGGTGCGATCAACTACGAGACCGAGCTCATGGCCACTACCGCCGGCGCCTGGCAGACGCTCACCTTCCCGCTCAACGCGCCGCTGGTTGGCGGACTGCCTGGTCAGGCCTTCAATCTGGCGAACACCTACAACAAGGTGTCTGTGTTTTTCGGCTTTGGCTCGGTGCACGGCGCGAGTCCGACCACCTATTTCTTCGACGACCTCACGCTCGTGCCGTGACGCGCAGGCTCTCGGTCCGGTCGCACCTCATACGAACAAAGCAGTATGCGCTCGCGTGAGGTGCCGCTGAACGCCGCATCAACGACGAATCGTTCGTCGTATGCCTTCCGGCAGGGCGCGCCACGCTGAGAGGAGCTGAGCGCGCGCGCGTGCTCTCGACGGCACGGGATAGTTTGATGCACGCATGGCGTCCTGAATTTCAATCAGGAACGAGTAGTTCCGCTCCGCCAGCACCTGCGCGATGAATCCCTCGCGCAGGTGCTGGTACACGTTGAGATCAAACCGCGTGGAGAACGCGGGCAGCACGCCGAGAACATCGAGCGTGAGCGCGGTCCGCAGGCACTTTTCGCAGCGCGTACAGTTGCCGTCGCCATCCATGATGCACACATCGAGCGCGGACTGCGCCAACGGCATGGCGGCAATCTGCCGGGTCTTCTCGACCCGCGTGTACTCCGTGCCCACCGCGCACAGCTCCACCCGTTCCGTACTCAGCGCCGGCAGCAGGATGGGGTCCGCTTTGGTCATATCATTGGTCGGGAACACGCCGACCTCGGCCCACGAGTGACTCGACGCAAACAGAAACCGGCGCACGCCGCCCTGCAGCGCGAGGGGGACGGCGGAGTTGCGCAGCGTGAGGGCTGCGGCCCAGCGCAAGGGTGAATCGTGCGCCGCTGGGTAGAACGCGGGCGTGTTGGAGGACACCCGCACGATGGGACGGCCGAGGGATTTCGCCCCCGCCTGCATCCGCTGCCACCGCTGTTCCGCACGGGCGTCCACCTCGGGGCCATAGCCATGGTGCCCCACGTGGCTGAAAAGCAGGTGTGTCACCCGGTCGGAGGCGGGCGACTTTTCTCCCCAATAATGGTCGTGCAAAGCGGAGAGTGAGTCCACACCGCACGAGAAGCCCGTCAACACCGCCGCGGCGACCGGCTCGGGTTCCGGCGCCCCGGTGCCGGCGGAGATCGTGACCTCGGACAAGAAGGGCAGCTGTCGTCGCGCCACCGGCATCAGCGTGTTCCGGGCGTGCCACAGTAGCCGCGGCGACACGGAGCCCTCCAGCACCAGATCGCGCCGAGCATGCATCGCAGCCGCAAGCAGTGCCGCCAAGGCCGCATCGAGCGCGCTGCTCAGCCAGTCGCGGTACGCACCATCTACCTCGAACCAGAGGCTCGACGTGGACAGGCCGGCCACGGGATACGTCATGCGCACGCGATCGCCAACCTCTGAGAGCGTTGGGGGATAGACGTGCACGCAGTCAGCGGCTGTGCTCATTCCATGGTCACGAACGTGTGATTGAGCGCGGAGACGAGCGCCTCGCCGACGGCCAGCGCCGCCTCGCGCACCTCTTCCGCTTCATCCGCCGACACCGGGGCAAAGCGCCCTCCGGTGGCGAGGTTCGAGGTGAAGATTCCGGGCGTCGACACCAAACCCTCCGGCAAGCGCGCTGGCATGCCCTGCATGGCTTCGCGACGAATCGAAAAAACGTGTCGGGCGCCGTTCGGGGTGATCAGCACCTCGCAACGGACGTCATACACGCGTCGTCCGTCGAGCAGCCGCGAGCAAATGAAGGGCTGGAACAGCCCCGGCCGCTCGCCGCTCTCCCGATCGAGTTGGTCCGCAAGGCGACGCGCGTGTTCCGGATCGCGCGCACGCATGAAGAACACGCCTTCGCCCTTTTCAATATCCGGATACTTGTACACGAGGTTCGGCAACTCGTCGTCCGCGTCGGTGAACACGTCGGCCGGGTCACAGCTCATGGTGGGCACACGAACCCGTGCGTCCGCGCTATCAGAGAGCGCGCGATGCACGCCACGCGTGAAGGGAGCTTTGTTGGCCACCAGAAAATCCGATCCCCACGCGTAGGTGTTGCGACGCAACACAAAGGTGTCGTCAGGAACGCCATTCGGCGAGAGCACGAACTTGCCGGGTCGCGGGCTGCCGCTGGGCAGGTCGATACGACTCGGGATTCGATAGCTCTCGCGCACGTCGATCGACATCCCGTGTGCCCGCGCGGCCTCGTGCAGTTCACGAAGCAGCCACGAACGCACTTCGCTGCGCTCCATGTCGTGCCACACCACATGCTTCGCGCCGGCGTCGCGGGCCGCCGCGAACAACACCGCGACCGATGGCTCGGGATCGAGCACCGCTCGCCGACCCTCGTTGAACGCTGTACTGATGTTCGCCTCGACACACCACACGCCGCGCGACGTCGGCAACAGGTCCACCCCGACCAGCTGGCCGAACAGCTGACCGTGCCCGCGATTCCAGTGAAAGCCACGACACCGTGGATCCACCCGGACCGCCGTTACGTAGTCGCCCAGGAGCCAGCGCGGCTCTCGGCCAAGCGCCGCCAACAGGTCCTCCACCGTGACCCGCGTCCCCCGATCCCACGTGGACCGGCACCGTCGCCTGTACGCGCGTTCTGCGAGCCGCGCCGGGCCATCCCAGGCACGCGTTGCCCATCGGCTGCCCAAGGCCAGCAGCCGAGGCGAGACGCGATGGTGCTCCAGTGCCCGCTGCGCGGTGAGCCAACTGCCGATCATGGCGGGCCAGAGCGTGCCGCGCGGATAGAAGTTCATCCCGCGACGGATCTCCGCCTCCACCGCCGCACGCAGCGCGTGCTGGGCGCTCTCGGGCAGCGACGCCCACGGACCAAGCACGGCTGCCGGATGTTCCGGCAAGCGACGCGACCGGCCCGCGGTGCGCAGCAGCTCGCGGACGACTCGCACATCGTCCTGCTGCAGCTGACCGCCGGAGCCGACGCGCTGCAGCGCAGACTGGATGGCCCCCGTGAGCTCATCGGCAATCCGTGGCTCCGCTGTGGCCGGTGTCATCCGATCGCCTGCGCGCTCGCGGGTGCCTGCAGCGCCTCGCGCGCTCCAGGATCGCGCCGATCCGCACGCGGCCGTCCATCGTCGAACGTGCGCGACAGCGCCATCCGCAACGCGTCGCCCACCGCGATCGCCGCGCGCTCCACCGCGGCCATCTCGACATCCGAGATAGCGTCAATGGAACCGCCACGCGACATGTTAGAGGTCAGTGCGCCGGGCGTATCAACGACGCCTTCCGGCACCGCCGCCGGCATCGGCAACGCGGCCGTCCGACGGAACGCACCGAGAAAATGCGTACCGTGCGGCGTGATGAAGATCTCGGCCCGGACGTCGTGTACGGCCCCCGTTTCGGTCAGCTGCGACGGCACAAATCGCTGAAACAGTCCCGGCGCTTCCCCTGTGCGTGCGTCGATCTCCCGCGCCAGACGGCGTGCATCCTCTACGGTTCGCGCACGCAGGAAAAAGACACCGTTACCCGACAAGCCATCCGGATACTTGTAGACCAGATTCGGCAGCCCGTGCGCGAACGACTCCGCGGGCACCACCGGCTCGCGCGTCTGCGGCAGCACTGACACGGGCGACATCGCATCCGGCGCGTTCAGAATGGGGGCCATCGCACGCACGAATGGTTCCTTGTCGTTGATCACGTAGTCCGGGCCCACACGGAATTCGTTGCGCCGAACGAGCAACGTGTTCGCGGGTGGACGCAGCTCCCAGGAGGAGCGCGCTGGATCGGGCACTCGCGCTGTGGAGAGATCCCGCCGGCGCGGCATCCGCGGGTCCTGTCGAAACTCGGTGCTGATGCCATGCGGCGCACCGAGCTCCCCCAACGTGTGCATGAACCATTCCTGCAGCGGGATGCGGTGCCCCTCCATCCACAGCACGTGCGTTGCACCAACCGCTCGCGCCGCCGCAATGATGCCGTTCCCCGTCGGATTGTGCGGCTGCAGTTCGCGCCGCCGCTTCAAGAAGCCCACCTGCAGGTTGGCCTCCAGGCAGATCATGCCCTCGGCGGTCGGCATGAGATCCATCCCGATGTGCGAACCGACGGTCACGTGGCGATGGGTATCCACGTGAAACCCCGCGGCCCGCGGATCCACACGCACCCCCTCGACGAAGTCGCCGCACAACCAGTGTGGGGTCTTCCCGAGCGCGGCCAGCAACTCGGTGACACCGCACTGACCGCCCGCATGCCACCGCCGCGCACCAAGCGCCAACTGCGCACGCGCACGCAGGTTGATCGGCGCGCCACTCAGCCGATTCGCCACGGCAATGGCCTGACCACGCAACCAAGGGAACCGCCGCCGTTCCACAAGGTCACGATCGAGCTCCCAGCACCGCCGGATGAGCCCGTTCCACAGCGAGCCACGCGGATAGAAGCGCATGGTGCCCGTGATGTCGCGCTCGACCGCTTCCCGCAAGGTTGTCTGCGCCGTCTCCCCGAGATCATGCCACGGCCCAAACAGCTCCACCGGATGGTCGAGCGGCAGGCCGATTGCCGAGCGATCCCCAGAGACTGCTGGAGTGATGCGCGCGCGCAACACCCTGTGGTCGGCGGGCGTGAAGCGACCTCGACGGTCGACGCGCGACAGGGCGCTGGCGACGATCTCGGGAATCAGATCGGGCATTGGACCACGGGAGAGTCAGGAAAGGTAGGCGCTGAGTGAGGCGCACCGTCGGGCTCGACCGGCGCGGTCGCTGAAAAGAAGGAGAAAGAGCGCACGACCGCCAGTAGTCTGCAAGTCGCAACAAGTGTGCCGTACGCGCCGCCTCGCGCGCAGCCCTCGTGCTGCGCAACTTGCTCATCCCATCCGTTCAACCGCCTCTGGAGAAGCTCCATGCTGTGCACGTTACGCCGTCGCCTTCATCTCGCTCGCATCCTGCTCTCGTGCGTCTGCGTCATTGGCGCGCTTCCGGCCACCGCGACCTCCCAGGAACCCAACTTCGGCCGCGCCCTCGTGATGAGCGACGACGAGCTGCTTGTGGGGCAACCGGTCAACTGGTACGGGCCCGGTACCATCTACTCGTACGGCCTCGACGCCAATGGGCACTGGCAGGAGCGCAGGCGACTCTCTGCGTCCGACACCGCGCGCATGGACGATTTCGGGCGCAGCCTCGCCCTGGACGGCAACACACTCATCGTTGGCGCGCCCCGCAAGGCGGCTGGCACCGGCGTGGTGTACGCGTTCACCCGCACCACGCGCACCTCACCCTGGGGCGAAACCGCGCGACTTGTCGCGCCCGACGGCGGCGCCTTCGGCACCGCGCTGGCCCTCTCCGGCGACGACCTGCTGATCGGCGCTCCCGACGCCGGGCGCGGTGGCAGCGTCTACCACTATGTCCGACGGGCGAGCGGATGGCAGCTGCAGACGACGCTGCGCCCGGACGCGATGGACTCCACGGCCGGCTTTGGCACCAGTCTGAGCTTCCAGAACGGCACGTTGTTGATCGGCGCACCCGCCGATGACGGCGGCGCGGGGCGAGTGTACGCGACCACCCACGCGGCCAACGACGTGGCCAACGAGGCGTGGAGCATGCCCCGCGCCTTGAACATCCCGCGCGCCGCGGACGGTACGGCTGCCCGTCTCGGCGCCGCCGTATTGCTCGACGGAGCGCGCGCATTCGTGGGGGCCCCCGGCGCGACGCTGGTGCATGTGCTCGCGCGCGCGTCGGACGGCACGTGGACGGTCGGCACCGAGTTGCGTCCTTTTGACGGCGGTCGCGGCACGCAGTTTGGCTCGGCGTTCACGGTCGTGGGACAAGATCTCTGGGTCGGCGCGCCCGGCGGCGACGGGCGTGTGTATCGCTTTCTCGGCGACACCGCCGTCGGGTGGCAGGGCGCGCTGCGGTTCCGCGCCGACTCCACGGACAGCAACTCATGGCCCTTTGCGTTCGGCTACGCGTTCGCGTCCGCCGGCACGCACGTGGCCGTCTCCATGCCCTCCCGCGATTTCGGCGAGGGACGCGTGCTGGCCGCACATCGCCGCGGCGACGACTGGTCAGATCAGCAGCTGCTGTCCGGCCGCATCTTCTCAATTGGCGACGCGGCCACCCCCGCGGCGCCGTGTACCGGTGGCAAGGTCGGCGCGTACACGTGCCACAACGTGGATCTGGTTGCCCACATGCCGGTGAGCGCGCTGGGCGGTGAACGCGGCGTCTGGGTGAACGATGTGTGGGGCTGGACCGATCCACAGACGCAGCAGGACTATGCGCTCGTCGCTCGGCGCGACGGCGCGTCGTTCGTGAACGTGACCGATCCCTCGTCGCCGAGGCTCGTGGGCACGCTGCCGCGAACACAGGGTGCGCCGCCGTCGGTGTGGCGTGACATCAAGGTGATCGGCAACCACGCGTACATCGTCGCGGATGGCGCGGGGGCGCACGGCATGCAGGTGTTCGACCTCACGCGCCTTCGTACGGCGCGCGACGTGCCCACCTTTACGCCGGACACCACGTACCACGAGATCTTCAGCGCGCACAATGTCGTGGCCGACACCGCCAGCCGTTTCCTGTATGTAGTGGGCGCCAACAGCGGTGGTGAAACGTGTGGCGGCGGATTGCACATGGTGGACGCGCGCGAGCCGGAAAACCTCAAGTTCATGGGCTGCTACAACGACAAGAGCGGCGCCAACCCGCGCGGCTATTCCCACGATGCCCAGTGCGTGACCTACACCGGACCGGACGTGCAGTACCGCGGTCGGCAGATCTGCGTGGGGTCCAACGAGAAGGAAATCAACATTGCCGACGTCACGGACAAGGCGAAGCCGGTCACCATCGGACGCAACAGCTACCCCACGGTGTCCTACGCCCACCAAGGGTGGTTCGACGCCGAACAGCGCTATTTCTACATGAATGACGAAGGCGACGAGATGGACGGTCTGGTGGAAGGCACGCGTACCATCGTGTGGGATCTCACCGACCTGGGTGACCCGGTGGTGGCACGCATGTATTTCGGCCCCGTGAAGTCGTCGGATCACAATCTGTATGTGGTGGGCAACCGCATCTTCGAGTCCAACTACGGGAGCGGCTTGCGTGTGCTCGACATCAGCGAGCGAGCTGCGCCGAGGGAAATCGGCTATTTCGACAGCGCGCCGTTCAATGATGACGGGCCGGGCTTCAGCGCCACCGAGAGCGGTGCCTGGAGCAACTATCCGTTCTTCAAGAGCGGTGTGGTGATCTTCACCAGCGTACGCGAAGGTTTGTTCATTGTGCGCGTGCGGGACTTTGTGCCGTAGGATGCGGCGGGCGCGTCACAACAGCTGCTGAATCGCCTGCACTGCCACCGTTGGCGCCTCTTCGGGCAGCAGGTGTCCCACGTTTGGCACCTCGATGAGTGTGGTGCGGGGGAAGCGAGCGAGCTGCGTGGCCAGGGCGCGGGCTGGCACCCAGAGGTCACGGGCGCCGGCGTAGGCGGTGAACGGGATGGTCAAACCGGCCGCATCCCGAATGAGCGCCGGCAGATTCCAGCGACTCATCATGGAGAGCGCGCCCCCGCAGTGCTGAGGACTGGCGAAGAGCCGCGCGTAGCGCGCGAGCTGCGGGGCCGTGAGTCGCGCGCCGCTGGACTCGAGCACCGCGCGCGTGATCCCGCCCATCCCTGAGGCCCAGGCGGCGCCCCGCGAGAGCCAGGATGACTCCATGACGAGTCCTGCCACGGGCGCGAGCAGCTCCTCCCACACGGCAGGCGGTGGGACGAGCGCCGGATTGAAGCCCACCACGGCCTGCGGCGCCGCTCCCGAACCGCGCGGCGTCCCGTGGGCGTCCAGCGCCATGCGCAGGGCAACGGCGGCGCCGGCGGAGTGGCCGGCAATGACCGCTGGCGCGAGGCCGAGCTCCAGCATCAGGTCACAGATGGCTGCGGCCATGCCGGGCAGGGTCATGGGGTCAGGACGTGGGGCGATGCCGTGCGGTGCTTCGGTTCGCGCCCCCGTCTCGACGCTTTGGCGTGTGAATCCGTGGCCCGGCAGATCGATGGCGACCACGATGGCGTGTCGCGCGAGCGCCGGCAGCACGTCAGCCCACTCGTGGGTGCTGCCGCCCGTTCCATGGAGCAGCAGGACGACCGGGCCGGGGTCGTGCGCGGGTCGCGCGACCTGGACGTGCCATTCCAATCCGCGGAATGGGACGAGTGAACTGTACTGTATGTTCGGCCATTCTTCGGGAAATGGCGGTTTCATGGGGTGATTTTGGGCATGAGCGAAGAAAAGTTGCGAATTAGCGTAAATAAAACTTGACGGTTCGAGGTGTAAGGTTCAGTTTACAGCGCGGAAAAGCAGTCAGGCCGATTCCCCGATTGGGGCGGCTTCCCCAGCTGCGCGGGTGGGCGCAGCAGTCCGTTTTCCTTCGGAGGACAGAATGGAGAACAGAGGCGGTATGACCGAGGAAGAAGCCCGGGGCTTCCACGGCTATTTCATCACCGGATTCGTTGGGTTCGTCATGGTTGCCGCGGTCGCGCACGTTGCGGCGTGGATGTGGCGTCCGTGGCTTTGATTTCCTGACCAGACAAGGAGCATTTCATGCACAGAATCTGGCAGGGGTTGGATCCGCACGTTGTGATGACGGGTCTCGCGTTCTTTTTGGGCGCGCTGGCGTTGTTCATCCACCTGTGGGCCTACAGCATTACCGGCTGGCCGAAGGACGTAAAGGCCAGCTACGCGGCCAAAGCAGCCGCGGCGCAGCCGCGCTGAGCAGGCGCGCAGGAGCGTGGGGGTTCGAGTGGATCGGGGGAGTCGTCCCGATTGCTCGGCCCCGCGCCACGCTCCCCGCTTGACCTGTTCGGTTCTGCTGCGCCGCGTGACGAGGCTCGAGATTCTTCGGCCTCGTCATCGCGGCGGGGCATTCTTCCCACTCGCGAGGATTTGATCCATGCATCGCATTTGGCTGTCCTTTGACCCGCGTCGCGTGATGGTAGCCCTGGTGGGCTTCCTGGCCGTGCTCGCGCTCATGATTCACTTCATCCTGCTCAGCTCGCAGCGTTACTCGTGGATCGAGAACGGGACGCTTGGTGCTGATCAGCTGTCAGTGTCGGCGTCCGGCCCAGCGGCTGCGGCCGAGATGTCGCCGCTGCCTCCCGGCCGCTGATCGCGGCACTCCTCACCGCGGGGCGGGACCGGTCATCGCTCGACTTTGGTCGAAGCCGGTTCCCGCGCCCACGGTGTCCTGAAGTTTCTGCTTGCCCTTCCCGAATGACAGCGTGTCTTTCGACCGCCTCGGAGAGATAGTCCATGGCGACCCTGAGTTTTGAGCGAAAGTATCGAGTCCGCGGTGGTACGCTGATCGGCGGAGATCTGTTTGATTTCTGGTTCGGTCCGTTCTATGTGGGCTTTTTTGGTGTCACGACCGTCTTCTTTGCGGTTCTGGGAACGCTGCTGCTGGTGTGGGGCGCGGCCATGGGCCCGACGTGGAATTTGTGGCAAATCAGCATCGCGCCGCCCGACATTTCGTATGGGCTTGGCTTTGCGCCACTGGCTGAGGGCGGGCTCTGGCAGCTCGTCACGGTGTGTGCGATCGGTGCCTTCTTCAGCTGGGCCCTGCGTCAGGCGGAAATCAGCCGCAAGCTGGGTATGGGCCTGCACATTCCCTGGGCCTACGGCGCCGCCGTCGTCGCGTACGTGACACTCGTGGTGTTCCGTCCGGTGTTGCTCGGTGCGTGGGGCCACGGCTTCCCGTACGGCATCTTCTCGCACCTGGATTGGGTGTCGAACGTGGGGTACCAATACCTCCACTTCCACTACAATCCGGCGCACATGATCGCCATCACGTTCTTCTTCACGAACTGTCTCGCGCTCGCGATGCACGGTTCGCTGATTCTCTCCGTGACGAATCCGAAGAAGGGTGAGCCCGTGAAGACGAGTGAACACGAGAACGTGTTCTTCCGTGATCTGGTCGGGTATTCGATCGGCGCCATCGGCATTCATCGCCTGGGTCTGTTCCTCGCGGTCAGTGCAAGTATCTGGAGCGCCATCTGTATCATCATTTCCGGTCCCTTCTGGACGAAGGGGTGGCCTGAGTGGTGGGGCTGGTGGCTCAATCTTCCCATCTGGCCTGGCGCCTGAGGCTCTCGCGCATGCTCGAGTACCAAAATCTCTTCACGCGCGTGCAGGTGCGTCATGCTCCCGATCCGGGTCTCCCGATCGAGATGGGCGCCACAGGCGCCCGGTATGGCAAGCCGTTCCTGTTATCGCTCGCCGGACGTGTCGGTGACGCACAGGTTGGTCCGATCTATCTCGGATGGGCCGGCATCACGTCGCTCATCTTTGGCTTCCTGGCCATCGAGATCATCGGGCTCAACATGTGGGCGTCGGTGGACTGGAGCTGGGTGGAGTTCATTCGCCAGCTTCCGTGGCTGGCGCTCGAACCGCCCCCACCACAGTTCGGCCTGCGCATCCCACCGCTCGCACAGGGCGGGTGGTATCTCATGGCCGGCTTCTTCCTCACCGTGAGCATCCTGCTCTGGTGGGTGCGCACCTACCAGCGCGCTCGCGCGCTGGGTATGGGCACGCATCTTCCATGGGCGTTCGCCTCGGCCATCTTCCTCTATTCCACGTTCTTCTTCCAGCCGCTGCTCGTGGGCAGCTGGAGCGAGATGGTCCCCTTTGGACTGTTCCCGCATTTGGACTGGACCAGCGCGTTCTCCATTCGGTACGGGAATCTCTACTACAACCCGTTCCACGCGCTCTCGATCGTGTTCCTGTACGGCAGTGCGGTGCTCTTTGCGATGCACGGCGCCACCATCCTCGCGGTGTCGCGAATGGGTGGCGAGCGGGAAATCGAGCAGATCACCGATCGGGGAACAGCAGCTGAGCGATCGATGTTGTTCTGGAGATGGACGATGGGCTTCAATGCAACCATGGAGTCCATTCACCGCTGGGCGTGGTGGTTTGCGGTGCTCACCACCTTCACGGGTGGCATTGGCATCCTGCTCACGGGCACGGTGGTGGACAACTGGTACCTCTGGGGCCAGAAGCATGGCCTGGTGGCCACATATCCGGTCCGAAACAACGCGCTTACCGACGATCAGCGCGAGTTCCTGCGTGGACGCTATCAGGGCACGTCGCCCGACAGCTTCCCCTCGTACCTCGCTCCAGCCGCCGGTATGGTCCCGATGATGATGGACAGTAGCATGATGCAATCGGACAGCACTGCAGCGGACAGCACGGTGGCAGATACCACCGCTGCCGCTACCCCACCCGCGGACACGAGCGCCGCGCCGAGGAACACGCCATGAGCGCCCTTCGCGCACGTGCACTCTCCGCCGCCGCGCTCGTCGCGGCGGCGGCCCTCGCGGGCTGCGATCTCGGTCCCAAGGAAGTCGTGCAGACGGGCTATCGCGGCACCGGAATGCAAGTCCCGTACGACATGGACCAGCTGGACGCCAAAGCCGCCGGCATCGCGATTCCAGCGACGTTGCCGCCGGCTGGCGGCTCCCCTCCGGGGCCGCTGCCGTGGCAGAACGTGCAGGTGCTCAACGACATCTCCGTGGCCGAGTTCAATCGCACCATGATTGCGATGAGCACGTGGGTGGCAGGCACGGGCAACTGCGCCTACTGCCACAACCCGGCGAACTTCGCGTCGGACACGCTCGCGAACGGTGAGCCCATCTACACGAAGGTCGTCGCGCGCCGCATGCTGCAGATGACGCGGCACATCAACTCGCAGTACCCGCAGCACGTCGCCAACACCGGCGTCACCTGCTACACGTGCCACATGGGCAAGCCGCTTCCGAGTGGGCTCTGGTTCTATGGCAGCGAAACCGATCACCTCCGGCACTACCTCGACCGCGATGGCGCACGCGTGGCCACGGCGGAAATGGCGCCGTCCAACGCGAATCGCTCTTCGGTCAAGCAGGCCGAGTGGACGTACAAGCTCATGATCTCCCAGTCCACGTCGCTCGGCGTGAACTGCACGTACTGCCACAACACCCGGGCCTTCCGGAGTTGGGAAGAGGCTCCGCCGCAGCGCGTCACCGCGTATCACGGCATCCTCATGATGCGCGATCTCAACACGAATTTCCTCGCGCCGCTCCAGCCGGTCTATCCGGATGTGCGCCTCGGCGCAATGGGCGACGCGCCCAAGGCACAGTGCAGCACGTGTCACAACGGCGCCTACAAGCCGCTCTACGCGGCCCAGATGGCCAAGGACTACCCGGCGATTTGGGGACGTCCCGACTGGAACGGCGTGCCCTTCCCCGGGTTCTACAATGACAATGGGGCCGGTGCAGACTCCATGGTGGCTGACTCCGCCACCACGGTGCCGGTAAACGCCGCTTCTTCCGCGGAAACGGCCGCCGCCGCAACACCCACCGCCGCCGTTGGCAGCGCGGTCGCGGGGAACGGCAATGGACCGGGGAACGCGCCTCGGCGCTGACCAGTTCACCCGCCGGTCAAGACGCCCCGTGGTGCTTCGGCGCCGCGGGGCGTCTCCCGTTTCACCGGGCGCGCGGCTCGCCAAGACTCCGTGGAACCGAACTGTTCGAAACCGTCGTACACCGATTGCGCGTTCACTCCCAGCGGTGCACGCTGCACCGTCCAGTCGCGGACTCCGCGACTTCCCTCAGTTCGCCCTTGCCCGGAGCCGTCCCGTGACGACCCGTCGCCTGCCCGTATTCATTCTCGCCGACGTGTCCGGCTCGATGCAGGGAACCCCCATCGAGTCGGTCAAGGCCGGCATCCGCCAGCTGCATCGTGACCTGATGGGTGACCCCCAGGCCATCGAAAGCGCCTATCTCTCCATTCTCACCTTCGGTAACTCCGCCCAGCAGGTGGTGCCGCTCACCGAAGTTGCGCAGTTCAATCCGCCGGAGCTCATGGCCAGCGGTGTCACCAACTTCGGCGACGGTCTGCGTCTCCTGCTCGAAAGCTTTGACCGCGAGCTCGTGCGCACCACCGCCGACGTGAAGGGCGATTGGCGTCCGCTCGTGTTCATTCTGTCCGACGGCGCACCCACCGACGTGGACTGGCCCATGTACGCGCAGCAGCTGCGCGAGCGACGGCCCGCCAACATCATCGCGGTGGCCTGCGGCGATCAGGCCGATGTGAACGTGCTCAAGCAGGTCACGGAGAATGTCATCCTCATGCAGGAAATGTCCCCCGACGCCTTCCGCGCGTTCTTCAGTTTCGTGTCGGCGTCCGTGAAGCAGACGTCGCAAAAGGTTGGAGCCGTCGCCGATGGCAGCGCGATCACGCTGCCGCCTCCGCCGCCCGGCATCACGATCGTGCCGTGAGTGAATCCGCCCAAGAGGCGGAGCCCACTCCTGTGCTCGTGGCACCGGAGGAGCTGCCGCCACCCAAACCGGCCACGTGGACGGTGCGCGAACCCGAGGGTGTGTGGTGCCCGGCCGAGTTTCACGAGGCCTTGCGCGTGGCCGTCGGGGACCATGCGGCGGCAGCACTGCTGACACGCACTCCGCAGGCGACGATGGCGCACACCTCGGTGGCGCACACGCGGGACGCCGAGTGGCATGTCACGGGCGCGTCGCGTCGCGGGCGCCGCCACGCGCATGTGGGTGCCTTCAACGAGGACGCGTTGTTTGTGCATCACGCCAGTGCGCGCGGTGTGCTCGTGGTCGCCGACGGCGCGGGTTCGTCCACGTGGAGCCGGCTCGGGAGTGCGATCACGGCCCACGTCGTGGGCGCAAGCCTGCGCGATGCCGCGGATCTCACCGCTGATACTGCGCAACACGCGATCTCGTCCGCGCTGGACGCGGTTCGCGCGTTCGCCGCGGCATGCGCCATCGAACCACGCGCGTTGCGCACGACGGTGATTGCCGCCGCCTGGACTCCGCTGCCGAACGGCACGCGCGTACTGAGCACGCAAGTGGGCGACGGCGCGCTCGTGCTCGCGCATGCAGACGGCCGCATCTCGCGCCCGAGCGCCGGCGACTCCAGCGACTGGTCAGGCGAAGTGGGCTGCTTTGTCCCCGATTCGGAAACGGCCGAACGAGCGACAGCGGCCACCGTGGTGCTCGATGTGCCGGACCTCGCGGCCATTCTGCTCGCCACCGACGGAGTGGACGACCCGTTCTATCCGTTTCCCAAACACGCGCCGGCGATCCTCGGTCAACTGGTGCATGGTGCGAATGCACCGCTCATGGGGCTTGCCACGCAGGCCGAATCGCCCGCGCTGCTCGGCGTGAGTGCGCCGGCCGAGGTGCTGCTCGATTGGCTCGCGTTTGAAAAACGTGGCGAGAACGACGATCGCACACTGGCCGTTGCCCTGCACCGCTCGGCACCCACCTCAATTGCGCCATGGGCACCGTCAGCGTCCGCCTGACCGACGGTCGCACGCTGCAGCTCGACGACACGCCGGTGGGCACCGGTGCGGAAAAGCGCGTCTACCTCACGCGCGATCGGCAGTACGCCGTCGGATTCTACTTCGGGCATCTGTCAGACCGTCGCGAGCGTGTTGACCGGCTCACGCGCATCATCGCCACGTACAACCCGGCGCTTGGTGCGCACGGCGAGTACTGGACGCCGTACTTCTGTTGGCCGGTCGCCATGGCTGACGGTCCGCACGCGCTGCCGCAGGAGTTCGCGCGCCGGCAGTCGCTGGTGTGGCCGCCGCTGGGCGTGGTCACGCCCGTCTATCGCAATGCGTTCTACTTCACCGATAAATTCGGCACGCGGCAGGAGAAGGAGGTGAAGTGGTTCACCGGCGGCAAGGCATCGCGCTTTGTGCCGCCCGACGAGCAGGGCACGCTGCTCGGCCGATTGCGTGTGGCCACACGTCTCGCCCGCGCGATTCGCCGCATGCACTTTGCCGGCCTCGCGCACAGCGACCTGTCCAACAAGAACGTGCTCATTGATCCCAAGGGCGGCGACGCCTGCGTGATCGACATCGACTCGTTGGTGGTGCCTGGCATCGCGCCACCGTCGGTGCTGGGCACACCGGGGTACATCGCGCCGGAGGTATTGGCGGGCAAGGCGGTGCCGAGTATTGCCACCGATCGGCATGCACTGGCTGTGCTGCTGTACCAGCTGCTGCTGCAGCGCCATCCGCTGCAGGGTACGCGCGTGAACAGCGCGCGTTCGCCCGAGGAAGACGAAACGCTGAGCATGGGCGCCCGCGCGTTGTTCGTGGAGCACCCCACCGATCGCAGCAACCCGCCGTCCACACCCATTCAGGTTCCGTACCAGCGGCTCGGGCCGCATCTCGCGCCACTGTTCGAGAAGAGTTTCGTGCATGGACTGCACGTGCCCAACCGGAGGCCCGATGCGGCAGAGTGGGAGTCGGCACTCTATCGCACGCTGCACATGCTGGCGCCCACGAGTTCCGGCCGGCACTGGATCGTGGCCGGTCCCGGCTTGCCCACTACCTGCGCATGGTCCAACGAGCGCATCGGCAGTCCGCTGCCGTACGCGCGCGTTCTGCGGGACACGGGCAGCGGCCTCAAGGACGAGGGCATCACCTTCAGCCTGTTTCACCATCTCGTGCTGCACGAGTGGCACCTGCGCGCTGGTGTGTCACCCAACGAAACGGCTGACCGCACGCCGTTGGGGTACGTCGCGCAGGACGGCGGCAAATGGTGGATCGTGAACACGTCGCACGAGCCCATGCAGGTGGTGGATGGCGACACGATCGGGCACAACCAGAAAGTGGAGCTCGTGCCCGGGCTCGCGCTGCGGGGTCGCGCCGAAACACCCGGCCGCGTGCTGCACGTGGACTTCCTGCGCTGAGCACGCGCGTGTCCACGCCGGCTACGGCCGAGGCTCCTGTGCGCAGCACGCGCGACGCGATTGCGGACACGCTCGCCGATCTGCTCGCGGCGGGTGAGCCGTCGCCTTCAGACCCGCCCACGCGATTCCGCAACCTGCTGCTGGACGCCTGCGGCAGCGATCATCGCGCGCTGGTGGAGTTGCTGTTGCGCGTGGGACGGCACGGCATGGCCGACACACTGCGAAACATGGCCGTGGTGTCGCCAGCGCGCTGGCCAGAACGACGTGCGCCGCTGGTCGCGCGCATCACCGGCGAGCTGTACGTGGACGCGGAGATTGCCGCCTGGACCGTGGATACCTGGGCGGTCGCGCTTGGTGTGGTGCCGCGCGACGCGGTACAGCAGCTGCAGTCGCGACATGCGGCCGAGCGTGTGCAGCAGGCGGCGCAGCAGCGTGTGGAGGAGAAGCGTGCGAATCAGCCTGCGGGCAGATCGCGCGGCATGCGGCCGGTGCCCGCGCCGCGCGCAACCGGTGCCGTGCGACCGGGCATTCCGGGTGCACCCTCATGGGCCGGCGGTTCGTCTGTCGGGCGCTTGGGCGCTCTGCCGGGCAATCAGCGCATGGTGTTCATTCCGCGATGGCAGGGTTCGTCCGGGCCGGTGCACGTGCCCAATGTCCGGCGCAATCTCGGCGTGATGGCCGCGGTGATGTTCGTGGCGGTGCTCGTGGTGCTGCTCACGCCGCGGGATCCTGCGGCGGCGTCCGACGGTGCGGCGGAGCCCGACGTCGCGGACGCGCCTGCAGGCGCGGAGTCTCCTGACAGCGCGGAGGTGCCTGCGGCGAACGTGGGTGCCGTTACCGAACAGGTGATTCGACGCGCCGCGCTCGGCAACACCGCGGACGCGCCGACCGGCGTTCTGCCTCGTCCCATACCGATGCCAGCGGCGTTGCCACCCGCCTCGGCGACGCGCGCTGATCTCGACACCATTCGCATGGACGATGGCCGCACGCTCATTGGCGCGATTCGTCTCGTCGCGCCAACCATGTTGTACGTGCATGACGTGGGTACCGGTCTTGAGTACGGATTGCCCGTAAGCCGGGTGCAGAGCGTCACCACGCGCACGGGTGCTGCGCTGGCGCTGACGCGCGGTGCAAGTTCAGGCGCGGCCGTTTCGCCGAGCGCTGTATCGCCAGTGTCCGATGCCGATGCGCTCATCGCCGCAGGCGTCGGCGGTACCTACCGCGTGGAGCAGCGTGTGCGCTCTGTGGACGGCAACTCGCTGTGCGCACCCGTGGCCGCGGCACTCGGTCGCGACGTCATCCACTCGGTGGAGGAGGTGCTGCACGCGCCCGGATCGAACCGCTTCGAGTTCACCACGCGACCTGGTGTGCGCGGATCCATTGATCCGGCGGCGCACTTTGCCACCGAGCCATACGTCGCCTCGCGCGACGGTGTGCAGTTCGTGTTTCGCATGTCGGGCCAGTTTGTACCCGGCGGATTCTCGGCGCGCACGATCACCGAGACGCAGGCGGTCATCGGTTATCGCCGCACGCAGACGTGCCGCATCATGGCCGACCTCCTGGCCACGCGCACCCTCGATGACGTGGTGGGCGCCGACGGCGTGCCAGGGGTTCGGCCGTGACCGCCGTTCGCAGCGATGCCAGACGCCTGCTTCGGGAGTCACTGCACCGCCACGTGCACGGCACGGAGCGTTGGGCGGAACCGTCGCTCGACGTGTTCCGCAATCTGCTGCTCGACGATGTGGGCAGTGATGTTCGTCCGCTCGCGAATCTATTGCTCGAAGCGCTCGATCGCGGTGTGGCCGAGTCCCTGCCCCGCACCCACATGCCGGCGGCGCAGTGGTCGGCACGTTGCACGGCGCTGGTGATGCAGTGGGTGGGCGAACGGTTCGTACAGCCCGACGCGGCCCGCTGGGCGGTGGAGGCGTGGGCGTTCGCGTTGGGTGCGATCGATGCCGGGCAACTCACGGCCTTCGTGGACGCGCCGGTGAGCGCCGGTGACGAGCCGCAGTGGGTCCAGACGCCCGCGGCAGGCGCTGTGGTCGATCGTGGTACTTCGGGAGCCGCCGCAGGCGCCAGAGGCGGCCCGCCGGCTCGTCAAGTGCCGCGCCGAGGGACGTATGCGGCAACGCCACCGTCGGCCGCAGGAGGGGCCGTGTGGCGCGCCGCGACGGCAACCGGACACGGCACGGCCGCGAGCGGTCGTCCGGTGGCGTACGCGCGCCCCGTGCCGGCGCGCCCCCCCTATGTCGCACGGCGGTCGTCGGGCTGGTGGCCCGACGCGCTCGACAATGTGGTCGCGAAGGCGTCGGTGGCCATCCTGGCCGGCCTCGCCGTGTTTGTGGGCGTGCAGGCGATGCGCGGACAGGACTCCATGCTCTCGCGGACGGCGGTGAGTAGTCGGGCCACGGGTGTTGCGACGGGTGCGGCCACAGGTACGGCCGCGCGGCCCCTGGACGAGCGCGTGCTGCTCGACACCATAGGCCTTGCCACGGAGTTCGCGTTGGACGCAGCGGGTGGTGCAGGCTCCGCGACCGAACGCCCGTTGTCGCAAGGCAGCGGCTCTCCGCCACCGTCCATCCCCCCCGACAGTCGCATCGGCATGAACGGCATTGGCGTGGGCGGCGCCGCGACGCGTGTACCGCTCGTGCCCGGCAGCGGCACCGCACCGTCTCTGGCGATGACCCGACTGCCCGCGCAGGGCGCCACGCCGGGCGCGTACCAGGAGCTCGCCGAGCGTTCGGCGGCGCGACGGCTCGGCGATGCGGCGGCTGGCGGACCATCATCATCCAGCGCGGCGAGGGAGAATGACGACGTCCTCCCGGGATCGCCCGGCGTGCCGGGTATCACGCGCAACGCGCTACCCCTGAACGCGCAGCAGCAGGCGTCATCGCAGCGCATCGCGCCGGCCACGCGCCCCACCAACCGCACCGCACGTGCCACGTCGCCGCCCGCTCGATCAGCGGGTACGCGCACGGGCGCCGCCAGCGCGCCCGACACGCGACCGGCCGCCACCGGTCTGGACGAACTGCGCCTCGAAAGCGGGCGCCGCGTGCAGGGGCGTGTTGAAGTCATCCGCGCGTCGTCTGTCATTTTCCGCGACGCCACCACCGGACTGCGCTACGAGTTCGCCAAGAACGACATTGAAGAAATCATCTCGGAGTTTGGCAACTCCGTGCGATTCCGGGCGGCCAACAGTCCGAAGTCCGGCAGTACGCTCGATCG